>JABDAU010000081.1 GCA_013289045.1 Bacteroidota bacterium | reverse complement strand
CAACACAAACGATGCCTATGTAATATGGCTCTCAGAAGTGATACTGCAGCAGACCCGCGTTGAGCAGGGTATGCCCTATTTCTACCGTTTCCTGGAAAAATATCCAAACGTGGGCAGTTTTGCCGCTGCCCGGGAAGACGAGATCCTCAAACTGTGGCAGGGGCTTGGCTATTATTCACGGGGCCGGAACATGCTAAAGACGGCCCGGCTGGTGCAGGAAGAATATGGCGGCGTATTCCCGCAGCAGTATGATCAGCTGATTAAACTGAAAGGGATTGGGGAATATACCGCTGCAGCGATCTCGTCTTTTTCGGCAGACGAAGCGAAGGCTGTTGTGGATGGAAATGTTTACAGGGTGCTGTCGCGATATTTTGGGATTGATGAACCGGTTAATAGCCCTAAAGGAAAGAAGATCTTTCAGCAGGTTGCTGATGAAGTATTGAACCATGATCATCCCGGGCTGCATAACCAGGCGATGATGGAATTTGGAGCGATGCTTTGTAAGCCCCAAAACCCTGCCTGCGGCATTTGCCCTGTGCGGATGGGCTGCTACGCATTTAAACATAATGCTACAACCAACCTACCGGTAAAACTCAGGAAGCTAAAGATAAAAGAGCGATATTTTAACTATTTCTTAATTATTAAGAATGGAGAAATATTGCTTAACAAACGTGATGAAAAAAATATTTGGGCCAATATGTACGACCTTCCGATGGTGGAAACGGATACCATTTTGCCCATTGAAGAACTGATGAATTTGCCGCAGACAACCGACGCTTTCGGAGAAAACGCCGAAATTGTGGAAATTTCGCAGGTTTATAAGCATGTACTCACCCACCAAAGGCTTTATGTCCGTTTTATAAAATTATTCCCAAAAAGTGTTAAATTAGAACAAAATTGGTTTTTTACGCCAATTGAAAACCTGAAAATTCTCGCATTACCAAAAATCATTTTTATATTTCTAAAAAATATTTTTAATTTGTAGAATAATTTCTTGTTTAATTTAAACTATGTCAGGCATTAATAAGGTTATTTTAGTAGGACATTTGGGAAAAGACCCCGAGGTACGCGTGTTAGAAGGTGGGGTTTCGGTAACAAGTTTCCCGCTTGCTACATCTGAAAACTACAACAAAGACGGCAAAAAAATAGAGCAAACCGAATGGCACAACATTGTTATGTGGCGCGGTTTAGCCGAAGTTGCCGCCAAATTCCTTCAAAAGGGTAAGTTGGTTTATATAGAAGGTAAGCTCCGCACCCGATCATTTGAGGATAAGGAAGGCATAAAAAAATATACAACTGAAATAGTGGCCGAAAACTTCACCCTGCTTGGCCGCAAAAGCGACTTCGATCCCGAAGCTGCTTCAAAACCGTCCCGTCCGGACACCGATATGCTGGAAAGCATGGACGAGAACGAATATTAATTTTTCCCTGCGAACCAATAGTAAATTTAGATACAGGCCCTTGCTGCTTTATGCGCAAGGGCTTTTTTTGTTACGTTTAAAATGCAGTAAATTATTATATTTGAAATACGCCTAACAAATATGAAGCAAATCGAAACCTGCCAAAATTGTGGTTCTAAATATGAATTAACCTCTGTTCGAATACATCACAGAGAAAAGGACTCCTTATTTTGTATTGTATGTGGTTTTGAGTATTACATTTATAATGATGCGAAATCATGGTATGATAAACTTATTGAAAGGCATGAAAATCACTTAGGCTCAAAGTCAAAAATTATATAATCAACATCACTTCCATCACTATATCTAATACTTTTTAATTCTAGTTTTTGAAATTCAAAGTCTGTTGGTGTTGTGTAAGATTTACATTCACTATCACTTAACTTCAATTTAAATTTGGCTTTTGTTTTTGGTTTAATTCTTTCATATAGTGTTCTGCTTGACGCATAATCTATACCACTCATTTTATATTCATAGTCAAATCGGAAAGTAGTTACAGTTTTACTACTCGATTTGTTCAAGAAAGTTATTTCAATATAAGGTTTTAAATTAATATCATATCCAACTGTGTAACATGCGTTTTTCTTGTTATTTAACTTGTCATTTTCGACCTTTTTTAACGCATCTTCCAAAGACATATGTTTCTTTGTAACGCCTTGTTTTTCAGAGACTACTTGGCAATAACAATTGTTAAAGTAAAGTAAGGCAAGTAGCGGTATTAATAAATATTTCGACATATAATTAACTTATTTATCAGTCACATTATTCCTATGCGTTACACCATGTAAGTATTAGAGAAGATAAACACCATGTAATATGATTTATTACAGTCTACAAAATACGGATTTAATTTTATCCAATTTCAACATGTAAACGCGAAAAGAAAGTTTGTTAATTCTAAATATTTAAAAGGTATTTTAAACTATGCTCATTTCACATGGTCGAAATATAAAATTTAACGCCATGAAAAAGAATATAGAAAATATAAAAACCGATTTTTACAAAGTATTTGTAGCCGGAAATGCCGATAACCATCAGATGCTGGTTGTTTATCTTTTACTAACCGTGCCTTCGTTAATTGCATTCTTCTCAATATGCAATATGGGCATGTTTAAATAAGGAAGCAGATAGCTAAATAAATCCCTCCAAGTGGAGGGCGCTATGAATAGCGCGTAGGAGGCCTTCGGACCTGCCATTCCACATTCCAGCCGCACACCTCCCCGTGGGTTTAAGTTAACCCATAAAATTGTATGGCTGGCATAGTTGACTATTTCACCAGGTGTTCCTACGGAACACAATTGTAAATATTAATCGTTTTTCTACCCACCAGGCGTCCCTACGGGACGTGGCTTGCAGGTTATACGTCCCGTAGGGACGTCTGGTGGGTAGAAATGCGTATGAAATGAGTCCTACGTTCCGTAGGAACGTTTCGTGGGTTATAAATTAACAACCGGCCGCTTGGATTTTATCATTAACATGGACCGTTAGAGGACATTACGATTTCTTTTTATTTTATGGGTTAACTTAAACCCCGTGGGAGGGAATAAAATTATTAAATCTTAAAATCCGTTCCTGCCAGCTAGCAGAACGGATATCCGAAATTCGAATTTCAAATCTATCTTCCCCCAGGCGGGCAATGCTCCTTCAGATATTTTGTGTAAAGGGTTGACAGGTGCAGGTCCGTACCTTCACCTTCGTTAATGGCATGTGTGCGGTTTGGATAGATCATCAATTGAAACTGCTTGTTGTATTTTACCAATTCGTTGATCAGGCGTTCGGCATTACTGTAATGCACATTATCATCGCCGCTGCCATGTATGTACAATAAATTATCCTTCAGGTTTTTTGCATAAGTAAGCGGTGACCCTTTAACAAACACTTGCCGGCTGGCGCTGTCGGTCGGCACACCCATATAACGTTCCTGGTAAACATCATCGTAACTTAACTGCCAGGTTACCGCAGCTATTGCAATACCTGTTTTATATAAACCAGGATACTGGAACAGCAGGTTAAGCGTGCATGAGCCGCCGCCGCTCCAGCCCCAAACCGCCGTACGCGTCGAGTCGACGAATGGCCATTTAATCACTTCCTTAGCAGCCATGGCCTGGTCGTGCACATTGATATCGCCGATGTCTTTATAGATAGCTTTACGCCAGTCGGCCCCTTTTGGTGCAGGCGTGCCGCGGTTATCCATCGAAATATAAATGTAGCCATCATCCGCCAAATTACCGGCATAAACCCAGTTATAATCAGCATAATATTGATCTTTTACGGTTGCTTCAGCCGGCTCGCTGTAAACATAAAATAATACCGGATATTTCTTATTAGGGTCGAAATTGGTTGGCTTTACCATCCAGCCGTCCATTTGTACGCCATCGGCTGTTATTACTTTGAAAAACTCAGGTTTGTTCTTTGCGTCAGTCTTTACCTTAATGGTATCTCCGGTTAAATGCTTGTGATCGGGCAGGCTCACCGTTTCATCCTGGTAAGGTGTGTAAATATTTGAGAAAAGATGCAAAGCCGATTTGCCATTTGGTGCAATGCTATAGGTGTGCGTACCCGGCTCGTTAGCCGGCGACAATCGCACAGCATCGCCGCCATTTATTTTTATGCGGTACAGGTATTTTTGCGTGGCGTTATCAGGCGAGGCAGTAAAGTAGATATAGCCGCCTTCATCGTCAACTACCTTCAGGCCTATCACATCATAATTGCCTTTGGTTATCAGCGTTTCCTTCCCGTCGAGGCCGATTTTATACAGATGGCGCCAGTTGTCCTTTTCGCTCATCCAAATAAAGTCCTTGCCTTTATTTACCCAATCCCATCCCACCGGGTTGTCATCGTTCCAGGTGTCTTTTTCTTCTATCCACGTTTTTGAGCTTTCGCCGTGTATTAACCTCGCATTGCCGGTTTGGGCATTTGCTACATATATGCAGCTTTGTGTTTGCGCTCGGTTTAGCTGCTCGAGTATGATCTCGTTTGAATTAGTCGTCCATTCCATACGCGGAATGTAATGCTGTATAGGGTCGCCGGGAATATTCATCCAGGTGGTTTTAGCGGTACCGATATCCACTACACCTACACGGCATGAGCTCGGATCTTCACCAGCGATAGGGTACTCGACAGGCACGGTGTAGGAATACGCGGAGTCGGTTGTATTCAGCATCAGGTAATTTTTGATCTTTCGCGCATCAACCTGCCAATAAGCAATGCTTTTGCTATCCGGCGACCAGCGGAATCCGTCGCGGCAATCGAATTCCTCTTCGTACACCCAATCAAAAGTGCCATTGATGAACCTTTTGGAACCATCGAAAGTAAGCTGTTTTACGGCTCCTGTTGCCAGTTCTTCTACATACAGGTTATGCTCACTGTCGTAGGCTACTTTTGTACCGTCAGGCGATAGCTTGGCAAACATAAGTGAAGAGGCAGGCCTGTCCTTACCGATCTGTTTCAGTGTTTTGGTATTGAAATCGTAAAGCCAGTAATCGCCGCGGGTGTTATAGCGCCATACTTTTTTGGTATTGGTGAATAGTAATATCCGTTTGCCATCGGCAGTAACCGAAAAATTATCTGGCTGTAAAGCTGCCTGCCCCGGGGCTGTCATCAAATCAGGACTCAGTACTGCTGTTTTTGAGCCTTTAATGCGTACGTCGCGGCTGTAAATGGTATCATTTTGTAAGATATAATAATGATAACCGTCTGGTGCCCAGTGCAGCTTTTCAAATTGGGCGTTTGCTGTGCTAAAGGCGAAGAGCATTAACACCAGCGCAATAACAGCCGAAGATGCTGCTTGTAGTAATCTTTTATTCATGGTCAGTATAAAAATTATTTTTGATTTTATCGGTATAACTAATGCCAGGGCTATTTTTTTGCGTTAAATTAGTATTTTTAATCAAACCCATCTTCTTATGTTAAAAAAGTTATCATTCCTCCTTACGGGAATGGCGCTGTTCATTACATCAGTTAACGCACAGAATGTCGACAGGAGCAAATTCATGAGCGACAGCCTGCAGGCTTATATCAACAAAGCCCTGACTGAATGGCGCATACCGGGTGCCGCAGTTTGCATTGTGAAAGATGGGAAAGTGGTGATGATGCGTGGCTATGGTATAAAGGAACTGGGCTTGAACGACAGGGTGGATGAAAATACGCTGTTTATGATTGGCAGCAATACCAAGGCATTCACTGCTACTGCTTTAGCTACGCTACAAACACAAGGTAAGCTTTCGCTGGATGATAAGATAACTAAATACATCCCCTCGTTTAAATTGGATAACGCCGCCGCCGGTTCAATGGTTACCATACGCGACCTAATGTGCCACCGCCTGGGTTTTATGACCTTCCAGGGGGATTTTACTTTTTACAATACCGACCTTACCCGCGAGCAGATCATTGCTAAAATGGCGCTGGTGAAAGCAAAATACCCGTTCCGCACGAAATGGGGCTATACCAACTCGGCATTTTTAACGGCGGGGCAGGTGATCCCGGCAGTAACCAGCCGCTCGTGGGAGTCGTGGTTAAAGGATTATATTTTCGCACCATTGGGAATGGGCAATACCATTGCCACTACCAAGCAAATGCCTACCGCATTTAACAAAACTGCCGCCCATACGATGGTTGACGGACGGTTGACAGCCATTCCTTATTGCCAGATAGATGGTTTAGCGCCTGCCGGAGCGATCAGCTCGAGCGCGAATGACCTGAGCAAATGGGTGCTGTGTTTATTGAATAATGGGAAAGTGGGCAATAAGCAAATTATACCGGAAGCAGCAATTGAAGCTACGCGTGAGCCGCAGGATATTGTTGGTGATATAACGTATTTGAATGGCGAAAAAGAATATCAGCTTTATGGCCTGGGTTGGTTTTTGACCACTTATGCAGGCCACCGCATAGTGATGCATGACGGCGGCGTGAACGGCTATCTATCATCAGTTACGCTGGTGCCCGATGAACACCTGGGCATTATTGTGCTAACCAATACCGATCAAAACGAGTTTTTTAATGCTTTACGCTGGGACGTGATGGACGCTTACTTTAAGCAGTCTTTTCATAACTATAATGGCTTCTATATGAATAAATTCAAAGCAAACCAGGCAAATGACCTGGCGCTTGACAAGAGAAGGCATGATACCATTGCCATGAACCATCCAGCCACATTACCATTGAGCGCTTATGCCGGCAAATATTTTAACGAGCTATACGGCAATATGACCGTTACAGTAGGCGAAACGAATGACCTGGATATGCGTTTTGAGCATCACCCTAAAATGTACGCACACCTGCAGCCCCTTGGCGGTAACCGTTTCTACGTAACTTTCTCTGATCCGATATTAGGTAAAGCGGTATTTCCTTTTATGGTAAGTAATGGCGTGGTAAACGGCGTACACGTAAAAGTTGCCGATTTTGTGGAATATACGCCGTATGATTTTAAGAAGGTGCAGTGAGGGAAAACAGATAACTTGTTTCAGCATCCCACATATAAGATAGGCGACAAGTTCGGCATGACGTGGAGCGGTTACAACCCTCGCCCCGGCGTGGTATTAACCATCGGCAAATATTTAGGGTCAAGCGCTTTTTTGGGTATGGTGATAGCCAGCGCATTGATGCCAAAATAATTGATGGAAATATAATCATGCCCCTGGAAAGGCCCTCTTATTCCCATTGAATCCTTCAGGATAAAAAACAGCTTGCCGCTTTTACTTTTCGCTATGCCGACTACATGGATAAGGTGGTCGTCCTGCGTTTCCAGCGTCTCGAACAATTGCTGGCGAAGCCCGGGGCTGTAGGCCATTTCGCTGGTATCGGGATCAGCTACATTATGAAAACGCGTACCCTCAAACAGTGCATATCCACTATTGCCGGTGTTCCAGCCGTTATTGCTCACGTCCATATCTACTGTAAGCGGGTAGCCTTTTTGTATGGTCGAGCCGGCGATATTGATCAGCTCATCCAGCGGAACATTTAAATAAGGCTCAGCCATCAGGAAGTTATCCGGGATCTCGAGCGCGAAGTTTTTATAAAATGGATGATGGGTGAACGAAGTGATGGTCACATAGTCGTCAGGATTGAATTTCAATACTTCCTGCTCGAAAGTAATTGGCGTATATTCCTTCCCATGCCAGGTGAATTTTTCAGGGGGAACGCCGACAATGTCATCATGTTTTTTGATGAAACCTGCCAGCCAGTTAGGGTTGATCGGTTTATTCTTTAAAACGGAGTCGAGGTAATTCTTCAAGATCTCATCCAGCTGAATCTTTGAGCGCATGGAAAAAGCTACGGCCTTTTCGCGCGGGTAGAACTCATTAGGGATGGCGCCATATTTCTGTATCCCAAACAAAGCATCGTGCGACAAAGCGCCAGCTTCGAAAAGTGTAGTTCCGCCTGAAAGAATATACCGCTTAGCCTTTTCGATGAACATGTTGCGGGAGGTATAGATCTCAGAGATATCGATATTCTCGTTATCACTTTGAATTAACTGCGTTTCGATCATTGAGGTGGTGGAAAACGACCAGCAGGTATTGGTGCCGCCCTGAAACTTTACGGTGCCGGCAGGCAATTCTTTGATTGTTGTGGGAACGATATTTTGCGCAAGGGCACAGTTGGTTATAATGCAGAGTGAGAAAAGGGTAAAGTATTTTGCCATGAGTTTAAGCTACTGAACGATAAATGTAAGAAAAATAAGGACAAACAAAGATGCTATCAAATATAGCTCAAAAGCTCTTTCAACTCCTTATCCGATACCGTCTCCTGGTCACTTTTATCAAAAACAGTTAATAAATACACTGTGCCATGCAGAATTTTGAAACACGTGATTACCCTTGCTCCTCCTGATTTGCCTTTACCTTTTTGCTTGTTATAGCCATGCGAACTTTATAGCACTCATTCCCGAGCGAAATGCCTTGGGTTGGATTTTCTTTTAATGATGATAGAAGAATGGAGAAATCAGATTTAAAAGAAAGGATATCTTTTTAGCAAGATGTTTTAATTCCTTTTCAAACTTAGGTATGAATTTAACATTATAGCTCATTTAGCAACTCGTCAGCATCCCGGGCCTCAAGCTTGCCGGCTAACACCTGGTTAAATTCTTCAACTGCTTCTTTAAGGTCTTCGAGGATCTTAGCTTTATATGGGGTGAGTGGCTTGGATTTAACATAAGGTAAATCATTCAGTACTGCCATCAGCGCTGCTGCTTTATCTTCTTTAACTTCCAAAACAAACTTCATAGATCAAAAATACAGATTTCTTATTGAAAATACAGCAGGCGTTTTATTTCCCCTTCGCCAATCCTTCCAGCGCCTCAATCCACAACGGTGAATCATTCAAGCTTTCAACCAGCTGCACATGCTCGCCACCGAGGGCTTTGAATTCGCCGCCATATTCTTCGGTCACTTCGTAAACCGTTTCAAGGCAATCGGCTACGAAAGCCGGGCAGAATACCAGCAGGCGTTTTTTACCTTCTTTGGCCATTTGGGCCACCACTTCGCTGGTATAAGGCTGCACCCATGGGTCGCTGCCCAGGCGCGACTGGAAGCAAACGGTGTATTTTTCCTGTGGGATATTGAGCTGCTGCGCGATGAGATTGGCAGTATGATAGGACTGTGCCGAATAGCAGAATTTGTTAGTATCGTTAAACGTTTGGCAGCAATCTTTTACTTTAAGGCAATAGTTATGGGTGTGATCGGCTTTAATGAGCTGGCGCTGTGGCAGGCCGTGAAAACTGAACAGCACATGGTCATAAGTTTCAGGCTGATGTTTTTTGGCGTTTTCGGCAAAAGCCTGTATCATCAGCTCATTATCATGAAATGAATTAACGAATGATATTGGCGGAGGCGTAGGCCATTTACCGATCAAATCCATCACCTTTTCATAAACAGAGCCGGTGCTGGCCGAAGCATATTGCGGGAACATCGGGATCACCCGGATCTCTTTAACCAAAGCATTCTTCAGACGATCCAATGCAGTTTCTATAGACGGACTTTGGTAGCGCATGGCCAACTCTACTATGTATTCATCGCCCAATCGCTCCTGTAGTAATTGCTGCTGCAATTTGCTGTAATGCAAAAGCGGCGAGCCTGTTTTCTCGTCCCAGATGTGCTGGTAAAGCTTTGCCGATTTTGGCGCGCGGGTTGGTGCGATAATGCCTTTTACAAGCAGGGTGCGGGAGATAGGATTAATGTCGATAACCCGGGGGTCCATCAAAAATTCGCGCAGGTATTTGCGTACATTCGCGGTTGAAGGACTGTCGGGCGTGCCTAAGTTTACCAGTAAAACTCCCTTTTTGCTCATAATGAGCGCAAAAGTAACAAAAAGCGATTAACCGCCCGATGTGGGTCTGAAAAATAGCGGAATGGTGACAGTGAGATTTAGTAGGTTTCCAATTCACCCTTTACCTGCTGCATCAGCCACATCGGGGTTGAAGTGGCGCCGGCAATGCCTACCTTATCATTAGGAGAGAACATATCCAGCTTTAACTCATCCGCCGAAGAAATGAAATAAGTGTTCGGATTATTCTTGCGGCATACCTCGTACAGTACCTTACCGTTGGAAGACTTTTTGCCTGATACGAATACGATCTTATCAAATTTGCTTACAAAATCGGGCAGGTCCTTGTCGCGGTTGCTCACCTGGCGACAGATGGTATCGTTCGCCCTCAGTTCATAGCCGCGCGAGATCAATTCTTCTTTTACGCTGTAGAATTTTTCGGTGCTTTTGGTGGTTTGGCTATATAGCGTGATGTTATGCGGCAGCTCTATATTGTCCAGTTCGGCAATATCCTGGAAAACAATGGCCTCGTTATTGGTTTGGCCGGATAGACCGATCACTTCCGCATGGCCATGTTTGCCGAAGATCAGGATCTTTTCGTTCGAATCGAAGGAAGTTTTGATACGGTTCTGCAGTTTCAGCACTACGGGGCATGAGGCGTCGATCAGCGTAATATTATTTTCAAGCGCTACACGGTAAGTTTCAGGCGCTTCGCCATGTGCGCGGATCAGCACCTTTTCGTTACGCAGGCCGGCCAGCTGGTCGTGCCCGATAATGCGCAGGCCTTTAGCCTTCAGGCGCTCCACTTCCTCGTCGTTATGAACAATGTCGCCCAGGCAATACAGGTAGCCATCCTCACCCAAAATCTCTTCCGCCATATCAATGGCGTAAACCACCCCAAAGCAAAAGCCCGAGTCCTGGTCTATCGTCACCTGTAAATTATATGCTCCCATGTGTTTACAAAAGTACGCTAAAAATTAACGAATTATCTCAGCCTGTCTGCCGACTTGATCAGTTTCTCATCCCTTTGTATGGCCCTCACCGCAGCTATCATCGCCACAATAGCAATTGGGCAAAGCAGGATGCCTATACCAAAATTAGCCGTTTTTATAGGGTTATCGCCAATAACGCTTTTCGCTACCTGGGTCATCCAGAAGCTGTAGCCTACAATTACCAATATAGTGCTCCAGCACAAGGCGATCTGTTGTTTACGATTGCGGAAAAGAAAGATGATCACCAGCGGTATCAACCCCATAACTGCTGTTACAGCGCTTAAAGCCACAAAATGGTCGTGCATGATATGGACGCCGGGGGCATCAACATAACTGCCGGTAACGGTAATGGTAACAGGGATTGGCCCCGCGTACACATTGTGCAGCAAAGGGAATAAATAAAGCGCAAATATGGCCAGGCTGGCGAGGAATAAGTAAATGCTCTGTACGCGTTGTATCATAAGTATTTGTATTTAAGGCAAAGATAGGATTGTTTGATTAATAGAAATGCAATAGCGAATGGAAATCGCTTTTAAAATGTTCTACAGATGTTCGGCTAAAGCCGATGCGTTTTTTACAGCTATCCGCCCCATAAATGGGACGGCAATAATAAAATTAATTGCCGTTTGGCTTTAGCCAACGGTTCGGTGTATTAGCTTGTTTGGGCTTTAGCCTAAATATTGAATAACAGGCGCTTAAGATATTTAAGCGTTTCCCTATGAAATAGTGCTGTAAATCTGAAATAGCAAACCTATTTCGTAATTTTGCCGCCAGTGGCAACCCAACGTTTTTTTATCGAACTCGCTTACGATGGCACCAATTACCACGGCTGGCAGGTGCAGCCCAACGCCATTACCGTACAGGAGGTTTTGGATAAAGCATTAGCTACCGTGCTGCGACAACCAATTGAAACCACCGGCTGCGGCCGTACAGATACCGGTGTGCATGCGAAAGAATTTTTTGCGCACTTTGATCTGGAGGAGGGTGAAGAGTCCATGGACCATGGTCCATGGGCCATAGAAAAAGTAAAAAGTTTGAATGCCATACTCCCAACGGGCATCGCCATAAAAAACATAACCCCTGTTCAGCCAGAAGCGCATGCTCGGTTTGATGCGGTGATGCGATCGTATGAGTACCATATCCATTTTAACAAAGACCCTTTCAAACAAAATTATTCCTGGCTCATCCGCGATCAGCCGGATCTTGAGCTGATGAATAAGGCCGCCAGGATGATCATGGAGTTTACGGATTTTAGCTGTTTCAGTAAATCGAATACACAAGTAAAAACCAACAACTGCAAGATCTATCATGCCGTATGGGTAAAGGCTGATGATGGCATCGTTTTCCATATCTCCGCCGACAGGTTCCTGCGCAATATGGTGCGTGCCATTGTGGGTACCTTGCTGCAGGTTGGGCGGCATGAGATTGAGCCCTGGCAGGTGAAACTCATTATCCAAAGCAAAAACCGCAGCAAAGCCGGCACGTCGGTACCCGCCTGCGGCTTATATCTTACTGAGGTAAAATTTGCCCCCTAACCCCCTGTTCGTAAGAACTCCTTCGGAGAAGGGGGAATAAAAGAGGGAGAGTACCTATATTTGAATTGTGAGCAAAGAGAAGAAAATAGCCGCCGACAAAAAATCACCATCTGCAGTTACCGGCAAAGCGCTCGACTGGACGCTGTTAAGCCGGGTGATGCATTATGTAAAGCCTTACAATAAAACTTTTGTCGTTGCTGTATTTTTGACCATTTTTCTTGCGGCAATTGCCATTGTGCAGCCCATACTGGTGCAAAGGACATTGGATGATTATATTTTAAAGGATAATTATAACGGCTTGCTTACCATGGTGATCATCATGATGGCGCAGCTCATTATCCAAACTGCCGCTCAATATTATCAAACATATCTCACCAAC
Organism: Bacteroidota bacterium; assembly: GCA_013289045.1. Taxonomy (GTDB): domain Bacteria; phylum Bacteroidota; class Bacteroidia; order Sphingobacteriales; family Sphingobacteriaceae; genus Mucilaginibacter. The sequence continues at coordinate 2,886 of JABDAU010000081.1, read as the reverse complement.
TGGCTCGGCGAATCGGTGATCCGCGATCTGCGCACCGATATTTTTAATCATATCACCAGCCTCAGGCTTAAATACTTCGACCGTACGCCAATTGGCGTGCTGATCACCCGCACGGTATCCGACCTTGAAACCATTGCCGATATTTTTTCAGAAGGCCTCATCTCTATTATGGGCGATATGCTGCTGGTGGTAGCCATCATTGCCGCAATGCTGTATATGGATTGGAAACTGGCGCTGGTTACGCTGATACCTATGCCGCTTTTTTTTGTGGCAACCTATATTTTTAAAGAAGCCATCAAATCGTCCTTCCAGGAAGTGCGTACGCAGGTGGCACATCTTAATACTTTCCTTGCCGAGCATATTTCCGGCATCAGCGTGATACAATATTTTGCCCGCGAAGACCAGGAGATGCGCAAATTTGTTGCCGTAAATGAAAAATACCGCGACGCTAACATCCGCTCCAACTGGTATTATTCTATCTTTTTCCCGGTGGTGGAAATACTGTTCGCCATATGTATGGGCCTCCTGGTTTGGTATGGCGCACAGCGCGTTCTGACCGATCAGCAACTGGTTTGGCTCTCGCCGAATCATAAGCCGGTGACGACGGGTACTATTGCAGCTTACATCGTTTTGCTAAACCTCATGTTCAGGCCGATAAGGCAGCTGGCGGATAAGTTTAACACCCTGCAAATGGGAATGGTGGGCGCCGACAGGATCTTCAAAGTTTTAGATACACAGGAAGTCGCCGAAAATAATGGCACAGTCAACACCGGGCGCATAAAAGGCGATATCCGTTTTGAAGATGTTTGGTTTGCTTATAATGATGAGAACTGGGTATTGAAAGATATCAATTTCCATGTAAAACCGGGCGAAACATTGGCATTGGTAGGTGCAACAGGCGCGGGCAAATCGTCGACCATCAATATCCTCAACCGATTTTATGAGATCGGTAAGGGAAAGGTAACTGTAGACGATATCGATATCCACGATTACGATGTAAACTACCTGAGGGGACAGATCGCTACGGTGATACAGGATGTGTTCCTGTTTACCGATACCATCGCCAATAATATCAGTCTTAACAATGAAACCATTACCCGCGAGCAGATCGTTTCCGCCGCGAAAGATGTAGGCGCACATGAATTTATCGAGCGCCTGCCGGGAGGGTATGATTACAATGTGATGGAGCGTGGTTCAACCCTTTCGGCCGGACAGGCGCAGCTCATTTCGTTCATCCGTGCACTGGTTTATGACCCCGCGATATTGGTTTTGGATGAAGCCACCTCATCCGTAGATACCGAAACCGAGATACTCATACAGAACGCCATCAATAAACTAATGCAGGGCCGCACAGCTATCGTTATTGCGCACCGTCTATCTACCATCCAAAACGCCGATCGCATCATCGTACTCGACCATGGCGAAATAAAGGAAATGGGCACCCACCAGGAACTGCTCAAAATTGAAAACGGTTTCTACCGTAAATTGTACGATCTGCAGTTTAACTCGGCGGGGATTGCGAGGTAGGTCTGAACCAGGATTAAGCAGATTAAGCAGATTTTCAGGATATAAATTTCCCCCGGTAGAAAATCATCTTATCATAAGTACTGATACGATTTTGTAAGTGTAGCAACAACGCTACGCTTTATGCATGAAAACGCTACGGTTTTGCTACGGTTTGCTACAGGGAGTTATTTTGTAATTAACTCATATACAGGCATTAGCTAAATAACATTTCATTAAATTAGCACAATGCTTTTATTGCACTTTTTGGATAAAACATTGCAAAAAAGAGCGTATTTTATGCCAATTATGAGTATTACGGCTGTACTTTACCTTCCTGTGCACCTTTACCGGCAGGCGCATTTTTAACGGGCTCTACCGGTTGTTCCTCTTTCTGATGTTTTTTGGCAATGTTGCCGCCATGAGGCTGGTCGTCCTGGTATTCTTTGTCTTCCCCGCGCACTATGCTCTTGTGGCCCATATCGTCAGGGCGTTCAGTTGGCGTATCGGATGGTGATGGCTTATCGTGGGAGTTTGCTGGTTTTGTCATGGTGGATATATTTTTGATGATAACACAGGTAGTAATAATTTTGTTTATGCTATCAATTCACTATATACCCGTACTCCTTAAAGATCTTCTTCGCATCCGCACTTAAGATATACTGATAAAACTTCTCCGCATTGGCATTTCCCTCTGCATGTTTCAGTATCACCATGCCCTGTTCGATAGGCGAATAAGTTTTAGGATCGATGATCTTATAATAAAGCACAGTTTTTCCTTCCACGTCTTTTACTAATGATTGCGTGGTAAAACCAACATCAACCGCCCCGGTGGTGATGTACGTATTCACCTGCGAAATACTTTCGCCATAAACCAGCTTGCTTTGTATCTCGCTGAAAATGCCTTTTTTGTTAAGTGATTCTTCGGCTGCGCGGCCATAAGGGGCTATTTTAGGATTGGCGATAGCTACTTTTTTTATAGATGGCGTAAGCAGCAACCTCTCCCAATTTTCAAAGCCAATATTTTGCGTACTGCAAATGATCAGGCTGCCCGAGGCATACACCACCGGCTTGCCTGTTGTAAGGTTTTCATTAAATAGCGTTTGCGGAAATGACATATCTGCAGATAAGAAAACGTCAAACGGTGCCCCGTTGCGCACCTGCGCCACCAGGCCGCCGGATGCCCCGATGATGGGATCGACGCCAACGCCTGTTTTTTTGGTAAAGTCTGCCGCGAGCACTTTGATGATACCCTGCAAATTTGCAGCGGCAGCCACCTTTAAATTTTGAGCAAAGGATGAAGAAAAAATGAAGACTAATGTTAGCGTTGCCAGTATTTTGGCGCGGGATAATATTTTATTTTTCATGGTTGATGATAAAAAT
>JABDAU010000080.1 GCA_013289045.1 Bacteroidota bacterium | reverse complement strand
TTTGGTTTGACTAACCTTAACTACCTGGCTGAATACAACACAGTTAAACCTTACACCTATTCATCGCCGCAGGCCATCACCAACTATACCGACTACAGCCAATCATTAGGCGACCCGCTTGGCGCTAACTTTAAGGAAGCGATAGGCATATTGAATTACTCGTTAGGCAAATTCGATATACAGGGCGAGTTGGAATATGCGCAATTGGGCCTTGATCCTGATAAAGCAGATGATTTTGGCAGTAATGTTATGCTGGCCTTCCCCGCTGCTCCGCTACCGGCAAGTTATACAGGAGCAGGAGTAAACACGCATCTTTTTTACGGCGAAGGAACATTATCCTACCTCGTAAACCCGAAATATAACCTGCGGTTTGAAGGTGGCCTGATGTTTAGAAATGAAACGAATGCCCTAATGAATTCGAAAACTGTGCTCATCACTTTCGGCCTGCGCAGCACCTTCCGCGACCTGTACCACGATTTCTGATGCCTCACCCCCGCCCTCTCCTCCACAGGAGTCCTTCGGACAAATGGAGAGGGAGAATATGGAATAAGTTTAGAATAAGCGATAATTTAACAATACCGCAATACCTTCATAGCTAACAGATTTTATATTTGTGATAGCGCATGAAAGACCCTGTTGTGCGCAAAAAGGGCATATTTTAATTGTGAAAGTGTACGATTACCCTCCGGTTCACCGTTAAATCATTATTAAAACGGTTCGGAAAAGTTTAATGGATTTAAAATGCTGTTAAACCATTTTTGCCGGTTTAAGTCAAACCAATGCCATTATGTAATGGCCAATTTGTACTTGAATAGCCTACAGCGTAATTTTACCTCATCCTAATTAACTATTGAACATGCAGAAGCGTATTTTAGTACTTGACGACAACCAGGATATCCTCGATATTATGAGCGAAGCCCTGATCTACCAGGAATTTGAGGTAAAAGTAACGCTCGACAGCAATAACATCATTGATCTGGCCAAAGAATTTAAACCCGATCTTTTTATACTCGACTACCATCTTGCCGGCAGCAACGGCCACGAAATTTGCCGCCATATAAAAACCCATCCCGACCTGGGACATATCCCCGTTATTATTTGTTCAGCTTACATACAAAAGGATGCAGACCTGTCATCATGGGTATGCGATGACGTGATCGCTAAACCTTTTGGGTTGGAGGAATTGACGGATAAGGTGAATAATTTGATAGAGGGGTAGCGTTAACTAAGGGATTGAGGTACCTAAAACACATAAGTTTATTATTCCTAAGCCAGGGACTATATTCGAGCACAGCTGTTTTTAATTACGCTGTCATAGTCCGGTAACCTATCATTTTCATTTCTTCTTTATATATTCGTATTGGAAGCAACCAAACCTTTTAATGAAAATTATAAATATCTTAGTTCTTCTTTGTTTTACCATTACCTCATCATCTCTTGCGCAAACTAATAGCGATGCTTTACAATCCGGTATAGCAAAGAACAAAGAGGGCAAATATGCCGAAGCTGTTGTCCTGCTTTCTGTCGCTATAAAAGCCGATACCGGTAATGTTGCAGCGTACTCACAACGCGGCATAGCCTATTTCTATCTTAAAAATGGCAACGCTGCGCTTGCAGACTACAGCCATGTGCTAAATTTAAGACCCGGCGATTATGCCGTTATGTACAACCGGGGATTGGCGAAGATCATGCTCGGTCGGGTTGCTGATGCCCTTGACGATTTCAGTGGTGCATTAAGCACTTTTCCAACCTATGCTGATGCCTTTGAAAGAAGGGGTTATTGCGAAAATATTTTGCAATTGTACGGGGAAGCCATTAGGGATTTTAACAAGGCCATTGATATCGATCCTGACTTTGAATTGGCCATTAACAACCGTGGATTTTCAAGATCGGCACTAAAGGATAACGAAGGTGCGCTGAAGGATTTTAATAAAGCATTGCAAATTGACCAGGTTGATACACTGGCTCTATATAATCGTGGACTTACCTATTGCGATTTGAACCGCTATGAAGAAGCATTGTCCGATTTTAATACAACGCTTAAGTTATCGCCGCATAATGTTTATGCGCTTATTGCCAAGGCTATTGCGGAGAGTAGTTTAAAACAGTATGATGCAGCACAATCCGATATAGACCGCGCTATTGCCATGAGTCCTGGGCTGGAGCTTGCTTATTTTAAAAAGGGGAGAATTTATACTGACGCCTCAAAACACCAGGAGGCTATCGAGTGCTATACAAAAGCCATTCAGCTTAACCCTAAAGATAAAGATCCATATGTGTTCAGGGGGTTCTCAGAAAATAGCATAGATAAAATAAATGAGGCTATTATTGATTTGAATACAGCCTTGCAATTAAGCCCGAACTGTGACACTGCTTATTGTTACCGGGGAACCGCTTTGGGCAGGCTAAGCCGGTTTACCGAAGCCATGAAAGATTTTGACGCTGCAATACGCATCAACCCTGGTTATGAAGAGGCGTATAGGAACCGCGGAATAGATAACATGTTTTTGAACAATTACCAGGATGCTATCAATGACTTTACACAAGCTTTAACCCTTGAGCCGGACGCGATAACTTATTATTACATGGGGCATGTAAAGGCCACGCTGAATGATAACAAGGAAGCGATGGAGGATTTCGATGCATCTATCCGGTTGGATTCAACCAATGCGGATCCTTTTTATGACCGCGGTATATTGAAATCAGCAGCCAACCAGTTTGATAAAGCGTTGAAGGATTACAATAAGGCTATACAGCTGAATGATAAAGATGAGAAATTTTTTTGCGAGAGGGCCAGGGCAGAGTTCATTCTGAAAAGCTATGACGATTGTTTAACGGATTATGACCGTGCTATTGCGTTGAATCCGAAATTTACCATTGCTTATTTTAACAAAGGATTTTCAGAGCATTCATTGGGGAATGTAGATGGTGCGATACCCTTGTATAATAAAGCTTTGGCGCTGGACCCCAAAATGATTGCTGCACTGAATTACCGTGGCATGGCTTATGCAACTAAACGCCGCTTTAATGAAGCCTTAACCGACTTCAACCAGGCCATAGCGTTAAGCCCGGAAGCGCCGGCGGCGATACTGTTTCGCGGAATAACTTATGCTGATATGAACCAGCCAGGAAACGCGCTAATTGACTTTCTTCACGTGTTAAAAATCGACCCAAAGCCCGGGATTGATTATGACAACTTGCAATATGTCGACCTTACATTACAAAACTGCCAGGAAGCTGTTAACGGCTTTATCCAACTGCTGGTTCCCAATCCACGCTCAACCACAGGTTACCTGGATAAAGTACAAACAATTTACCAAAAACTTAAGCGGTACCAGGAAGCGATGTATAACTGTGATTCCGTTATAAAAAAATCTCCGGCAAATGCACACGCTTACTGTATTCGCGGCTATGGCGAGTATGCATCAGAAAATTACGCAAGCGCTATAAAAGATTATAATTTTTCTTTGCAGTTAGATCCTAAATTGGTTATGGCATATAATTACCGGGGATTTACCTACCTTAAAATGAAAAAATACCAGCAGGCGCTGAACGATTATGACGAGGCAATAAAGCTGGGTGGGAAGGATTATCATCCGGAATTCCTTTACCGGGAGGAGGCACTAAAAGGTCTTAATAAGCACTAATATCTATTGTTAGTTGTTTGGATTTTATCAGTATTTTATCCCAAACCTTTTAAATATAAGGCTAAACAAAAACAGCGGCGCTATCAGCAAATTCTTGTACCTGTACTCAAACGAAAGTTTCTTCCTCTCCTTCTTATAACCGGCATATAATGCCACAACAGAAATCAGAAATAGAACTCCGGCCACCATCCAAACGGCCAGGCCGCCTGCTCTCTGCCACGCATCCATTTTGGTAACGATGTAAAACATGACGAGCATGATGAACAGCATAGGATAGGCCAGCACAGGCGACAACCTGATGTAATAATAAACCAAAAAAGCGAGGAAAAACGACGACCAGTTGAAGTCCTGGTTATATGTGCCCAGAAATTTAATTTGTGGAAACGGTATGGCCCAAAACAAGCCAACCAAACTGAACAGCAGCAGGGGGATAAATACGATATGGATGATCTTATTTAACCGGTCCTGGTGCGCTGCCGCGAACTTATCAAAATAAAACCCCACGCCTGCCGGAACTACCGGGGCCGGGGTTTTAGCCTTGGGAGTAACTTTTGTCTTTGCCACTTCTATTAAAAAGTACTGTCATTTCGACGAACCTGCGCTGGGTTGAGCGATAGCGTGAGGAGAAATCTTTTGCACTATGCACTGCATCCAGGCATCGCGCAAAAGATTTCTCACTTGCCCTTTTCACATTTCCGCCCTCCGCAAGTTCGAAATGACAGTGTGAGAGTTAATTTTTACTTCGCAAACGCAACCGACCTTGTTTCCCTTATCACGGTAACTTTAATCTGTCCCGGGTAGGTCATTTCGGTTTGTATGCGGTTGGAGATATCTGCTGCCAGCACTTCTGATTGCGCATCGCTTATCTTCTCGCTTTCAACTACTACGCGCAATTCACGACCAGCCTGTATAGCGAATGTCTTCTCCACACCAGGATACGACAATGCAAGCTCCTCAAGCTCTTTCAGTCGTTTGATGTAACTTTCTACAACTTCACGGCGTGCGCCCGGCCTTGCGCCTGAAATGGCGTCACAAACCTGTATGATGGGCGACAACATGGAAGTCATCTCGATCTCGTCGTGGTGAGCGCCGATGGCGTTGCATACTTCAGGGTTTTCCTTATATTTTTCGGCCAGCTGCATGCCTAAAATAGCGTGCGGCAGTTCCGGATTATCGTCAGGCACTTTGCCAATGTCATGTAGTAAGCCGGCGCGTTTTGCAAGCTTTACGTTCAGGCCTAATTCGGCAGCCATAGTGGCGCAGAAATTGGCGACCTCGCGTGAGTGCTGCAACAGGTTTTGCCCGTACGATGAACGGTAACGCATACGGCCAACCATACGGATCAGTTCCGGGTGCAGGCCGTTAATCCCCAGGTCGATCACGGTACGCTCACCGATCTCAACAATCTCTTCTTCTATCTGCTTCTTGGTTTTGGCAACCACTTCTTCGATACGTGCCGGGTGGATACGGCCGTCAGTCACCAAACGGTGCATGGCCAAACGGGCAATCTCGCGCCTAACCGGGTCGAAGCCCGAAAGGATGATCGCTTCCGGCGTATCGTCAACAATGATCTCGATACCGGTAGCTGCTTCCAGCGCGCGGATGTTCCTCCCCTCACGGCCGATAATACGTCCCTTGATCTCGTCGTTCTCGATATTGAAAATCGAAACCGTGTTCTCGATAGCGGCCTCTGTAGCGGTACGCTGGATGGTTTGGATAACGATCTTTTTCGCTTCCTTGGTAGCGGTAAGCTTGGCCTCGTCAACAATATCTTTTATCTGGGCCATAGCCTGGCTGCGGGCATCTTCGCGAAGGTTATCCACCAACTGATTACGCGCATCTTCGGCAGACATGCCTGCAATGGTCTCCAATTGCTGGATATGCTGATTTTTTAACGCGTCAACTTCTTCCTGTTTTTTGGCAATGATCTCGTTCTGCCTTTCCACATTTTTGCGGGCATTATCGAGCTCGTTTTCCTTGCGGGATGCGTTCTCGATCTTTTGGTTTAAGGATTGCTCTTTTTGTTTAAGGGTGTTTTCGCGCTGGTTGATGGCGTTGTTTTTGCCGTTAACTTCCTGCTCGTGCTCGGCCTTCATTTGCAGAAAGCGCTCTTTAGCTTCGAGCAGTTTGTTTTTCTTTAAGATCTCGGCATTATTTTCAGCGTCCTTAAGGATGAGTTTGGCTTTGTTCTGGGCGGCGTTCTCCTGCGATTTGAAGAGCTTCTTAAGCAGGAAACGACCAATAATGATGCCCACCCCGGCGCCGATGACCAGCCCGGTGATAACATACAAGAATGAATTCATTTTTTAAGTTTATAATAAATAAAAAAACCGCAACTAAACTTCTAAGTGACATGTATTTAAAACCTCCGGGCGAAATATTAGAATCATGGGTTACCGTTAGATACCTCACGAAATAACGCATGCCTCCTGATCCGCTGATATTGAAGCGTTAAGTTTTTAATAGTGAAACTTAAAATTTAACTGCGGTTAAATCTTAAAAATGCTCTTGTTTTATGTAAAAGAACGTTATTACTTTGAGAAAAACTCGTTCAGCAAATGATCCAGCTGATAAACTTTTTCGGCCACATCGGTATCCTCTACCGAGACCTTCTTCTCCGCCTTTAATGCCGATGTTGCATAATGCAACACGCACATCGACAGCAGATCCTGTTTATCCCTTACCGCGTAATTTTCCTGGTATTCTTTCACGCGGTCGTTGATCAGCTTAGCTGCACGCCTTATTATTTCTTCTTCTTCCATGTTTACCTTCAACGGGTAAACTCTGTCAGCAATATTTATCTTTATTGAGATTTCTCCCATTTGAGCTATTTCACTATTGTATTACTTCTTCAACAATACAATACACTTATCTATTTCCTGCACAAATTCGTTAATTTTTTGTTTAATGTCAAAACTTTTTTCATTTGTTTCTGAAAATGACTTCGCTAGCTTCAGCACCCGAAGCTTTTCTTCAAGGTCCTTACTCTTGTTTTTGCTGGCATTTAAAGCCGAATTCAACGTTTCATTCTCCAGTTTCAGCAGGTCGTTTTCTTCCTGCAAAGCAGCACACAGCTCTATTAAACGAGCTGTTTTGTCAATTACCTTATCTAATTGTTGTGCTGTCTGACTCATGTTATTGGTTGATTGAGTTGATTAGGTTGACTAGGTAAATGGTTAAAAATATAACGATAAAAACCACTCACTTAATCAACCCAATCAACCACCCACTACTTCCTCACTTCCGCGCCCGCTTCCTTCTCTAAGTTATAAATAAGTTTCTGCATTATCGAATCGATGGCTTTATCGGTGAGCGTTTTCTCCATATCCTCTATTATAAAGCTCAGCGCGTATGATTTTTTGCCTGCCGGAAGCTTGTCGCCTTCGTACACGTCGAATACGTTCACTTCCTTCAGCAATTTCCTTTCTGTTTTTTGTGCGATCTGTTTCAGCTGACCGAACGTTACACTCTTATCGATAAGCATGGAAAGGTCACGCCTTACTGCCGGGAATTTCGATATGTCCTGGAAAATAATGTTGTTCTTACGGGCTAACTGCAGCAGCAGGTCGAAATTAAAATCGGCATAGAAAACCTGTTTATCTACATCTACTTTCTTCAATGCAGCTGCATTCACTGATCCGAATTTAACCAGCTGCTTATTGCCACGCATATATTTCAGGCCGTAAGCCAGCTTGCTGCAATTAGCATCCTCAACCGTAAAATCTTTTACATTCACTTTGGCGATAATGCCATCCACTACCGATTTCAGGTTGTAGAACGATGCGGCCTTGCCTTTGTCGCTCCAACTATCTTCCGTATTTGCGCCGGTAATAAAAATGCTTAGTCGCTGGCTTTCCACATACTTATCTTCAGCTATGCTGTAAACCTTGCCGAACTCATAAAATTTCAGATCTGGGTTTTTGCGGTTCTGGTTATAAGCAACCGCTTCCAGGCCTGAGTAGAGCATGGTTTGGCGCATCACGTCCAGGTCGCCGCTTAGCGGGTTCAATATCTTTACCGCAGCATCCAGGTTATTGGAGTAGGATGATTTGGTAAGCGAATTGGCCATCATCTCGTGGAAGCCATTCGCGGTCAGCATGTCCGATAACTGGTTTTGCACTGCATCCCTGTCCGGGCGTACCGAAGTATTCAACGAGGCCCTGATCTGTGTTGGGATAAAAATGTTATTATAGCCGTAAATACGCAATATCTCTTCAATCACGTCTACATCGCGGGTAACATCCACGCGATATGGCGGCACTTTTAGCGATAAGCCTTCGGCGGTTTCGCCAACGATCTTGATATCCAACGCTTCAATAATCGCTTTGATCTCGCCATGCGGAATCTGCTGACCGATCAGCCTGTCGATATGGTGATAGCTTATCTCAACCGCGAACGGTTCAACCGGGCTTGGGTAGTTATCATAAATTTCGGAGGTGATCTCACCACCTGCTACTTCTTTGATTAATAAAGCTGCGCGCTTTAATGCAAATACCGTCATATCCGGATCAGTACCACGCTCAAAGCGGAAAGAAGCATCCGTTTTTAAACCGTGTCGTTTCGCAGTTTTACGCACCGATACAGAATTGAAATAGGCGCTTTCGAGGAATATATTTCTGGTAGAATCCTTGACACCCGAATTAATGCCGCCAAATACACCGGCTATACAAGCAGGTTTTTCCGCATCGCATATCATCAGATCATCTGCAGAAAGTTTACGCTCTACGCCATCAAGAGTGATAAATGTTGTGCCTTCTGCGCAGTTTTTCACCACTACTTTATTGCCGGCCATCTCATCCGCATCAAAAGCATGTAGCGGCTGACCAAGATCATGCAGCACATAATTGGTTACGTCCACAATGTTATTGATGGAACGCACACCGATCACCGCCAAACGCTCCTTCAGCCATTTTGGCGATTCTTTTACTTCGATGCCTGAAATGGTTAAACCGGAATAACGAGGCGCTGCCTGTGTGTTTTCCACTTCAACCGCTACGGTATTGCTGGTGTTATCAATCTTAAATGCCGAAACATCCGGTTTCTTTATGCCGATCTTCAGGAACGCGGCAATATCGCGTGCAGTACCCAAATGCGAAGCAGCATCAGCACGGTTTGGCGTGAGGCCGATCTCGAACAGGTAATCGTCGTTAAGTTTAAAATAGTCTTTGGCTAAAGCGCCGGGAACAGCGTCTGCGTCCAGCACCATAATGCCTTCATGCGAGTGGCCCAGCCCTATCTCATCTTCGGCACAGATCATGCCTTCAGAAACTTCGCCGCGTATTTTTGATTTGTTGATCTTGAAGCTGTCGCCTTCCATCGGGTACAGCACAGCGCCAACGGTAGCCACTACAACTTTTTGCCCGGCAGCAACATTGGCCGCACCGCAAACAATTTGCAGGTCTTCGCCGGTACCAACATCAACTTTGGTAACATGTAAATGATCGGAATTGGGATGATCAACGCTTTCTTTAACGTGACCGATAACCAAGCCTTCCAGCCCGCCGGGGATGGCCTGTACCTTGTCAAGCACTTCCACTTCGAGACCGATACCCGTTAAAATAGTCGAAATTTCTTCGGGCGTTTTGTCCGTATCAATAAATTCTTTGAGCCAATTATAGGATATCTTCATCAGATAAAAATGATAATCGGCAAAGATAGGATTTAAGGTGGAATGGGAAAAGGTGAAAGTAAGGTAAAAGGTGGAAGGGAAAAGGTTAAAGGTTGTAGACTAAATTTATGAGTCCTTGCAGTTTCTCCTTTTACCTTTGGCTATCATTATCCGCATCCAGATCATCGTCATCAGTATCCAGCGTGAATGCCGATTCTGATGCTTTATAGGCTTGCGACAATGCGCCGGATTCATCTACGGTATCATCATCCAACGGTTTATCAGCTTCGTCGAAGCCGTTTGAATGGATGTCTTCCTGGCTCATTTGGTCGTCTTTTTCTTCGCCTTGCAAGTCGTCTTGTGGTACGCGGTCGTCTGGAGTTATCATGTTGTTAAGTTTTATGGTTTAGAATTAACCGTATGAATAGTATAATGTTTTATATTTTGATCAGCTAATAAGGCAAATTACCAACCCAACAAATACCAACAGCGGCAGGAATGCGAGCGACCGCTTTAGTAGTTTACCGTATGGCGCAAGCGTAAGATGGTTACGAACCATAAAATAATTTATAGTAACAACCAACGTAACCAGGTACCAGGCCACTGCAATAACCATGATGACATTTTCAGTATCCCATAAAAAATACTCATCTGTAAACCTGTACAGCATCCAATGTAAAACAAACGGCGATAACAGCGCCATGCATATCAGCCCTAAAACAGGGGCTGCCCGGGGCCTATATAAACAAACCGCAGGCACAATAAAGAACAATACTGCCGATGCGATTGCGGCGATATAACTTTGCAGGGCTCCCCCGCCTTCAAACGGAAAACCCCAGAACAACAGGCTGTGATCCAGCATATACAAGCCGAATGCGATATAGAGTATATAGAGTTTTATCATATTAAATTATCCCCTCATCGGCAAAACTAAAATAACCATTATCGCCAATGATGAGGTGATCCAGCACTTTTATATCCAGTAATCGTCCGGCAGTTACTATCTTTTTGGTGAGGTCGATATCATCCCGGCTCGGTTTTAAACTGCCTGAGGGATGGTTGTGCGCCAGCATGATGTTGGCAGCAGAATGGCGCAATGCTTCGCCGAAGATCACTTTCGGGTCGGCAACGGTGGCGGTCAGTCCGCCTTTGCTCATCAGCTCCCGGCCGATCAGCTTGCAGTTTTGCCCGATGAGCAGGATCCAGAATTCCTCATGGTTCAGGTCGACAAGGTAGCGTTTGATGGCCGCGTAAGCTGTGCGGCTGGTATCGACAATTTCCGGAGTTTTTACTTCAGTATCATCCCGCCTGCGACCAAGCTCAAGCGCAGCGATGATGGATATAGCTTTGGCTTCGCCGATACCCTTGAATTTGGAGAGTTCCTCTATCGAAGCTTTGCCGAGTTGGTTAAGATCGTTGTCGTAGTGATGCAATATGCGTTTGCTTAGCTCCACTGCAGATTCATCGCGGTTGCCGGAGCCAATAAGAATGGCGATGAGTTCGGCATCTGTAAGCGCCCGCCTGCCCTGCCCGCTCAGCTTTTCGCGCGGACGGTCTTCCTCGGCCCATGATTTGATGCTGATCCTGGTATCGTAAGGGTTCAAGTTAAATCAGAATTTTCTCCTAATTTATATCTTTTTGCAGGTTTTTAAAGAAACACCAGGCGAATAATTTACACTTGAACTTTATACAGATCGCGGTATAAGATCCTCTTAAAATAGAATTGTGAGATCCGGCGTGATTTTTTAAAGCTTTGTGCACCGGTTAAATAAATAAAAAAATCAAGGATATATACTATCGGCCAGATAGCAATTGCAGTGATCCTTCCCATGGCAGAAATTGTTTTTATCGTTAAGGCAACAATTGGTTTACCGTAAAGTTAAATTAATTTAATCTATATTCTCAATAGTTGTGGAAAATAATTATTGAGCAAAGAAGATCAGGATTCACTGAATTTAAGAATTAACAGGATTGGAATGAAAAAATCGTAGCGTTAGACATTCTGAAAATTCTTAAATTCAGTAAATTCTGATCAAAAAAATAGCGATGCACTTTCGTACATCGCTACATTCAGTTATATAGAAATATTTTTTAGCTTACTTTAAGCCGTTCACAAATTTGGTAAGCTTTGATTTATTGTTCGAAGCTTTGTTTTTGTGGATCACGTTCTTTTTGGCCAGACGGTCAAGCATAGAGATCACTTTGCCCAGCAGCTCACTTGCTTCAGCTTTAGTGGTTGAACCTCTTAATTTTTTAATGGCATTCCTGGTGGTTTTTGCCTGGTACCTGTTACGTAAACGCTTCGCAGCGTTAGCCCTGATCCTTTTTATTGATGATTTATGATTTGCCATCGTTAGCTTTCTTCTATTTTATTTTTCGGACTGCAAATATAGGATGATTACTTTTAAAATGCAAGCAATTTTTTAAAGTAAAATATTAACAATTGATGAGTTAACCACAGAGGACACAGAGATGAAAAACACAGAGGACACAGAGAATCTTTTTTACTCCGTGATCTCTGTGTAAATCCCTATGATCTCTGTGGTTAAAACGCGTCGACTTAATTTATTTCTTATCCCAAAGTTTATTGGTAACCACCCGGCTAAGCACCTCATCCCGGTAATTGCGGCTTATGGGTATTTTTACATCATGAATAAACAGTTCATTCCCTTCCACGCTGTTAATTTTCCCGATGGCTGCTATGTATGATTTATGTACCCGTATAAATGTTGTACCAAGATTTTCTTCGAGACTTTTTAAGGAAAGCATGGTTACATATTTACCTTTCACCGTGAAGATGTTGGCGTAGTTCTGCATCCCTTCCACGTATAAAATATCGGCAAACAATATCTTTTCGTACTTATTGCCGCATTTAATAAAGCAGTAATCATTTTGCTCTTCGCTTGCAAAGGGCTTATTCAATAATTTATGATAATCTCTTGCTTTGGTTGCTGCTTTAAAAAAACGCTCGAAAGTGATAGGCTTCAGCAGGTAGTCGAGCACATTCAACTGGAAGCCTTCCAGCGCAAACGAAGGGTATGCTGTGGTGATGATCACCATAGGCGGTTTCTGCAAGATCTTCAGGAAATCGATACCGCTCATTTTGGGCATTTGTATATCCAGTAAAACCAGGTCTACCGCACCGCCATCCAGCATCGGCAGCAACTCCAGCGGATTTTCGCCGGTGCCGCTTAGCTTCAGAAAATCTACTTCGCGCACATAATTGGCCAATCCTTCACGCGCCAGCGGCTCGTCGTCAATAATCACACAATTCAGTTTCATAAGGCTGCTTCATTTAATTCCATTACGGTAAGCTGCAATTGCAGTTTAACGGCAAATCGTTCGGGCTGCCGCAGAATATCCAGCACATAATTACCCGGATAAACCAGGTCGAGCCGCCGCTGCACATTTTTCAGGCCGATACCGCCATAGCTTATCACCTGCCTGCCATCATCTGCAGAGGTTGTATTTACAATGTCTGCAAACAACTTTTTTTGAGCGATCTTAAGCCTGATATCGATGCTGTTTTCCCTGTCTTTATCATGCGAAACATGCTTAAATGCATTTTCAACAAAGGTCATCAAAATAAAAGGTGCGATACCTAAATCGCTGTAGTGATCGACCCCACTAACTTCAAAATCAATCTTCAGATCAGGACTTTGGCGGAGCTTTTCCAGTTCGATAAAGTTTTGCAGGTAAGCAATTTCTTTAGTGATCGGTATCAGCTCGTCGTTGCATTCATACAACTGGTGGCGCAGCAGTTCGGAAAACTTCGCAAGCGATGACGATGCCATGTCCTGGTTTTTATGGATGAGGAAAAATATGGAGTTGATGCTGTTGAATAAAAAATGCGGGTTGAACTGGTATTTCAGAAACTTCAACTCAGTTTCCAACTTTTCCTTTTCCAATTCCTGCTGGCGCCTGCGGGTTTCTATCCAGTTTTTGGTGAGCTTAATGCTCATCCCCAGCGTAATGGCGGCTATGGTATTTTTCAAAGGCTCCTGCCTGGCCGCCTGGTAAAAGCTGATCCAGTTAGTGAGGCCGAACATTTTTTTCGCGTTACTGCCGGCCACCCAGGCGCACAGGTAATACCCCGGCACAATAAGCAGCGATGACGCGATGATGGTCAATGCGAGGAAAAGGAAATACCATCCGTAGCGCTTTTTTTCGAGGTAACGGGGAATGAGAAAATACAGGTTGAAATAGACGGCAAGCGCCGGAAAAAGCACATAGAAGAAACACTTGATCGCATAAACAGAAAAGAAATAATCCTGTGCAGCCTCGTAGAGACTGCCGATCTCCAGCGACCAAAGCAAGTAACTATACAACACCCAGAAAGGGATGTGGTAAAGCTTGTATTTGATAAACCAGTTTTGCCGCGATGTAAAAGCTGCCATAGCCAATAAAATTAGGATTAATCCAATAAACATCCGCACAACATATATGAGCGGAGGCATTTAATTGACGAAATGCAACAGGCTAAGGATAAAGGGTAAATCTGTCTGTCATTATGATCTAAAACCGTCACATCGTGTGATTTGCTACAGGTCATCAATTAGCTTTCGCAGGTCATCAATCATATTTCCGCATACTGCTTGCTCAAGTTTCTTTTGGGTATGAAAACTTTATTACTCATCTTCTGCACCCTGGTATTTGCCACCGTAGTTCGCGCCCAGGTAAGTGGAAAGCTTACAGATACCAACGGCAGCCCGGTACCCTTTGCCACCGTGGCACTGCTCAAAAGTACAGACAGCACAATCGTGCGTTCCGCGTTATCGAATGAGAAAGGTCATTTCATACTCAGCGCTGCACCGGCCGGCGCTTACGTTATCAAAGTAAGCAGCATAGGGTATACTAACTATTTCTCGTCACCCTTAACGTTGGATCAATCGCATCCGTTATACAATGCCGGGACGATCTTGCTCAAAACCTCCGGTAAACAATTAGGCGAAGTAGTGATTCGTTCCGGCAAGCCATTGGTGCAGCAGGAAGCCGGCGGATTGGTAGTAAACGTGCAGAACGGCATCATGACCAAAGGCAGTTCCGTTTTACAGGTGCTTTCGCGTATGCCCGGCGTTATTGTCGATCAGCAATCCAGCGCCATCAGCCTGAACGGTAAAAGCGGTATAATGGTGATGCTTGACGGCAAATTGCTCCGCCTCTCTGCCGACCAGGTGGCCGCCCTGCTGAACGGCATGACCGCAGATGATATTGACAAGATAGAGCTGCTCGCTACACCGCCCGCCAAATATGATGCCGATGGCAATGCCGGACTGATCAATATCGTCACTAAAAAGAACAAGCAACCCGGTACCAGCGGCTCAGTAATTGCTTCGGCCGGTTATGGCAAAGGCGATAAAGCGTCTGCCGATATTGATGTAACCCGTAATAGCGATAAGATCAGCCTGCACGCTTCCTACAGCTATAATCATGACCATTACTATTTTTTGTTATTGGCGCAGGGCACTGAAAATGTTCCGATCATCGGCGGACAGACCACTTTTCATTATAACGGCCAGGGTAATACCATATCAAGCTACCAGGGGCTTGGCGGCGGGCTGGATTATCGTGCAAGCGCGAAAACAACCATCGGCGGCAACGTTTATTACAGCATCAGCTCCAATCAAAATAACAGTCATAATTTTGGCAATTACGCGCTGGCCGATTCCAACCTGGTGTTTGATTCGCAGCTGGCCGGCAGCAGCCATACTTATTATCTGCATCCCAGCCTTTATCTCGAACAAACCATCAGCGCGAAGCAAAAATTAAATGCCGGCATGGATTACTTTGGCCAGCATAGTAACAGCCCAACACAGGTACAAAGCAATTTCAGCGATAGCTTATTCTCACCCCGGCAACGCAATGTGGCAAATTCCAACATCAATGTATATGTCGCTCAATCGGATTACAGCAATTCTTTTAATAAATACCTGCAATTGGAAACAGGTGTAAAAGGCACTTATACCCTGAACCGGAGCATAGCCGGTATTGAAAACCTGGTAAATGGCCAGTGGGTACCTATCGGGGCAGGCACCTCGAATGACCTGGCAACCCGGGAGCTGATCGGGGCAGGTTATACAGTGTTGAACTGGAAACCCGACAGCCTGACCAGCCTGTCTGCCGGCGCCAGGTACGAATATTCGCACAACACGACTGATGATTCACTTAATGCGCAATACTTTGTGGACCGCAGGCTGGGCAAGCTATTTCCGGACGTTTTTCTCAGCCGGAAACTGAATGCGACAGATGAACTACAATTATCCTATACAGAACGTAT
>JABDAU010000079.1 GCA_013289045.1 Bacteroidota bacterium | reverse complement strand
CAACTGGTAATGAAAACCGCAGTGTTTACACAACTGCTTAACAAAATGTCAAAAACAAATATTGACCTGGTAATACTATCATGACTATAAAAAATAAACTTCGTTTGGGTATCGGGTTCCTGTTCCTGATGGCCCTCATCACCGCAGGCATGGCCGATTACTATTTGGCCCGCGTGTCTGCCGATTCAAAAGCTATCCTAAAGGATAATTATCGTTCGCTGCAATATGTGAAGAACATAGGCCAGCTGCTCGACAAGGAAGGAAATGTGCCGTTAACGACCGCCGAATTGAAAACAATTGAGAAGAATGTAAACCTCGAACAAAACAACATTACGGAAGCCGGTGAATCGCACCTCTCTAATTTGCTGTCGGCTGATTTTGCAAAATTGAAGCTGGCGTATCAAGATCCGCAGCAGTTAATACCGCTTCGCCTGCATATGAAACAGGTAATGTATGGCATTATGCAGGTTAATATGGCGGCCATAGAACGTAAAAATGCCACCGCCAATAAAACCGCCGATGGAGGTATTATTATTGCATCACTCATCGGATCACTGTGTTTTTTGATCGCATTTAGTTTTGTGGTGAATTTCCCTGGCTACATCGCTAACCCTATACGCGAACTGACGCTGGGCATTAAGGCGATCGCTAATAAAAACTATGGTAAGCGCCTTGTTTTCCCTGAAAAGGATGAGTTTGGTGACCTCGCTTTAGCCTTTAACCAGATGGCCGGTAAGCTGAATGAATATGAGAGCAGCAACCTGGCAAGCCTGATGTTTGAAAAGCGCCGGATAGAGACCATCATCAACTCCATGCACGATGGCATTATAGGCATCGATGACAAACAGTTCATTATTTTCGCCAATAAGGTTGCCTGTACACTGATCGGTTTGCCGGAAGAAAAGCTGACAGGAGAATTTGCCCCGACCATCGCATTGGAAAATGACCTGCTGCGCAATATGCTCTTCATTGATCAGCCCCGTATGAAAATTTTTGCCGATGGCCGCGAAAGTTATTTTGAAAAAGAAGTGCTGGAAGTGAAGAATGACGACAATGTGATAGGCAAAGTGATCATCCTGAAAAATATTACCGATCTGCAGCAATTAAATGATGCCAAAACCACTTTCATTGCCACCATATCGCACGAGCTGAAAACACCGCTGGCTTCTATAAAAATGAGCCTGAAATTGCTGGAAGATGCCCGCATAGGCGCCATCAACAACGAGCAAAAACAATTATTGCAAAACATGCAATCAGACACGCAGCGCCTGCTTCAGATCACTGCCGAACTACTCGACGCAGCACAGGTAGAAACAGGTAAGATCAATCTTAATTTTGGCAGTACGCACCCTAAAAATATTGTAAGCTATGCGGTGCAGGCAGTAAAATCGCTGGCCGATCAGAAGGAGATAACCATTGATGTGAATTGCCCTGATTCGCTCCCGAATGTAATGGCTGACCTGGATAAATCAACCTGGGTATTGATCAACCTGCTTTCCAATGCAGTAAAATACAGCCCCACCAAAGCCATTATCAGGCTTGATGTAAGAAAGAAAGGGCAAAACATCATCGAATTTGCGGTGCAGGATAGCGGGCAGGGTATTGACGAAAAATACCTGTCGCGCATTTTCGAACGATATTTCCGGGTACCCGGCGCTGAAGCCGATAAAACAGGCACGGGCCTCGGACTTGCTATCGCCAAAGACTTTATAGAGGCACAAGGCGGCACTATTGGCGTGGAGAGCGAACGCGGAGAAGGCAGCCGATTTCATTTTGACCTGAATGTGAATAATGTATGATACTAGACTTGTGCGGATCCCCTCTCGAGAGGGGGCGCGGAAGACAAGAGCGGTGGGAGGGGTGTGTTAACAAAATTTGCATGGCGAATAACACACCCCCGCCTTTACGCTCATCCCATCACACCCCCTCTATAGAGGGGATCTAAAAGCTAATACCAATTTTAAATCCTAATAAAGAAGAAAGAGAAAACAAAAAGTAAAATCAAAAACAAACAAACAAACAAAAAGTAAAATGAACCCCCATTTAAAAAAACTAACTGCCGCAGGCTTATTGATTACGCTTGGAATTATTTTTGGCGACATCGGTACATCACCCCTGTACGTGTTTCAAACCTTGCTAACCGAAGGCGCTAAAGGCGGAAAGATCGACGAGTTTTTCGTATTAGGCAGTATCTCCTGCATATTCTGGACGCTGACACTCCAAACTACTTTTAAATACATTTTTATTACGCTGCAGGCTGATAACAAAGGTGAAGGCGGCATATTTTCGCTGTATGCCTTAGTGCGCAGGTACGGCAAATGGCTCGCCATACCCGCCATTATCGGCGCAGGAACATTACTTGCCGATGGTATCATCACACCGCCAATATCAGTTACGTCGGCCATCGAAGGGTTGAGCAACGTACCTGCGCTAGCCTCCAGGTTTGTGCCCGGCAGTATGCTGATTATAGGTATTGTTATCGGCATCATCCTGCTGCTTTTCTTTTTCCAGCAGTTTGGCACCAAGGTGGTAGGCTCGGCCTTTGGCCCGGTAATGTTTATGTGGTTCCTGATGATAGGCTTGTTGGGAACTTTGCAGCTTGTACATCATTTATCTATCATCAGGGCATTTAACCCCTACTATGGAATAAAGCTGCTGGTTACCCATCCGGGTGGCTTCTGGCTGCTGGGTGCGGTGTTTTTATGTACCACAGGCGCCGAAGCGCTTTACTCTGACCTGGGCCATTGCGGCCGTAAGAATATACAGGTAAGCTGGATCTTTGTTAAAGCGACCTTATTGCTAAATTATCTCGGCCAGGGTGCCTGGGTATTAACACAACCTGCAAACACCAGTTATAAAGATATCAATCCATTTTACCAAATAGTGCCCGACCCGCACCTGCTCATGATCCCTTGCGTGGCACTGGCTACATTGGCTACCATTATCGCCAGCCAGGCCTTGATCAGCGGCTCATTCACGCTTATCAGCGAAGCGGTAAGCATGAATTTCTGGCCGCGTATCACTATAAAATTCCCGTCAAATGTTCGCGGGCAGATCTATATCCCAAGCATCAACTGGCTGCTGTGTTTCGGATGTATTGCTGTTACGCTATACTTCAAAACATCAGCACACATGACCAGCGCCTATGGTTTTTCCATAACCATCGCAATGCTTATGACGACCATCCTGATGTCGTACTTTATGCGTTATGTTAAACATTGGCCGGTTTGGCTGGTCACTGTTATCCTGTGCGTATTCTTAACGGTCGAGTTTAGTTTCTTTATCACCAATGCGGTAAAATTGCTAAGCAGGCTGTTCTTTGTGGTGTTTGAAATAGGGCTGATATTTACCATGTATGTTTGGTTCAAAGCCCGTAAGATCAACAACAGATTCCTGCATTTTATCGACCTGAAAGACCAGGTGCCGATGCTCACTGCCTTAAGCGCCGATATCAGCGTTCCGAAATATGCAAGTCAGTTGATCTATCTCACCAAGGCGAATAACAGCAAACAGATAGAGGAGAAGATCATGTACTCCATTCGCAGCCGCAGTCCGAAACGTGCGGATACGTATTGGTTCATTCACATAGACGTGACGGACGAACCTTATACCATGGATTACAGCGTGGAGCAAATAGAAAAAGGTAAAGTGATCAGGGTTGACCTGCGTTTGGGTTTCCGTATCCAGCCAAAGGTAAATGTGTTTTTCAGGCGTGTGGTAGAGGATATGGTGGAACGCAAGGAGATCGATATCATCAGCCAGTACGAATCGCTGAAACAATTTAAGGTGATATCGGATTTCAGCTTTGTGATCATCGAGAAATTCCTGTCATACAACAATATATTCAGCGCGTCGGAAGCATTTATACTGAACAGTTATTTTGCTATCAAGCGCCTGGCCATGACCGAAGCTAAAGCTTTCGGTCTAGATACCAGCGAAACGCGTGTTGAAAAGATACCGTTAGTGGTAAAGCCTGTTCATGTAAACCTGAAAAGGGTTGATGAGCACGAGCCGCTGCATGTGCACGAGACGGATTGATTTGTTCCGACAGCATAGAGACTCACGAAGTTTTAAAAACTTCGTGAGTCTGTTTCTCATAAAAATTTTGTCATTCTGAACGAAGTGAAGAACCTACAAACTATGCATAGTTCGCTATGCATGACGAATAGTTCCTTCGCTATCGCTCAGGATGACAATGTTTTTTAGTGATTATCCGCTATTAATTCCACTTCCGCAACCGGGCTAAACAAATACACCCGCTGACTTTGCATCTCCGTACACTTAAAACGCTTGCGCAATTTTTCATCCTTACGGAAAACACGACCATCCTTTAATTTGAATAATGCCTTTAGCGGTATTTTATCTACGGTAACTACCGATTCCTTAGGCGCATCATATTTGCGGAGGGCGCGGTATAGCGACAGGTCAGAGCAACTGGAAGCCGCAGGATTATTCAAATAGTTGGTAATGCTGTGTTTGATGTCCGCCGGGAAAATATCCTTTTCAAAAAACGGCTGCATCATTTTTTTGAAGTTGTTCTTCCATTCGGTACCATGCGGTTTGGCTTTGAATTTATGCTCGTTCCAGGTATGGAGGTGCGCAAACTCGTGCACAGTTGTTACCAGGAATGCATACGGATTCAGATCATAATTAACGGAGATGCGATGCCCCTTGCCGTTGAACGGCGGGCGGTAATCGCCGAATTTGCTGTTGCGGTTGCGCGAGATCTTAAACTCGCATTTAAAATAATCTATCCACCGGCCTACCAGGGGAGCGGCATCCGGCGGCAGGTATTGCTCTAAAACTTTTACTTTATCCAATTTCTACCTCTGTAGCTAAGATAGGGGTTTTAGGTGAAAGGAAGAAGAAGGTTAGAGGTAAAAGGTTAGAGGTAAAAGGTTTCTTCCCATGTCTGTGTCCCCACAGACATGATTGTTGTTTGTGGGGACACAAACAACGGGTAGGTTTTCAATTTCCTCCTCGGGGAGGGGTGCGCTGGGCTGTGTTGTGGCAGGAAGGGGTTTGATTGCTATGTAAAAGTTCAATAATCGCACGGGTCATGGCTGGTATTTTTTACCTTTTACCTTTTACCTTTTACCTTTCGCCTTTAACCTTTTACCTCAAAAACTACCTCAACAAATGATAAGTCACAAAACTCGCCGCATAAGCCAGCACAGTCATATAGGCAAATTGCACAGCCGGCCAGCGCCAGTTTTTAGTTTCGCGATATACCACGGCCATGGTGCTGGCGCACTGCATAGCGAAGGCATAGAACATCATCAATGAAAATGCCACTGCAAGCGTAAACACTGGTTGACCCGTTTGCGGGTTTTTGGCCTGGTGCATTTTTTCATAAACGGATTGCATCTTTTCGGCGCTGCCGTTTACGCTGTACATGGTGGCCATGGTGCCTACAAAAACTTCCCGTGCAGCAAACGAGGTAATGAGTGCGATGCCGATCTTCCAATCAAAACCAAGCGGCTTGATGACAGGTTCTATCACATGGCCCATTACGCCGGCATATGAGTTTTCCAGTTTTGCCGAGGCGATGGTGCGACTCAGACTGTCGGCGCTCATGTGCTGGGTATATTGCGTTTGGGCGTATTGCTTGTCGATCTGGTCAAACTTTTTGCCTGGGCCGTAGGATGCCAGTACCCATAAAATCACCGACACGGCAATGATCACTTTACCGGCCTGCAGCACGAATGCCTTTGAACGGTCGTACATACTCAGCACCACATTCTTCCAGCGCGGCATACGGTAAACGGGCAATTCCATAATGAAATAGCCGCGTTCTTTACCTTTTAAGATGTATTTAAATACCCATGCAACCAGCACAGCGGAGACAAGGCTGAACACATACATACCGGTAAGCGCAAGTCCCTGCATATTGAATACCCACCAAATGTTTTTATTCGGCACAACCAGCGCAATAAGCAGCGTATAAACCGGCAATCGTGCAGAGCAGGTTACCAATGGCGTAACCATAATGGTGATCATCCTGTCCTTCCAGTTTTCGATGGTACGGGTGCTCATGATAGATGGTACAGCGCAAGCAAAGCCGCCGATGAGCGGCACTACTGATTTACCGTTCAGGCCAACTTTGCGCATCAGCTTATCCATCATAAACGTAACGCGCGACATATAGCCGGTATCTTCCAATATGGAAATAAAGGCAAACAGTATGGCAATCTGCGGAATGAAAACCATCACACCGCTCAGGCCGGCAATAACACCATCGATAAGTAAATTGGCAAGCGGTCCGGCTGGCAATATATGGTGCAGGTTATCCTGTACCCATACAAAGCCATCGGCAATCAGGCTCATTGGGTAAGCCGACCAGCTAAAGATCGCCTGGAACATAAATAACAGGATCCCAAGGAAGATCACGAAACCAAAGATCTTGTGTGTAAGCACTTTATCTATCCTGTTACTCAAGTTTTCTTCGTGGGCAGTTACCGGTTTAGTTACGGTATCGTATAACAGGTCGTTTATAAAAGCATAGCGGGCAATCGTTTCCATCCCCTGCGCTTTTTGCGAATTGAAGGAGTACTGATGTTCCAACTCTTCAATACGGTCGCTTTGCTCGGGTGTAAGGAATTTTAAAGTTTCATGCTGATGGGCCAGCTGCAGGGCGAGATAGGGATTATCGATATGCATTTCATCGCCAATGGCTTCCACCAATTGCGGGGCGATGGTGTTTACATCGATACTATCTTCCTGCAACGCAAATTTGTTGGCGTAGGAGATGGCTTCTTTCAATTGTTCGATGCCATTAACTTTCCTTGCGGAAATCGGCACGACAGGAACGCCCAATCTTTCGGCAAGCAGATCGACATTGATACTGATGTCGGCCTTTTTTGCCATGTCCATCATGTTCAGCGCTACGATGACAGGGATCTTCAGGTCGGCTACCTGCGAGTAAAGCAGCAGGTTCCTTTTAAGGTTGGACGCATCGAGGATCACCACCACCAGGTCGGGCCGGTGCGGGTTGCTGCTGTCTGCTAAAACAGAAAATACGATGGATTCATCCTGGCTTTTGGGATAGATGCTGTAAGTACCGGGCAGGTCTATCACTTCGGCTTTGCGGCCATCAGGCAGCTGGCAATAGCCAACCTTTTTTTCAACTGTAACTCCGGGAAAATTGCCTATTTTTTGGTTTAAGCCGGTGAGGACATTAAAGAGGGTGGATTTACCGGTATTGGGGTTTCCAACAAGCGCAACTCTTATATCAGCTTTCAATTACAAACAAAACTACTGCAAAACAATGGTGTGCGCTTCGCGCTTGCGAAGGCTGAGCTGGTATCCTGAAACATTAATAGCGATCGGATCGCCAAGCGGCGCTACGCGCTCAACCCTGATCTCTTCGCCGGGAAGGCAACCCATTTCCATTAGTTTTACCGACATTTCAAGGTCAGTAAACTCCTTTACTATACCTTTTTCGCCTACTTCAAGTTGTGAAAGCCTCATGTTTTCTGTATAAACTCAAACAAATGTACGCTTATTTAAATTAAATCCAAATAAGGACAATCTAAATAATGTAAAGTTTTTGATATGCGAAAAAGCGATAGGCCAATGAAGCCGGTTAAGCGTAAAAACGGCATCAGGATTACCATATTTATTACACTTTTTCTTGCATTTCTGGGTATTTGTTAACCAATTTATATATCAGTCAAACAGCATTTATTATTAATGCAAGTTCCTTATTATCAGTAATTTAAATTTTAATAAGGTGTAGCAAAGTGTAGCAAGAGCGTAGCGTATTTCTGTGTAAAAGTGTAGCTATTTGTAGCGATAGCTACACCTGCCGGCCCGCAGGCAAGGCTGGCAAAGTGGTGTCAGCAATAAATTCATCATTTTTATTATGCAATCTCCCACAAACCCTAAATTGTCCTATAACTCCCGCCAATAGTGTATTGTGGTACAGTTATAGCGCACGTTACTTTGCATTGTAAATCAATACATCATTAAAAGCTAGTCATCATCTTATGAAAACCATATTAATAACAGGCGCCAACAAAGGCATAGGTTTTGAAACCGCCAAACAGCTGGCGCAGCAAAACAATTTTGTTTATTTGGGCAGCAGGGATAAAGAAAACGGCCTTGAAGCCGTTAAAAAATTGAATGAACAGGGCATCACCAACGTGGAAGCTTTAGAGATCGATGTATCCGATATTGCTTCCGTGCGCCAGGCAAAACGGGAACTGGAAGGCAAGATCGATGCTTTGGATATCCTGATCAACAACGCAGGCATAGCCGGCGAACAGCCACAGGATTTCGCAGGCGGCGACATCGAAAACCTGCGCAAAATATTCGACACCAACTTTTTCGGCGCCATACAAACCACGCAGGAGCTTCTGCCGCTGCTGCGCAAATCGCCGAATGCACATATTATCAATGTTTCCAGTGAAGTGGGCTCCATTTCCCTGCGACTGGATGCGGGAAGAAATACAAACCGTGATAAGTACAATGCTTATGGCTCATCCAAAACAGCTTTGAACGGTTTTACCGTAATGCTGGCCAACGAGCTTTATGCCAGCGGCATAACCGTAAACAGTGTTACACCCGGCTATACGGCTACCGACCTGAACCAGTTCCAGGGCGCAAAAACGCCGGAGGAAGGTGCAAAGCCTATCGTAAAACTGGCAATGGAAACAGACCGGAATATCACCGCGAAATTCTTTAATGATGGTGGCGAAGTGGCCTGGTAATTAGATGTGCAGATGAGGGAGTGGATGTGCAAATGTGCAGATAAGTAGATATGCAGATGAGAAGGGGTGCAAATTTGCAGATGCATGGAAAAAATGTGCAGATGTGAAAAAAGATTTTTCATCACCTGACATCCCTACTGCACGTGGCTTGCAGATTAATACGTCCCGTAGGGACGTCTGGTGGGTAGAAAACGATAATATTTGCAATTGTGTTCCATAGGAACACCTCGTGAAATAGTCAACTATGCCAGCCATACAATTAATAGGTTAACTTAAATCCGAGAGAGGCCATGCGGAATAGTCAAGCATTTTGATAGAACAATAATCCCTAAATTTAACATGCGGATAGTCACACTTGAAGAGCACATTTCCTTCCCGGAAATGATGGCTAAAATACCAAAAGAAGCCCTTGGCGGCTTTGGTCAATCGGAAGTAATGCAGCGTTTAGCGCCTAAACTGGCTGATATTACCGGCGAACGTTTAAAGTCGATGGATGCTAACGGCATTACCATGCAGGTGCTTTCCGTAGATAGTTCGGGCGCCAACAGGGTAAGTTTGCAGGAAGCCCCGGCTTTTGCGATGCAGTATAATGACCTGATCGCCGAAAGGATTGAAGGCTATGAAGACCGCTTTGCGGCGTTTGCGCTACTTCCGCTAACTGCCCCCGAAGCTGCGGCTGATGAGTTGGAGCGCGCTGTAAAAGCATACAATTTTCGCGGCGCCATGATCCGCGGGGTAACGGATGACCAATTCCTGGATCATCCGAAATTCGCGCCGATATTTGAACGCGCCGAACGACTGGATGTACCGATCTATCTTCACCCCGGGTTACCACCAAAAGGAGTGGCCGATATTTATTATAGCGGACTGCCAAATCACACGGGCATAGCCGAGGCTTTGGCCTGCTATGGCTGGGGCTGGCACTCAGAAACCGCGCTGCATGTATTGCGATTGCTGTATGCCGGGATCTTTGATCAATATCCTAAACTCAACCTGATCATCGGCCATATGGGCGAAATGCTGCCGATGATGATGGCACGGTCTGAACGTGCATTTAAGCCGGGAAACGGCGGCGCTAACCAGCGTACGCTTACCGAAACTTTCCACCAGCAGGTGCATATCACTACCAGCGGGTTTTTCACCCAGCCGCCGTTAAAAATCGCTTTGGATACTTTCGGCATCGATAACATCATGTTCTCCATCGATTACCCGTTCAGCACTAATGAAATGGGCATAGCATTCCTGAACGCAACAGAACTGCCGGAGGAACAAATGGCAAAGCTGGCGCATAGGAATGCCGATAAGCTGTTGAAATTGAAGGGGTAAATGCGGCTATCCGTCACCGCAGGTCCTCTGCGAGAGACCCTGCGGAAACTTCAAAACTTCAAGGCTGGCGCATGGTAATGCCGATAAACTATTGAAATTGAAGGGGTAAATGCGGCTATCCGTCACCGCAGGGTCCTCTGCGAGAGACCCTGCGGAAACTTCAAAATTCCGTAGTTCCTCTAACGGTTCACGTTAATGATAAAATCCAGGCCGCTGGTTGTTAATTTATAACCCACGAAACGTTCCTACGGAACGTAGGACTCATTTCATATGCATTTCTACCCACCAAACGTCCCTACGGGACGTATAACCTGCAAGCCACGTCCCGTAGGGACGTTTGGTGGGTAGAAAACGATTAATATTTACAATTGTGATCCGTAGGAACACCTGGTGAAATAGTCAACTATACCAGCCATGCAATTTATGGGTTAACTTAAACGCACAGAGGAGCCTGCGAACAATGTCATGTGGAAAAAGGAGAGGATAGAAGCAAAGTGCCTTATTAGTCAGCATTCGATATCCGGGGTATAAAACTTCATGATCAGTTATTTATATTGCGATATTATTTCAAACATGAGCACTAACACTTTGCTTAGATCAAATTTTACAGAAGAGGAAATACTTGAGCAATTGGACATTGCCTTTCAGGGCATTCCGAGCGAATATTATCCTGCCGGGGAGAAGGGCGATATCAAATATAATTCCTTTCTCGATCTTGAGCATGGTTATTTTGCTACAGCAGGTAACCGCATTCATCTCTATGCCGATACAAATCGCTGGGCTATTGTATTTGAAAAAAATGGCTATGCAAACCGTGCCGGCGATGCCGAAATAGAGTTAGATTATGTAGGAAACTGCATTGATTATCCAGTAGACAAATTTCCAGGCCAAAATTATATCACCAATTCAAGCCTCATATCATTAATTACAGGTGAAGAATATGAGCGGATACGAAATAAAAGTGGATTGGATATGGAACAGTTTGAACTAATCGATCCTAATGCTGACCATGTTATTGTGAGAGATCGCAAAGTGCCGATTGAACATGACGAAAATAAATATACTTCTTTAGGCATTTTTCCAAGAGATTATGATAATCCCAGGCATTTAGTGAGTTTTGAGGGTTTAGTGAGGTACATCAGCGAAACCGAACCGCTAATTGTAAATGCTACCGGTAATGATATCATGCCATATCTGCCAGCCGATTTACCTGAAATTTTGACAATAGATAAATTTCATTTTGAAAGCAGCTACAATGCTGATGATTTTCCAAGCAACCAGGAAACGTACCAGTTAGTTGCAAAAGTGTTAGTAGCCAGGGATCCCGGATTGTGGAAACCAAAAGAAGTGGCTAATAATCATTGGTCAAATTGGGAATCCGGTCATTTGTAAAGTATTAAATATCCGTCACCGCAGGGTCCTCTGCGAGAGACCCTGCGGAAACGTTAACGTTAAAACAGATCTAAACTTTAATCCAAAAGATAAAGAGTAAAAATATAACTTGTTCATATATTTAAGCCACCTAACAAGTAGCTTTTTTTATTAACCTAAATTATTACTATGAAGAAGTTGTCATTTTTGATCGTGATAGTATCTTATTCTTTTTTTGCAAAGGCTCAAGATAATCGATGGAAATTATTATTTAAAAACGATACATCAAAAACTTATGTTGATACAGAACGAACACAGAAACTATCTTATCTTGATGGTCATCAGAGTGTTTTGATACTATGGATAAGGGTGCTACAGTCTCCATCGCCTCAAGATGGACAGGGACAACAGACTGACGAAAAAATGGCATTAGATGTTGCAAATAATCAACTGGCACTTATGTCGTTTATGATAAGGCATGACGGGAAAATTATAATGCAAAATCAAATAAATATCCCGAATTGGTCTGACATATACCCTGAAACTTCCGGCGAAACGCTGTTAAAATATGGTAAAAGTTATTTAAAATCGCTTGGGGAGTAAAACCTAACGGCGTATAAAAATAAAGCCATGCTTTCACAGGGCTTTTATTGGTGGCTAACTGGTGTAAAATTATATATAGTTACCGAATATTTCCGTCCCCGCAGGGTCTCTCGCAGAGGACCCTGCGCACGATGCTATGTGTGAAACGAGAACTCAGAAGTCATCTGCAAACCCGCACATCTGCAAACCCGCACATCAAATCACTTCCCAAAAGTAGGGCATCCACATCCGCCGCCAAATATTCCGCACGACGACAGGCAAAGGCTAACACCCACCGCAGCTACCACCAGCACTAAAAACAACAATTTATTTTTTGCCATAATTAAAACCCATAGAAGTTACCAATACCCCAAATAAGCCCATGCCTGCACCTACTGCGTCGGCAAACAGGTCGTCCCAGCCGCCGTCGCGCCAGGTGAAAACGTAGGCCTGCAGCAGCTCTATTGCGCCGCCATATGCCACAGCTAATGCAAATATCAGCAATATGAATTTAAACGGAAAAGCGGTATAGTTATGTTGCCTTATAATGCCATAACTGTAAAAAACAGTAAAAACCACATAAAAGCCACAATGCACCAGCTTGTCGAACCCGGGAAAAAACAAAGGCGATTGTTCAGCCTTTCCCATTTTCATGGTGCAAAGTATAAAAACAAACAAGGCCCACAAAATAGTGGGCCCCTGGTATTTTAAACGGCGGTTCATAATATGATTAAACGCCTGTTAATGCAGCATATTCGTCAGCTGTAAGCAGGCCTACGGTATCGCTGGTATCTGCAAGCGTAACTTTAACCATCCATCCATCGCCGTAAGGGTCGCTGTTTACCAGCTCGGGTTGTTTATCCAACAGGCTGTTCACTTCGTCAACACTGCCGGTAAGCGGCATAAACAGGTCAGATACTGTTTTTACGGCTTCTACCGTGCCAAACACATCTTCCTTGGTCACTTCTTTCCCAACCGAAGGGATGTCGATATACACAATATCGCCCAATTCGCGCTGTGCAAATTCTGTAATGCCGATGGTAGCTTTGTTGCCATCGATCTTGATCCACTCGTGGTCTTTAGTGTATTTTAATTCAGCCGGAAATTCCATATTGATTATTTTATGCGGTCAAAAATAATAAAACTATATTGAACGCAATAATTTCGCGTTCAATTATAAAACCTATTAAACGCAAAGTCGTTTAACTAAATACCAATATTCTAAAAATGAAAGGATTACGAGGGGTAATTGCACTTTTGCTTATAATTGGCGCGCTACAGGCCTGTACTGATCGCCAGGGACAGAACTATAATAACAAGCTTGCCGACGATACCGACGGCGATACGACGCCCGATACAGCAGCAAAGTTGCACATGGTGGTGGATAACGACGATTCGCAATTCGCCATTGCAGCCATGAATGGCGGCATGACAGAGGTGGCGCTGGGCCGCCTTGCCGTGAAGCAGGGAAAAAGTAAAGAAGTGAAGAATTTTGGCGCGATGATGGTGAAAGACCACAGCAAAGCCAACAATAAACTGATGGTGCTGATCAAAGATAAAAACATCAAGCTACCATCGTTACCTGCAGAAAAAGAGCAGGCGCTGATAAAAATGCTTTCCCAAAAATCGGGAGCCGACTTTGATAAAGCTTATGTAAATGCGATGGTAGATGATCACCAGGAAGATGTAAAGGAATTTACCGCAGAAACCAAAAAGCTCCAGGATCCCGACCTGAAAAACTTCGCTATAAAAACGCTGCCCGTACTGCAAAATCACCTTGGTGAGATCAAGGCGATAAAGGATGTGTTGAAATAATAAGGTAATTGCGATAATAAAGATCATGTCATTTCGATAGAGCGAAGCGCCGACCATTGCGATGGGGCGAAAGAGAAATCTTTTGCGCTATGTATAGCGAACAATGCCTGGCGCAAAAGATTTTTTCGCTCCCACCGGCTATGCACTTAACCCGCTCAAGAGAAAGTTCTCCTCACGCTTCCCTCAGCCCAACGCTTGTTCGTCGAAATGACATAGTTTTTTAGATATGCTATTTATTTACCACCACCATGCTATTCACCCCATTATCACAGCTCAAATCATAAAGCTTACCGCCATAGCTTACATTATATAGCTTGCCTTTAAAATTGATAGGCTGCGCCGTATTGCTGATCACGCTGCCATTAACCTGCGGGTAAAACCCAAAAAAGTTCTTCAGCATATTCTGCGAAAACTCCACGCCTGCAATCGCTTCGCGGACAGTCCAGCCGCGCTCGGGGATACGTACACGGGCCTTTTTGTTTAATTTATTCTCACCCCAAAGCTCATGCGCCTGCGACCAGCAGCCTTCCAACGTTACCGGCTCTACATCGTGGTAAAATTTAAAGGCGCGTTTGGTAAAACCCATTTGTGCCAGCGCATCCATACTGCCCGACGGCCAGCCGTCGTAAGCGCCAAGCGGCCCATGATCGGGACGGTCGGATGCTTTGGCGGCAATATCTTTGAGCGATTGCGCACGCATCCAGTGATCAGTAAATAGCTCGTCTTCGGCAAAATCGCGCATCTCGCGCTTGGTTTTGTCGCTGATGTCCTGGCTCATATAATTGCCGATGTACATAAAATCCATCACGTGGCGAACTTCAACCTTTTTATTGTCGGGATAAAGACTGTTCCACACACCATGACCTGCATAAAGCTTCAGTACGCGCTGCGCCATGTCGTTAGCATCGGTGTTCAGTTGAGCAGCCGCTGCATCCTTACCAAGATATTGATCGAATTTCGCGGTCTCGCGCATCATCCATACATAACCGATGTTGAACGACGGCACGATGTGGATATAGGTCGGCACGCATTCCAGTAAGTTCCATGGGTCGCTGCCAAAATCGGCCAGTTTGTAAATATCATCTGTACTGCCAGGCTGTCCGTAAATGGAAATGGCTTTCCAGTGATAGGCGTAATCGGTCATGTAATCTATTACCTTTTTACCATCGAGATCCTCATTCAAAAAAGCAAAATCCTTCGTAACCGTAATATACGAACGCAATAGCTGGAACAGCGCCCAGTAATTGGCCACATAGCCATTTCCCGTACCGTGCCCTGTAAAATTATCCACACCGAAATGCTTCATCGGGTCGACCTTTATAAAGCCTTTTATGGTTTCCTTCATCATTGCCGGATCGAGCTCTGCATACATGTCCGACCAAAGCGCAGTATCCCAAAAAAACATTACGCTTGCACCCCAGCGCGGGCCGCCGGTTAAAAATACCCTTTTGTGCGCCGACAAATTGGTATTGAGCAGGTAAAGCGCCGTGAGCGGGCCGTTATAATAAACCTTGCGGGCAATCTTATCATTGGTTGCCAGTACCGGGAAGCTGCCTGAAAATAAGGTATTGCCGGGATGGAACATTGCCGCCCAGCGTGTTTTCCACGTAGTTTCAACACCGGCAAATGTTGCTTTAAAGCTGTTACTGTACAGGTTCAGATCACCCATCACATCTTCCTGTGTTTTGCCGTAGGTGAGTATGAATCGGATGGTTTTACTTTGCCCGGGTTT
>JABDAU010000078.1:15637-15705 GCA_013289045.1 Bacteroidota bacterium | reverse complement strand
AAAGTATTTTTCATGATGGTATACAGCCATCCTTTCAAATTTGTGCCTTCTTTAAACTTATTATAGTA
>JABDAU010000078.1:0-15627 GCA_013289045.1 Bacteroidota bacterium | reverse complement strand
GTGATAGCTTTCAACATCGTATCCTGTACAAGGTCGTTAGCGTCGTCTGCATCGTGTGTAAAGTGCAGGGCGTATGACCTTAATGAACTGGCCTGACGCAATACAAGGGTGTTAAACTCAATCTTTGTCATTTTGTTAATATTTTTGTACAGTATTGTAGTCAAACATAATACC
This sequence comes from Bacteroidota bacterium, assembly GCA_013289045.1. GTDB lineage: Bacteria > Bacteroidota > Bacteroidia > Sphingobacteriales > Sphingobacteriaceae > Mucilaginibacter. The sequence continues at coordinate 15,453 of JABDAU010000078.1, read as the reverse complement.
AGTAAAGCCAAACATTGGTTAAATACGTGGGGCTGCCACCGTATTTACCGCAAAAAAGTCAATTAAATTTTGCTCTTAAAACCTGAAAAGAAAATAAATTAAGCTACTGGAAAACAAAAGCTTATGGAAAGGCAAAAAGTATGTTACTACACTAAAATTTGGCGCTAATAACAGTTACCCGAAAAAAGTTTTAAAAAATATTTTTTAGGCGATGATGTTCACTTCCCGCTCCAGCAGAACGCCAAATTTAGTGTACACACTGTCTATGATTTGCGACGAAAGACTGTACACTTCTTCGCCCGTAGCGCCGCCGTGGTTCACCAAAACCAGCGCCTGGTTCTTCCATGTACCGGTGTGGCCAAGCACTTTTCCCTTCCAGCCGCATTGTTCTATCAGCCATCCGGCGGCCAGTTTTACATCGTCGCCGGCAGGGTAATGCACTACTTCCGGGTGATGAGCATGCACTTTTTCAAACGCTTCTTTAGTGATGACGGGATTTTTAAAGAAACTGCCGGCGTTGCCGATGGTCGATGGATCGGGTAGTTTTGATACCCGGATATGCGATACCACCTGTGAAACATCTTTTATAGTGGGCGATGTAATACCTCTTTTTTCCAGCTCTTCTTTTATAGCGCCATAATGCAGCTTTACATCCGGTGTAAGCGACAGGCGGAATTTTACTGAAGTAATGATATACTTGCCCTTCAGCTCATTTTTAAATATACTGTCGCGATAACCGAAACGGCAATCTTCTTTGGCAAATGTTTTTATAGTACGACTGGCTATTTCAAAAGCCTGGCAGCTCTCGATAACATCTTTAAGTTCAACACCATAAGCGCCGATATTCTGTATAGGCGATGCGCCTACCGAACCCGGTATCAGGCTCAGATTTTCCAGCCCTGCATATTCATGCGTTACGCAAAAGTTCACCAGGTCATTCCAAACTTCGCCTGCTCCGGCTTCCACATGCACCTCGTCGTGATTGATGCGGTGCTCGATACCCCGGATGTTCATTCGGATAACCAGCCCGTCAAAGTCCTGTACAAATAGCATATTGCTGCCGCCACCAAGTACAAGTCGCTCCATCTGCTGCCATTGCGGGTCGAGGAACAGCTCGGTAAGGTCATCAGCATGACTGATCTCCACAAAATATTTTGCTTTGGCATCGATACCAAAAGTGTTGAAGTTTCTAAGCGAGACGTTTTGCTGGATCTGGAGCATGATTATTGAAAGTGGCGAATTTCGGAAAATTAGCGGGGAAAAGATAATTTCATCGAATATGTATTAAATTTATGGAAAGTGCCTATGTATTGCATCTCAACCTAAACGGAAACAATGAAAGAACGCACTCTCAATAATTCATTAACATTAATACTTTTCTATTTGGGTTTTAATATGCTCAGCTGTGCACCAAAACATGAGACGGCTAACCTTACCCTAAAATACGAACCTGTTTTTCTTCATGGCCATTCAGAATATACAGCAGAAAGATTATTACCAGTTGAGTTTAGCAATGCCAATTTTGAATTTCGGGTATGGATAAATAATAGTACCCCAATAGATAGAGTAATTTCAGTATCAAAAGTTAATGATGCTATTTATGATCATGATGTATTTAAAGGAAATACTAAAGGATATCTTGTGGAGATGAGCGCATTGGATGAAGATACCACGTCCGTAGCATTATACAAAAAAACTACAATACTGCCTAAAAGCGGTATTGATAGTTTTATAGCCAAAGTCGACTCATTAAAGTTATTTGATGAGGAAGGCGTTACTGATCCTGAAGTGTTTTTAGATCAGCCGTATTCTATATATATCATTGAACTAAAAGAACATGGCAAATATCATCGATTTAGATTTTACACAAACTTCCCGTACAAAAAAGAAGAACAAGGTAAATATGGGAAGATACAGAATTTTATTTTCAGCGAATTTGGCCAATATTTTAATATAGCAAAGAAGTAGCCTTTCACTATAGACATTCGTCTGTAACACCCCTGCCCGGTCAAGTGTCCACACTTGATCGCGGATTATTTTGAGCGTCCACGCTCAATCATTAAGCAGCAATAGTCGAAGCCTTCTCTTTAGCACATAACCTGAAACTGAACAGGAAGGCAATGAGTATATAAAATGCTGACAAAAAGAACACCGCATGTACCGATATAGCCGAAATTAACCCGGCAGTAATAGGCCCCAGGGTTTGGCCAATAGAGGCGTAAGATTGATTAACGCCCAAAACCTTGCCTTGCCCTTGTTTAGTATTGTTATCAGCAATAATGGCATTCAACATAGGGTTACGCAAGCCGTTGAACAATCCATAGATGTAAAGGAATACCGTAAATGTAATAGCCGCTGCCGTAAACCCTACCAGGAACATAGCCGCGAAACAAAGCATGGTTGATAGCAGCAATATACGCGTTCGGGAACTGATCATTTTAGTGATAACAGGAACACACATCTGCATAATGATACCCATAACAGCGAACCCGGTATATAGCAAACCCATTTGCGTGGTATTCAATTTCAAAACATCCACACTGAAAGTTTGAAACCCGACGATCATATTAAACTGTGCCATCGTCAGCAAAAAACCAATGAAAATAGCGGTACCTATTACGGGTAATTTTAAGGTAGTTACCAATGCCTTTATAAAGCTGGTGTTATCCTCTGCTTTCTTTTTCTTACCGCCAGGGTTAGATTCTTCCAGTACAAAGATGGTAGCCAATACGCCCAAAAACGATATCCCCGCAGCAAAAAAGAAAGGCACCTGCGTACCGAACTTACTCAACAAACCGCCAGCTACCGGCCCTATCACAAAACCAAAAGCAAAAGCCGAGCTTAATATTCCAAACCGTTTAGCTCTGTCCGCCGAAGTAGAAGTGTCAGAAATGATGGATTGTGCTACTGATATATTGCCGCCTGTCAAGCCGTCAAGTATACGTGCGGCAAAGAGCATAATTACGCCACGCGCTTCGGCAAACATGATAAAACTGATACAAGTACCTATAAGGCTGATTGCAAGCAATGGTTTGCGGCCATACTTGTCGGACAGCCCGCCTAAAACAGGAGTGGCAAAAAACTGAGCTATCGAGTAAGCAGCCGTTAATAGTCCAAGCGATTCCTGATTGATGCCGAACTTTTTCCCGTAACCATACAGTAGCGGCACAATTATACCAAAGCCTAACGAATTGATAACGCAAATAAATACAAGCACCCAAAGGCGTTTATCCAGTTTCATTAAGCAGGATTATAGTCTATGATTTCAATTGGATGCAAACTTAAGCAAATTGTTACCCGGGAAAAGTAAAAAAGCGGCTATTTCATGAGCCGCTTTTTTACTTTTAGAGATTAGAGATCAGTAAAACCTTTCACCTTTCTGCTTTAACCTTTTACCTTAAATATGTATCGCCCTGTTCCCCGTCGCTGCCAAACATGCCTCGCGGAATGCTTCGGTATAGGTTGGGTGCGCATGGCTGGCGCGGGATACGTCCTCGGCCGACGCACGGTATTCCATCGCGATAACGGCTTCGGCTATCATATCCGCAGCACGCGGGCCGATGATGTGTACACCTAAAATTTCATCGGTCTCTGCATCTGCCAATACTTTTACAAAACCGTCCAGGTCGCCGCTGGCCACTGCCCTGCCGCTTGCGCGGAACGGGAATGAGCCTGTTTTATATTGAATGCTGCGCTCTTTCAGTTGTTCTTCAGTCTGTCCAACCGCTGCAACCTCAGGCCAGGTATACACCACGCCCGGTATCAGGTTGTAATTGATGTGTGGTTTCTGACCGGCTATTTCTTCTGCCACCAATGTACCTTCATCTTCAGCTTTGTGGGCCAGCATCGCCCCGCGAATCACGTCGCCTATGGCATATACGCCTTTTACGCTGGTTTGCAGGTGCTCGTCGACAGTTATCTTTCTGCCACGTTCCTCAACGGTCAGGCCGATCTTATCCAAACCTAAATTATCGGTATAAGCAATACGACCAACGGCAACAAGGCAATAATCGCCTTTCAGCTCTTTTTTATCGCCATTAGGCGCATCAAAAGTCACGGTCACCTCTTTGCCTTTCGCGGTAGCGCCGGTTACTTTGTGGCCGGTGTAGAATTCCATGCCTTGTTTAGACAGCACACGTTGCAATTCTTTACCCAAACCTTTATCCATGGTTGGGATAATGCCATCCATAAATTCTATCACCGAAACTTTTGCGCCTAAACGTGAGTAAACTGAGCCTAATTCCAGCCCGATCACGCCGCCGCCGATCAGTATCAAATGCTTTGGCACTTCAGTTAGCGTTAACGCTTCTGTTGAAGTGATGATGCGCTTTTTATCAAGCTTGATAAATGGCAGGCTTGACGGTTTGGAACCTGTAGCAATAATGATATTGGTGCCGGTGATCTCCTCCCCGGTGCCGTCAGGTTTTTTTATGGTGATGGTATTTTTATCCTTGAATGAACCAATACCCTGGTAAGAATCGATCTTGTTCTTTTTGAACAGGAAGCTGATGCCGCTGGTGTTCTTATTCACCACATCAACTTTGCGCTTCATCATCTGCGCAATGTCTAATGACAGGTTTTCCAGGTTGATGCCGTGGGTTTTGAAAGTATGTGCTGCATTGTGATAGTGTTCAGACGAATCAAGCAGCGCTTTCGACGGGATACAGCCTACATTAAGGCAGGTACCGCCAAAGGTTGAATATTTTTCGATACAGGCAGTTTTGAAGCCAAGCTGGGCGCAACGGATAGCGGCCACATAGCCGCCCGGCCCCGAGCCGATAACGATAACATCGTATTGCATAGTAGATAAAATTTGTACGCAAAGTTACACATTATAAGGTGTCAACGAAATCCATTGCCCACCATATTGACATCCGCCTGATAAATTTAAATGTATATACATACCATCAAATCAACTTTTCTTATACTTGCATTACATTTTGTCAATCCAATTTATCCTAACTATTGCCGTTATGCGAGTAAAGACATTTATTGTAATTGCGCTTATCATCTGCGCTTGTACCACTTCAATTATCCACCTGGTCACTCAGGGAAAAACACATAAAATTCTTCGCGTTTATAAAGATCAGCAGGTAAAAGAATTCTTTACCCGGGAGACCGGCTGGATAGCATCCGATGGCGGCTACAGTTTCCCTATTGGCAACGGTAAAGTGATGTGGACCTATGGCGATTCATTCACCAACGATTATGATTCCGTTACCAAAACCGTTCCCTGCCTGTTCAATGTGCGCAATTGCGCTATGGTGCAGCCGATGAATGATTGGGATTGGCATCATACTCCCACCCTGCTTAACCCTCAAAAAAGCACGTTCCTGAAAAGTAATCCGGCCGATAATTATTTCAACTGGCCGGGTGCAGGCTTCCGGCTAAAAGATACGGCGTATATCATGTGCTTCAACCTGAAAAATGTTACAACAGGCATGGGCTTTGCATCTGCCGGTCCGGATGTCTTCGCTAAAATAAAATTACCGGAAATGACGGTTGCAGGATATCATAACCTGCCTGATTGCGGCGGTATCAATTTTAGTGTCGGCTTTGTGAAAGATGACAAGGCAGGATATGTATATGCCTTCGGCCAGAAAGGCAGATCGGTGTGGCAAAATGATATCTACGCAGCCCGCTTCCCCGAGCGCGATGCTAATGCTGCCTGGCAGTTTTGGGACGGCAAGGGCTGGAGCAATGATTATAAAACTGCATCTGCAATCGGTACTGCGCCGTCTAACAGCTGCAACATCTGTAAGGTGAAAAATAAATACCTTCTGTTTAGTTCGGAATTTAGCCTGGGTTGCGATGCGGGTAAAAAGATATTTGTGCAGGTAAGCGACAAACTGGCCGGGCCGTTCACAAAACCTAAAGCCATCTATACTATTGATGATACGTTGCAGGGCCATTATCCATTCTTCTATTTGCCTATTGCCCACCCGGAATATATCAACGATAAGAATGAGTTATTGCTCACCTATTCCATCAATGGCTACGGCAATTGCGTAAATACCTGTTTAAATGGCCGGTATAATCCAAACTATTATCGCCCGCGCGGCATACGTATTCCGCTTCAATTGATCGATCCATCGTTATAAGGTATTTTTGTCACCGTAGAGTTCTCTCGACGAAGCCCTGTACACGATGCCATTTTAAAACAGATTAACTAACGTATCCTGAAGCCGCTGTTTTCAGGTAACCTGAAAGGATATTTGAATTTACGATTACCGCAAATTTCACCTTTCTCCTTTTACCTTTTAGCTTTCACCTCTTTTAATTACTTTTAGCGCATTAACTGACTTCGATCTTATGAAAAAACTCCTGCTCCTTTTAGGTTTGGCGATTGTTTGCCCAAAACTTTTCGCCCAAACCGCTGCCGATTCCGCTTACATCCGGCAGAACTATACCAAGATGGATAAATACATCACTATGCGTGATGGTATCCGCCTCTACTGCTCCATTTACATGCCGAAGGATCAATCCAAAAAATATCCTATCCTCATGACGCGTACGCCCTACAACGTAGGCCCGTACGAAAATAATGAATACAAAAAGATGCTGGGCCAAAACATGCTGTTCGCCAAAGAGGGCTACATTTTTGTTTATGAGGATGTTCGCGGGCGCTGGATGAGCGAAGGCACGTTTTTGGATGTTCGGCCTCAGGTTGAACACAAAACGAAGAAAGATATCGACGAAAGCACCGATACCTATGATACAATCGACTGGCTGGTAAAAAACGTACCGGATAATAATGGTCGCGTAGGCATTCTCGGTATTTCTTACCCGGGTTTTTACTCAACCGCTTCGCTGCCTGATGCGCACCCGGCGCTAAAAGCAGTATCGCCGCAGGCCCCTGTTACCGATTGGTTTTTGGGTGATGATTTTCACCATAATGGCGCATTTATGCTAATGGACGCATTTTCGTTTTACACCAGCTTTGGTGTTCCGCGGCTTGCACCGCTTACACCTGATAAATTCAAAAACGGCATTCGCTATACTGCAAAGGATAACTATAAATTCTACCTTGATATGGGTGCATTGCCCAATTTCAAAAAGAAATATCTTGGCGATTCTGTTAAATTCTGGAACGATGTGGTGGCGCACCCAAATTATGATTCCTTCTGGAAAGGGATGAACATCCGTCCGCACCTTGTAAATATCAAACCCGCAACTATGACCGTAGGCGGATTTTTTGATGCCGAAGATTGCTTTGGCGCTTTGCATGTTTTTAAGGCTTTGCAGGAACAAAACCCGGTAACACATCCAAACATGCTGGTGATGGGCCCATGGTTTCACGGCGGCTGGGAGCGCAGCGAAGGCAGGTATTTCGGCGACCAGGATTTCGGCTCAGAAACCAGCGCATGGTACAGGGAAAATGTGGAATTACCGTTCTTCAATTATTATTTGAAGGACGAAGGCAAGCTCGATCTGCCGAAGGCCACCATCTTCATCACCGGCTCAAACCAATGGCACAAATTCAACCAATGGCCGCCGAAGGATGCCGTTGAGAAAACATTATACCTGCATGCTGATGGCAAACTTTCATTCGAAGCGCCTAAAGCTACAGATAGCTTCGATGAATATGTAAGCGATCCGAACGCACCGGTGCCTTACCAGGATGGCGTACAGGAAAAGCGTACCCGCGAATACATGGTTGATGACCAGCGTTTTGCCGAACGCCGCCCGGATGTAAAAACCTATCAAACAGAACCGCTTAAAGAAGATATCACCTTAACCGGCCCGGTAATGGCCGATTTGTTCTCCTCCATCAGCACTACCGATGCCGATTACGTTGTAAAATTGATCGACGTATTTCCGGATGACTACCCTAACCCGGTGCCTAATCCTAAAAACATAACACTAGGCGGTTACGAAATGATGGTGCGCGGCGAAGTGTTCAGGGGCAGGTTCCGCAATTCGTTTGAAAAACCCGAGCCATTTGTGCCGGGCAAAGTCACCGAAATAAAATATGCCATGACCGATGTGGCGCATACCTTCCGCAAAGGCCACCGCATCATGATACAGATACAAAACTCATGGTTCCCGCTGGTTGACCGTAATCCGCAGAAATTTGTAGATATTTACAAGGCAAAGGATTCGGATTTCCAGAAGGCTACCATCCGTTTATACCACGATGCGCAGCACACATCTTCCGTTAAAGTAATGGTACTCAATAATTAATTTATCTGCATAAAATCCACATGAAACTAAACAGATTACTGATCATCGCCCTTGCTTTGATCGCATTTAAATCAAACGCCCAATTAGGCCAGCCAAAGGAAACTTTTACGCACGGCGATACATTGCGTGGTAATTATAATTCGCCCCTGCGTGCTTGCTACGATATCAATTTCTATCATCTTGATATAAAGTTTGATGTTCCCAACAAATTCATCAGCGGCAACGTGTTATTTAAGTTCACAGCCACGCAGGATTTTACCAAGCTGCAATTCGACCTTTTTTCCAACCTGAAAGTTGAAAAAGTGGTTTATAAAGGGCAGGAAGTGCCGTTCACCCGCGATTTCAACGCGGTATTCGTAACCTTCCCGCAAACCATTGCCAAAGGCAGCGTGGATGAATTCACTGTCTTCTACTCCGGCAATCCGACCATTGCCAAAAACGCACCATGGGACGGCGGTATTGTTTTCACTACGGACTCGGTAGGTAAGCCGTGGCTGGCTACCGCCTGCCAGGGTATAGGCGCCAGCATCTGGTGGCCTAATAAAGACCAGCAGGCTGACGAAGTAGATAGCGCCCTGATCAGCATCAGCGTGCCTACAGGCTTAAAGGATGTATCCAACGGACGCTTACGTAAAGTAACTAAATTGAAAGATGGCTATACCCGTTTCGATTGGTTCGTTTCCAACCCGATAAATAACTATGATATTGAAGCCAATATTGGTGATTACACCCATTTCAGCGATACATATGATGGCGAAAAAGGCAAACTGTCGCTGGATTACTGGGTATTGCCTTATCACCTCGAACAAGCCAAAAAACAATTCGGTTTGAATGTTAAACGGATGCTGCAATCGCATGAGCACTGGATGGGCCCATACCCTTTTTATGAGGATGGCTATAAACTGATAGAGACACCGCATTTAGGTATGGAACACCAAAGCGGTACAGCTTATGGCAACCACTTTGTAAATGGCTATTACTCTGCTTACAGTAAAAAAGGAATGGATCTTTCCGGTACAGGCTGGGGGATGAAATGGGATTATATCATCATCCACGAAAGCGGACACGAATGGTTTGGTAATAATATTACTTCAAAGGACCTGGCTGATATGTGGATCCATGAGTCATTCACCGATTATTCGGAATCATTGTTCGTTGAAACCTTCTACGGCAAACAAGCCGGGCAGGAATATACGCATGGGCAGCGTAATGGTATTGATAACGACCGCCCGATTGTTGGGCCATATGGCGTAAACAAGGAAGGCGCGGAAGATATGTACGCAAAGGGCTCGGTGATCTTAAACATGATCCGTACTGTTATTAATGATGACGAAAAGTGGCGCAGCATTTTACGCGGCCTCAATAAAACTTTCTATCACCAGACAGTCACTTATGAGGATGTTACCGGATACATCAGCAAAGAATCGGGCATCGATCTCGCACCGGTATTTGACCAATTCCTGCATACTACCAATTTACCGATATTGGAAGTGACAGAGATCAAGGGCAAAGTGTATGCAAGGTGGATCAACGCAGTACGCGGCTTCGCCATGCCGGTAATGTTAAGGGCTAAAGGCGGTAAGTATCAATTGATAAAAGTGAATAAATATTATACCGAGATAAAAATTGACGGTATCACAAAAGAAAATCTTGAGGCGGATACTTTCAATTATTATATTGGTGTGTTGGTTGAATAATTTTGATTTGGGTGCAACATATTATATAATACGTTGTCATATAGCACAAATAAATATTCATAAACATGAGATCATTATCAAAAATATTACTGGCAACTGCGCTGATAACCGGCGTTGGTTATGCCTACGCAAGCAAGCATACAACGCCCATTGTTAACGACGAATCGGGCAATGTGGTGCAGGACCGCCACCTTTCCGGCTTCAATGCAATTGATGCAGCGGGTTCATTCGATGTTTACATCACACAGGGTGCAAATGAATCGGTAAAGGTTGATGCGCCTGCCGATGTGATAGACCGCGTAATTACTGAAGTTGACGGCGGCACATTGAGGATACATAACAAGAATGGCTCATGGGGTGGCCTGGGCGATATGTTCGGGCACAAAAAGATAATTGTATACGTAGTGGTTAACCAGGTGAACGCTATCGGTATCACCGGCTCCGGCGATGTATATTTTAAAGACGGCGTCCGCGCTTCAAACCTAAGGTTATGGGTTAGCGGCTCAGGCGATGTGTATGGTAAAGTTGACGCTAAAAGCCTTGACTGCAGTATCTCCGGTTCAGGCGATATGAAACTGTCAGGCCATGCCGAAAATTCATCTGTGAGCGTATCAGGTTCGGGTGATTTTACTGCCCGTGATCTGCAAACATCGAACACTTCTGTACATGTTTCAGGCTCAGGTGATGCAAGCATCTACGTAACCAATAGCCTGGAGGCCGGCGTATCCGGTTCAGGCGACGTAAGCTACAAAGGTGGCCCTAAGCACGTCATGAAATCAAAATCAGGCAGCGGCGATATCAGTGGCGACTAAGCAAACTCTTTCCCTTAATACAAGGCGGCTTTTTCAGGCCGCCTTTTTTTGTGCGCTATTATTTTATGTATTTATTAATCATTATTTTTAGTATCAATTACTTCAACCCTAACTAATCCAAAAATGAAACGACTTTTATTACTCATCCTGTTATTCGTAGCCGGTCACTCTTTCGCGCAAAAAACATATATCCAATGCGGTAAACTGATCGACGGCACAAGCAACGCCGCGCTTTCACAAATGACCATCGTGGTAGAAGGCAAAAAGATAACTGACGTTCAGAAAGGTTATACCACAGGTGGCAGCACCGATAAGATGATCGATTTGCACGATAAAACCGTGATGCCCGGGCTAATCGACTGCCATGTGCATCTGGAAGCACAGGGAACAAGCAAGGATGCTACAATTGATGGATTAACAATGACTGATGCGGCAATTGCTTACCGGTCTACCATTTATGCCAAAGCTACTTTGATGGCGGGTTTCACAACCGTTCGCGATTGTGGTGGCAGCGGTATCAATAATGCTATGCGCGACGCAATTGCCCATGGCTATATTATCGGCCCGCGTATGATAAGCGCCGGAAGGGCCATTTCCGCCAGCGGTGGCCATATGGATCCGTCTGTTGGGTATCGTGATGACCTGATGCACAAAATGGGCCCGGACGATGGCGTTGCCGACGGACCTGAAGAATGTGTCAAGGCCGTTCGCCTGCAAATTAAGCGAGGATCGGACGTGATCAAGATCGCTTCTACTGGCGGTGTACTTGATTTTAGTTCGAACGCGTCGGGCGCTGAATTTAGTATAGATGAAATAAAAGCAATAGTTGAAACCGCTAAAGATTACGGTATGAAAGTTGCCTGCCATGCCCATGGCGCCGAAGGTATCCGTCGTGCAATACTGGGTGGTGTTACATCCATAGAGCATGGCTCATTTATGGATGATGAAGATATTAAATTGATGAAGCAATACGGCACCTGGTACGTACCGACTTTGATTGCAGGCCGTTCAACTGCCGATTCAGCAAAGATCCCAGGATATTTCCCGCCGGTTATCGCCCGTAAAGCGGTTGAAGTTGCGGCAAAGATGCAGGGTACATTTACCAGGGCTTATAAAGCCGGAGTTAAAATCGCGTTTGGCACCGATGCAGGTGTTTATGACCATGGCAAGAATGCCATCGAGTTTCAATATATGGTAGAAGGAGGCATGCCGCCAATGGAAGCTATCAAATGCGCAACGGTAAACGCTGCCGATCTGTTAGGCCTCAGTGACGTTACCGGCAGCATAACTAAAGGCAAATATGCCGATATCGTTGCCGTGAATGGTGATCCGCTGCAGGATATTAAAGCAATGCGTGATGTTGGGTTTGTGATGAAGGAGGGGGTGGTGTATAAGTAGTTTGCTGTTGACAGTTTGCAGTTAACCCCTATCATTGAGACAGCATCAGGGTAATCCTTTAACGGCAAAGCCCTCTTGAGCACCTTTAAAAAATAAACAGCTGCGAAAAATCTCATAAATCATGGTTCAGACAATTTGCGTTAGGGATAGCAGCGGATACCGGCCAATGTGGCTAAGGCCTGTGCAGTATGAACGGATAGCCCGGGCCGCAGGCAACGCCCTAATTCATTCTTATTAAGCTAAGTCTGTTACCTGCAAAATCAGAGATTGCCACGTCGATGCGCTCGCACTGCCCTGCTCACTCCTCGCAATGACGTGATGAAAATGTTGGTATAAACAAAAAACGCCCGGTCAATAACCGGGCGTTTCCATCTTTTCAAGTCTCCCCTACCGGGGGAGATTTAGAGGGGCTTATTCGCCTTTCTCTGCGTTTTCTTCGTTATCAGCAGGCGCTTCAGGAGTTTCTTCAGCAGCTGGTGCTTCTGCTACAGGAGCTTCGGCAACTTCAGTTTCTGCTGCAGGTAATTCAGGGGTTTCCTCAATTACCGCTACTTCTTCGGCAACCGGTGCAGCAACTTCAGCTTTAGCAGCCGGAGCAGCAGTAGCAGGTTTGCCTTTACCACCACGACGACGGGTAGTTTTCTTAGCAGTTTGCGCGTTATCGCCACCGTAAATGGTGTTATAATCAACTAACTCGATCAGCGCCATTTCAGCGTTATCACCTAAACGATTTTCCATTTTGATGATACGGGTATAACCACCCGGACGGTTAGCAATTTTTGTAGCTACATCGCGGAACAGTTCAGTAACTGCATCTTTATCTTGCAGATAGCTGAATACAGTACGGCGTGAGTGGGTAGTATCGTCTTTTGATTTTGTCAGAAGAGGCTCAACATAAACGCGTAAAGCCTTTGCTTTTGCTAATGTTGTAGTGATGCGCTTATGCATGATAAGCGAAGATGCCATATTACCGAGCATCGCTTTGCGGTGGCTGTCGGTACGGCCTAAGTGGTTGTGTTTTTTACCGTGTCTCATTTTTAATTTGTTGTTTGTGGCACGTGCATACCGTCGGCGAGTTGACTCAAGCCTCGGAATTACGCGGTGTTAGAGAGTAGAGACTGGAGAGTAGAGATTAGTAAAATACTTGTCTCTTAGGTTCCAGTCTCTTTTCCCCTATTTTTGTTTATTATCTTTAGATCGGCGACAGAAAACCTAATCTCTAATCTCCAATCTCTAATCAACTACTCTTCGTCCAACTTAAATTTAGACAGGTTCATACCAAAAGATAAACCTTTTGATTTTACCAGGTCCTGAATCTCAGTCAGTGATTTTTTACCAAAGTTCCTGAACTTAAGCATGTCAGCTACGTCGTATGAAACTAAGTCGGCCAGGCTGCGAATGTCAGCAGCTTTCAGACAGTTCAGTGCACGTACTGAAAGGTCAAGGTCAACCAGTTCGGTTTTCAGGATCTTGCGCATGTGCAGGATCTCTTCGTCAACTTCTTTAGTTTCTTCCTTAGCCTGTGCTTCAAGCATCATGTTCTCATCGCTGAACAGCATAAAGTGCTGGATCAGGATCTTCGCTGCTTCTTTAAGCGCTTCTTCAGGGTGGATCGAGCCATCAGTAGCAATATCCAATACTAATTTTTCATAGTCGGTTTTTTGCTCAACGCGATAGTTCTCGATAGTGTATTTTACGTTTTTGATAGGCGTATAGATCGAGTCGATCGCGATGACACCTACGTTAGCATCAGGGTTTTTGTTTTCTTCGCTCGAAATGTAACCACGCCCCTTATTGATAGTAAGCTCGATCTCAAGCGTTACTGAAGAGTCCATGTTACAGATAACAAGGTCAGGATTTAAAACCGCGAAGTTATTTGAGAATTTAGTAACATCGCCGGCTTTGAAAGTATCCTGGCCATTGATGATCACAAATATTTTTTCGCTGTCGCCAGATTCACCGGTCTTTTTAAACCTAACCTGTTTCAGGTTAAGGATAATTTCGGTTACGTCTTCAACAACACCTTTTATGGTAGAAAACTCATGCATCACACCCGAGAAACGCACAGAGGTGATCGCAAAACCTTCCAATGATGAAAGTAAGATACGACGCAGGGCATTACCAATGGTTATACCGAAACCTGGTTCTAACGGACGAAACTCAAACGTGCCATCAAAATCAGTTGATTTCTGCATGATAACCTTGTCTGGTTTTTGAAATGCTAAAATTGCCATTTATATCCTTTTTTTATTGTTTACTTTGTGGTAGATATGAGATGTGAGATTTGAGACATGGGATTAAACCCGTTTCTCTGCTCACCTAACCATACCCTTTTTTTATATGAGATTTGAATTTTATCTCAAATCTCATATCTAATCCCGATAGCTATCGGGATCAAATCTATTATTTAGAGTACAACTCGACGATGAGGTTTTCCTTAATGTTTTCAGGAATTTCATCACGGTTTGGATAGTTAAGGAATTTGCCTGTTAAATTGGCGGCATCCCATTCCAGCCAGCTGTACTTGTTTATTTTACGGCCTGCAACAGAGTTTGCAATAGCTTCCATTGATTTTGATTTTTCGCGTACTGCGATCACATCGCCTGCTAACAACTGGTAAGAAGCGATATTTACTACGTTACCATTAACGGTGATGTGTTTGTGGCAAACCAGCTGGCGTGCACCTGAACGTGTTGGGGCGATACCTAAACGGTATACTGCGTTATCCAAGCGTGCTTCCAGGAATTTCAGCAGGTTTTCACCGGTAATACCTTCTTTTGAAGAAGCACGGTGAAACAGGTTCTCAAACTGGCGTTCCAATACACCGTAAGTGTATTTAACTTTCTGTTTTTCCTGTAGCTGAGTAGAGTACTCTGATTGTTTACCTCTCCTTTTAGCAGCGCCATGCATGCCTGGAGGATAATTTTTCTTTTCAAGCGCTTTGTCCGGACCGAAGATCGGTTCACGGAAACGACGCGCAATTTTTGATTTTGGGCCTGTGTATCTTGCCATTTGTGTGTTGCTTTTAAAGTATCAAACGGCCCGCAGCCGCTGAATCTTAGCTTTAAAAAATAGGTTAATTAAACTCTTCTCCTTTTTGAAGGACGACAACCGTTGTGCGGAAGCGGTGTGATATCTTTTATTGTAGTTACCTCGATACCTGCAGTTTGCAGTGTACGGATGGCAGACTCGCGGCCTGCACCCGGGCCTTTTACAAACACCTCAGCTTTACGCATGCCCAGGTCATAAGCAACTTTACCGCAATCGGCAGCAGCTTGTGAAGCAGCATAAGGAGTGTTCTTTTTTGAACCCTTGAAACCCATTTTACCTGCAGACGACCATGATATAGCCTGGCCGGTTTT
>JABDAU010000077.1:68-15743 GCA_013289045.1 Bacteroidota bacterium | reverse complement strand
TACAACATCACCGAAAAGACCGGCTACCGCAGACTGCCCAACGGCCCATGGGAACATGCCATGCGGCATCTCACAGGAACCTGGGATGGTCATCAAATTCACGTTGACCAAACGGGCCTGATCTACAAATTCAAAGGCGACAGCCTGTATATCGGAACGAACAGTTATCACAAACTATGAAGCACATCTTCCCATTCGGAGAAGCCAGTAAATGCGGGCGCATTTACCGCATCGTCCTGCCCATGAGCATGGTGGTGGTATTGACCGTGCTGCCCAGAGGCGCCAGTGCGCAGTTTGTGATCAGCGCTGTGCTCAACGAAACCGTCGGCAAGGTCATCCGCGCGATCGACCTCGAAGTGCAGAAGGCGCAGAACCAGACTATCTGGCTGCAGAATGCGCAAAAGACCATCGAAAACCAGCTCAATCAAATGAAGCTGTCGCAGATCGCAGGGGTGAACCAGCAGCAGACGACCCTGTTCCAAAACTATTACAATGAACTCTACAAAGTCAAGGAGGTGATCAGTGACTACGAACAGGTCAAAAACATCACGCTGGAACAGGAGGCCCTGGTCCGTGAATACGAAAGCGCCTGGTCGCTCATCCAGAACGACAAGCACTTCAACGCATCGGAACTGCAGTACATCAGCAGCATTTACAGCGGTATCCTGAAAGCCTCGGTCAACAACCTCGACCAGCTCATGAACCTGGTCAACAACTTCAAAACGCAGATGAGCGACGGCAAACGCATGGAGCTCATCCAAAAGGTCTCGCACAATGTCGACCAGAATTACAATGACTTAAAACAATTCAACAATGAAAACACGATCCTCAGCCTGCAAAGGGCGCAAGATGCGAACGATATCGCTGCTACTAAAGCTTTGTATGGTCTTGATCAGTAGCGGCGCCAGCGCGCAGTCGTTCAGCTTTTCCGACCTGTTCGGGCAAAGCAAAAAGCAACTGAACTATTACCAGCAGCAGATCGCCGCTTACAATGCTTTTGAGTCCGAACTGAAACAAGGTTACAACGTCGTGCAGCATGGTCTGAGCGGTATTGCCGCGATCAATACGGCTGAACTGAATGCGCACAGCGCTTATTACAATTCTTTACGGCAGCCTTCAGCAACCGTAAAGAATAGTTCGCAGGTACAGGACATCCTGAACTGGCAAACGCAAATCAGCACCTTGTTCAGCCAACCATTTGCTTTAACCACTGATGAACAGACCTATGTAGGTGCGGTAAAAAGCAACCTGCTGAACAGTTGTAACGCAGACCTGGCTGAACTGCAAAATGTGATAGGCACCAACCTGCAAATGACCGACGACCAAAGGCTGCAACGGCTCAACAAGCTGCATGCCGGCATGCAGGATAAGTACCTGTTCGCCTGCCATTTTTGTAATAGTCTCAAAACACTGATCATTCAACGACAACAAGCCATCAACGATGACCAAACACTTGAAAAGCTTTAACATCCTGCTGGTCCTGCTGTGCTTTGCCGCGACCGCAAATGCGCAAAGTGCCGATTTGACGCAGCTCATTCTTGATATCGAAAAACTGACGCAGCTCAAAGGCATCCTGAGCGATATGAAAACCGGTTATCAAATAATCGACGGCGGTTACAACGAAGTCAAAAGCATCGAAAGCGGCAATTTCAACCTGCACAGCACCTTTCTCAACGGCCTGCTGTTAGTCAGCCCCGCGGTTGCCAATTACGGGCATGTGGCCGATATCGTGCTCGAACAGGGCTATATCGTCACCGAGTATGCCCGCTATTATAAACAATTTAACGCCAGCGGGCACTTTTCGGCAGACGAGTTAGCGTATTTAGCCAATGTCTATACGACGCTGCTGCAGCAAAGCCTGCAGAACATCAGCC
Source organism: Bacteroidota bacterium (assembly GCA_013289045.1). GTDB lineage: Bacteria > Bacteroidota > Bacteroidia > Sphingobacteriales > Sphingobacteriaceae > Mucilaginibacter. The sequence goes on along the minus strand of JABDAU010000077.1, from coordinate 13,869 downwards.
AACTGGCGGATATTTTGGCGGCGGGAAAGCTCCGCATGAGTGACGATGAGCGCCTAAAGGCCATCGATCACATTTATGCCGATACTGACGACAAGCTCACCTTTTTGCGGGAGTTTGATAACCAGGCGGCTATGCTGCAACTCCAGCGGCAACAAGAGAACAACGATTTACAAACCCTAAAAAATCTCTATTAATGGACAGTATCTCCGGACTACAACAAACCCTCGAGCAAATCTACGACCAAATGATGCCGCTGTGTTCAAGTCTCATTGGCACGGCGCAGGGCATCGCTGGTTTCGGTGCGCTGTGGTACATCGCCGCGCGGGTGTGGAAACATATTGCGAATGCCGAGCCCATTGATTTCTATCCATTGCTTAGGCCGTTTGCCCTGGGCATGGCCATCATGCTGTTCCCAACCGTTATTGCGCTCATGAACGGCATCATGCAGCCGGTCGTGGCCACCACCAATAGCATGGTTAGCGATTCCAATGCAGCCATACAAACACTTTTGCAACAGAAGCAAGCTGCGGAGCAGCAAACCCAGCAATGGCAGATGTACGTCGGCGCCGATGGTTCCGGCGACCGCGACAAATGGTACAAATACACGCACCCCGACGACCCAAACGACCAGAATGAAGGCATGATCGGCAGCCTCGGCAACGACATGAAGTTCGCCATGGCCAAGGCCGAATACAATTTCAAAAATTCCATAAAGGAATGGATGTCCGAAGTCCTGGAAGTATTGTATGAAGCCGCGGCCTTGTGCATCAATACGCTGCGAACGTTTCAAATGATTGTATTAGCGATATTGGGGCCGCTGGTGTTTGGCCTGGCGGTTTACGATGGTTTCCAGCATACGCTGACCGTCTGGATGGCGCGCTACATCAACGTGTTCTTATGGCTGCCCGTCGCCAATATCTTTGGCAGCATCATCGGCAAGATCCAGCAGAACATGCTGACCATTGACATTTCGCAGATCCAAAGTACCGGCAACACTTTCTTTAATTCCACAGATTTAGCTTACCTCATTTTTTTGATTATTGGCATCGTCGGCTATTTCACCGTACCCAGTACCGCCAATTATATCGTGCATGCCGGCGGCGGCAATGCGCTGGTGCAGCGTGTCAACAGTCTGATAACGACTTCAGCGAAGTCGGTCGGCGGCATGGTCGCTGACCAGTTTGGCAACCAGCGGGAAAACATGACCCAGAGCTACGCCGCCAATTCTGAATCCGAAGGCTATTTCAACGACAAACTCAAAAGCTAAATCATGTTTAAACAACTCCAAAACATCGACAGTGCCTTTAAGCACATCAAGCTATTTAGCTATCTGTTCCTGGGCTGCTGTGCGCTGGTTGCCGGTTTCGCCGTCTGCAAAAGTTACGACTTTGCTGACAAAGCGCAGAATAGTGTACGGATTTTGTACAATGGCAAGGTCATCCAAAGCGAACTGTCCGACCGCCGCCATGTCCTGCCGGTCGAATTGCGCGATCACATCAAAACCTTCCATGAAGACTTTTTTGATCTCGAACCCGATGACAAGCAGATTCAAAGCAGCATTAACCAGGCCCTGTACCTGGCAGATGCCAGCGCCAAACGTCAGTATGATGACCTGCGCGCCAAAGATTACTATGCCAACCTGGTATCCGGCAACATTAGCCAGCGCCTGACAACAGACAGCATTGCGCTGGACCTGAACCAGATCCCTTATGGATTTACTTATTACGGCACCGAAAAATTGAATCGGTCCGGACGCACTGTTGTACGGCAACTGGTCACGCACGGCAAAGTACGGCAACTCGAAACCGAAACCGATAACAACCCGCACGGCTTTCTCATCGAAGACTGGGCGGTCATCAGCAACAACGACAGCGACACCACCCAATGAAAACCGAAAAACTCGCCCGAAAGATAGCAGGAGCTATTGTCGGCAGACAAACCAGAATGGCCAATTATCTCAATCGTAAAACCCAGCACTGGAACAAAGCCTCCAAACTCATGGCACTGATCACTTTCATCACGCTCTTTGGCTGCTTATCCGCATGGCTGATCATCAAATCATTTATATGAACAACCCATTTAACAAACCCGAAAGCGTAACACACCCGCTTACGCCACAACAGGACCGCATGCGCAAGGCGCTGCTCGTCCTGCCCCTTATTATTTTACCGCTGCTCACCTTGGCGTTCTGGAACTTACACCGCGCGCCAAACAGACAGCCGGCCGCCAGCAGCGGCCTGAGCACCATTTTACCCGGTGCTGCCTTTGACAAACACGCCAAAGCGCCCACCAAAATGAGCCTCTACGACCAGGCGCAACAGGATGCTGAAAAAGCCAAATCCAACGCCGGCAATCCCTTATTGCAGAAAATGGGCCTCAACAAAACACCGGCGAACAACGACGTCATCCAGATCCGGCAGAAACTGGCGCAGATCAACCGCGAAGTCAGCCAGCCGCAACAACCCGTAAACAGCAATAGCCTGCCGGCCGACAAGCATTTTGACCAGCAGGTCGGCAAACTGGAGCTCCTGATGAAAACCATGAACACCGGCCAGCAGGCCGACCCGCAGATGGAGCAGCTCACCAAGATGCTCGCGCAGATCCAGAACATCCAGCATCCGCAGCTATCCAAAAAAGACAGCGTTGCCGCGACCGCTTTTGAAGCAATACCGGCGACTATCGATGGTAACCAGAAGATCCTGCAAGGTGCAGCCGTGAGGTTGCGCCTCAACGACAGCGTCAGGATCAAAGGCGTGGTCATTCCGAAAGGCACACTGGCTTATGGAACCGCCACAATTACCAATCAACGCCTGCTGGTCGAGATCAAAAATATCAGGCTGGCCAATGCTATCATTCCGGTTGGGTTGACGGTTTATGACAAAGACGGCATGCCCGGCGTCCCCGCACCCGAAGCCGAACTCGCCGGCGCGGCAGGCGAGGGGAGCAGTGACGCCATCGAAAACATGCAGCTCATGAGCATGGATGCCTCGCTCGGCGCGCAGGCCGCCGCAGGAGGCATATCGGCGGCCAAGAATCTTTTTACTAAAAAAGTCCACCGCATAAAAGTTCATTTAAAGAACGGCTACCCCGTCCTGCTAAAACTGCAGCACGCATGAACCAGTCCGTCAACTTCTACGAACTTAAAACCCAGCTCGCCGACCTGGGATTCAAGAGCCCTGAACTGGTGGATGACCTGCGCAACATGGTCCATACCGGCCAGGAACTCGATACCCTGTACTGCAAAGACGAAGGTGTCAGCGTCGGACTGGATTATCGCTTAGCACCGGACAACAATTACCGGCTCAGCAGCGTCGACGCCTGGATGGGCACCAGGGTGCAGCGGTTCTTTGAGCCGGGCGTCAGCTTCCCCGCTATCCGCGAACTGCTGCAGCTGCTGGTAACGACCAAACAGCACCAGGAGAACTTTACACCGCTTGACCAGCGAGCGACCCAACAAATGATTTACGAATTAAAAACAAATCTTATGAACCAGAACAATCTCGATTACCTCAAAGACAACCTAAAGTATCTTGGCTTTGAGGACAAACTCAACAACGATCTTGAATCAAAGATCAAAGAACAGCCCGAAACCTTCACGCTGCAAACCACCATCGATCACTACAACAACAAAACCGAGCACACCCTGCTCTTCCGCAAGTCCGACCAGACCGACATGTACTTCCTTAACCGGCACCAGGCCACCCTCAAAGGCGAAAAACCCGAAAACGACCGCACACAAACCTTCTACCTCAACAACGGCCATGGCATCACCGCCAAGGAAGCCTTCAACCTGCTGGAAGGCCGCGCTGTCTATAAAGAACTGCAACGGAAAGACGAAAGCACCTATTATGCCTGGAGCCAGCTGGACCTGAAAGGTGAAAAGAACGAGCACGGCAATTACCAGATCAACCAGTTCACCAGTGCCTACGGCTACGACCTCGAAAAAACGCTCGGCCGTTTCGATATCAAAGAGTTGAACGACGGCCAGAGTAAAGATAACCTGATCCGCTCACTGGAACGGGGAAATGTGCAGCAAGTCACCAGCGAACAGGGTAAGTTCTATATTGCCGCCAATCCGCAATACAAAACCGTCAATGTTTTTGACAGCCAGCACAAAGCGGTTAAGCGCGAAGTATTGCAAAAAGCTGATCAATCCAAAAAATCCGATCAGAGCGAAAGCCAAAAAGAAAGCCAGCGGCGCAGCCGTAGTCAAAAAGTGTAATGTAAAGAAGAGGGGCTGGTTTAGGCCCCTTTTTTATGCTTTTTTACGGCTTCGGATCCCGTCAAGTGTTTCTGCCAATTCATTAAAAATAACCACTTTTAAACTGTAATCTTCGTTTTGATAAGTTGCTGCATAATGCCGGAGTTGTTCCAGAAAATCGTTTTCCTGCCAGGCGGCTGAGTCAAGGTCGCTATACCGGTTTTTGATAAAGCGGTGAAACGCGATAATTTCCCGTCCTGACAGGGGCTCCAGGTGGCTGATGAATTTGCTAAAGTCCCAGGCGCTTAATACCGGTTCGCCATGATAACGCTGGTATAGCTCTTGATAAAAGTTTTCAGGTTCACGAAGGAAAAAGGCAAACAGTTCCGCCCGGTTTTGTTTTTTGCGCTGCGCAAGGTTTTCCGCATTTACTTTTTCTGCGGCGGCACCCAAGCGAAGGTAATAAGGGTAGTTCAGTGAATCCTGCCTGAATCCGAAATGTTCGCTAAGCAAGGGGATATAGGAGAAATTTTCCGCGTGCTGTTGCATCGCATTGATCAGCTTTGTTGTCACTTCTTCCGGATCATAGCCCAGTATTTTCGGCCAGCGCAATAGATAATAAATAACCGTATAATAATACTGTAAGGAGAGCTGACCTGCCAGCGCAAAGCCGTACAGCTCTTCACTTAGTTTTTTAAGCGTTGCATCATCAAGATCATAACAATCATTATGTCCCAACTGGTTTAATATGACATCCTGCCGGACCACCTGATGCCGGCGATTATCAATGTTGGCTTTTAATTCGGCCAATAGCAGCTCGCTATCAAAGCTGTCACCGCCCGTGACAAATGAAAACACGCTGGGATAAAAGTGATAGGTTTGTTTGTTAAAATAGGTGGCTACAAATTGGTGGTGATACGCTATGTTTTTTTCCTCAGGCTGATTTTTTTCGCCATAAGCGTCGCGTAAAGTATCCGCTGTCAGTTGCGCATTAATCGCAGCCAGGTCATCAATACCATTGGGTTGCGTGAAGCTGATTTTTCCTTTTTTGAATTCAATACAAACAGCAGTGGTAAATCGGACAACGGTGTGCCATTTGTACAGGCTAAGTTCATCCGGGTTTTCTTTTTGCAGACCTAACTGATCGTATAATGCCGGAAATATCGTGTGCAGGCGCTGAAGTAAATAAATCAGGGTTCGAAGATTATTGGTTTCGCCCGCTGCGAATAAATCGATCAGGTTGGGTTCAAGCTGTTGCAGGCAACGTTGAAAAGGCGAACCGCCTGCACGCGGATAACGCTGATTAATGATGGATCGTAAGCTTTCGGTAAAAGAAACGGGAAATTCTACGGTAACACCCACCGTTTTTTCTTTGACTGCCACGTAATTGGTTTTATCGCCAACCTGTTCCTCATCGGCGATAATAATGATCTTGTTGTTCTCATGTTCTACCAAAGAATTGATAAAGCCGACCAACTCACCAATGCTCAGACCGGGTAACAGGCGGTCAAGGTCGTCAAAAATGATTACGAAATCCTTGCTGTCCAGCTTGGTCGCAGATAACTTCGACAAATCTTTTAAGAAATCATCCAAACTACCTAATCGCAAGAATTGCAGTGTTCCGCGGACAAGGATGCGCATGATCCCGCCTGCAATTTTAGCCGGGCGCTTTTTCAGGCGGGGAAAGATTTCTACTGCCAATTGCAGATAGAGGTCATCGATGCTTTTTAAGCCATACAGCGATAAAAATACCGGGGTGTATTTTTTCTGCGCCTTATGCGGCAGTACTGTTGCAGCGGCGGCAGGGATGAATTGTTCCCGGATATAATAGGTTTTACCCGTTCCGCGCGCACCATTCACCAATAAAGCATAATTGGTTTCCTCACTCAAGTAGGCCGCTAAAACATGTTCGAGATTCATTAAACGAAGATAAATAAAAAAGGCGTTAGCCGCCGCTAACGCCTTTACAGATCAATGGGCTACGACGTAACGGATTACATTTTTACCGTGTGCCCAGGCTTTGCTCAACAGATAGTCTGAGACGAAATTGTCGCCGAAAGTGTCCTCCAGCCAACCGCCTATGATGAGTTCGACGGTGCCGATAATGGTGTCGCTCCAGGGATCGTCTGCGGGTACGACACGTAGACTGTTGTTGGAAACGAATTTATAGCCCGGAGCGGCATGCCAGGTTTCCGGTTGTTCGCCGGAAACGATATGCTGGTTATCCAGCACTATGCCTGGTGTCCATACTGTTGTCAGGCTATTCCGGCTGATGAACCGGTAACCCGGCATTGGAACCCATTCCAGTGGTGTAGCAGCAGCGATGACCTTGTGATAAGGATGCTGCTGGCCGGCCTGCCAAACCGTATGCAGATCGCCCGTTCCAGGATGCACGAACACAAAACCAGGCTCGGGATACCAGAAACCGATCTTTTCTGCTGCACGGATATGGAAGAAATGATCCACTTTTCCGGATGCCCAATCGGGATACAGCCGCTGACGGACAAAACTGACCTGGTATTGTTCACCGCCGCGGATGATCAGCAAACTGCAGCGGGTGCCTGGCGTACCCTTTAGCGCCGCGAATACCTCCTCGAGGCTGCTACGGCCCATGTTTAACCCATTAACCGCAACAATGAGGTCATTGGGTTGCAGGCCCACGCGTTCAGCCGGAAAACCCTGTTCAACGGTTAAGATTCGTGGATAGCTGCCGGCGGGCAGGTCAATGGTGACACCCAGCCCCCCGGTAATGTTACCGTAAGCGAAAGCGGTGCCGCTCGAAATGCTGGTTAACAAAACCAGCAAAATGTTAACAAAAACATGCATGCTCTTTTTCATCTTTTTCAGTTTTAATGGTTCGTTTATCGTTATGTGTTAATTAAATTCCGTTTGATGCTGCAATTATAATTATCTGATAAACAGGAAATTGAGTTATTATGTAATAATGGGATTTGCGAAAAGTGGTTGGCTTTGAAAATGCAGGAAAAACCATTTTGAAAATGGCCTTTGCATTTTGAAAATGAAAAAAATTACTATTTTTATCGTACTAACTTATCGCACTGATTATGAGAACCAAAGCCAGCAAGGCCGAGATCAAGAAACTCTTCGAACGCGTCTTGTTGAAATACAACGCGAATTGTCCCCCAGCCGAAAAGATCAAGCCTGAGAGTAAGAACCCGCATAACTATGACCGGCTGACCAAAATCATTAACAAGATTACCAAAGATTTTAAAACGCCTACCGCGTCATTGGGACATGATGACTATAAGGACGAAGAAGATGGGCGCCTGCATTTTACCCAAGACCGGATCGCCAGGGCTATGAGCAGCGGCGTCAACCAGCCGCAAAAAGCAATGATCGATGCCTGTTATATTTATGTGTTTGGCAAGGGGCGTCAGGGCTTTATTGAATCACCGACGGACGAAGAGATGGCCAATATTATAAAAGCAAATGCCGAAACGGAAGAACCCAAAACCACCGGCCCTTCGCGGTTCCGTCGCAAGTTATTCCGAAATGCCGTGGTTTATGGCTTTGTGACAGGTGGCTTATTGGTATTGTTATTAACGGCGATAGGCGCTTATATTTATCAATGCAGTGTAAGTGACCACCTGCGTAACAGCCTGACACGGGAAAGGGCGGCTTGGGATACGATCAAACGGGACTATGGGATTTTACGCTATCATCCCAGCCCGGCGGAGATCGACAGCATGACCGGGATTTGGATCTGTTATTCCAGCTCGACACAGGCCAGGCCGGGGATACCCGAAGCGCAACGCTACCATAGCTGCGCGCGCAATTTTTTGGAAGTGCAATACCACGAGAGCGGCTACTTTACGTTTAAGCGCTACAGCATCGGATTTGACCAGGTCGGCTACATGCAGTTTGAGTCTCCGGGTATCCTCTCTATCAGTTCGCACAAGGAAAATAAGCCAGTAGACAGTGCGATCTGGCCAAAACGTTCACTGATGGTGCTGGACCTGCATAAAAATTACCATTTGGCCATCTCCGCTTCGCATAATTTTGATACCATACCGCACGAGCTCATTATTGGTATGCGCGAAGTTTATCAGAAGTTGGGTACGGGCGGTCATATGTACGAACTGGTCAATGACGGAAGTGTCATGAAAAGGGTGGTCTGGGTTCGGCCGCATAAACAGCCTATAAAATATAAGATCACCCTGACGACAATTGAAGCGCTATCCGCAACAACCAATCTCGATCTGACGGATTTACTCAATGAAAAAAGCATCATCCTGGCAACGCCCCGTGAGGATGTGATCATGACCCACCCTGTTCAGGGCGCAAAGATCCATTAGCGCTTATTTCCAGAAAGGGTCGCCAAGGCCGATGGGTAACGCTTTGATGATTTCGCTCAAAGCCTCGAAATCCGTTTTAGGAAATTTGTAGACGAATTGCTGCAACAACTGCGGCACGGTCGCCGTCTTGGCGAATACAAGCGTGATGATCCGGAAGCGGTCATTTTTTTCATAATGCTGTTGCATGGCGTAATCAATCTCTGTTGCCAGGTAACGTTCGTCAACGTAATTTTCAGTCAAAAAGAAAATGGCGGCGCAGGAGTCCTGAAAACCTTGGGCGATGCCCCGGTGCAGCTTGTCGCCTGCCCTCAAATCATGCTCATCCATCCAGGGATCAAAACCCAGTGTGCGCAACATGTTACGATATCCTCTTACCAGCGGCTTGTCTTCGGATTTATGGCTCAAAAAAATGCGCTTCGGTTTATTTTCCATTAGCTGTTCGTCTATAATGATAAAACTAATCGTCGTATGTTTTACGGTGCCTGCTGTTATGAAATGATCCACGGCCGGTACAACTTTTAGCGTTCCCGAAAGCTCAGCCGCAGTTAAGTTCGAAGGCGCAATGAATCCCATGTAATGCGGTACGCTTTTTAACGCTTCGGCTTCATCCCGCATCGCTTCTAATTGTTCGCCAAATTCTGCTTTAAAAAGCGACAGGTCTACGATCCAGCTACCATGACGAAAAGTTAGCCAGTTACATCCCCACAGGCCTAAGTTTTTTTGCAAATGATTTAGCGCCCGGTTTTGATCGAGATTGCCGATTAAGGTAAACTTAATCTCGACGCCGGCGTCAGCTTCATTGCGATCATAACGGTCATGGTCCCATTGTAAGGTCTCAAAATATTCGTCTCCTTTGAATATATACATGCTCTATCAATTTTTATCCAAAAACCGACCCTTCCGCTCCCAATCGCCCTGGCTCAGCGAACCGTCAATGCGGGAAGATACATATTTCTTAATGGGTAAAAGTACGATACCGACGCCGGATTTATCCAATATGGCTAAGATATTGCGCCAGTCAGCAGCCTCCAGGTCACCAATGATGACGTTGCCACTATAACTACCGCCATTCCCCCGCCACCAGATTTTATCAAAATCAGCGACGTCCTGATTGGCAGCGACATAGGCCAATAGTACGGCTTCGAATAAATCTTTTCGGGAATGCCGGACCACGTCGACCACCAAATTTACTTTTTTAGTGTCCTTTACGTTGCGGGTAAGATAGTTTAACAAAAACTTCTCTGTCTGCTCTTTTTGTTGAACCGCCGCCCGTGTAAAGAACGCATTTAAAAACGTTTCTCCGATACCATAGAAGCGTTGTGCTGCAGCCTCCTGGTCAAAAATTTGGGTCAGGATATTTTCTGATCCCTCCATTTCCCAGATCAAACCCAGGTTGCGGCTTTCGCGGGAAAAAGAACGCCTGTCATTACTATCCATTTTACGGATATAAGTTAATATAAAGCCCGGGTCTTTGGCCAATATACGCCTGAGCCCTTCGAGCTTAAAATCAAAATGATCCTGCATTAAATCCTGTTGCAAATAACTGTCCTCGATCAGGTCGAGGTCATCGCCGAGCTGATCGAAATGCTTTTCAAAAAAATTCATCCATAGCCAGACTTGAACCTTCCCCGCGGTGTTTACCGCATAGACTTCCCGCAGCAACTGTTGAAAAAAAGATGCATCAAACCGGAGATATTTGCTCAGATGGTCGACATGTAGATTAAAATTAACCTTCAGGTTTTTGACCAGTTCGGCCATTATTTGAGGCTGGTCGGGAGTGATCAGGGCGTCATCGATCAGCTCAAAAAACGAAAACAGGCATTGCTCCTGGTGCGGAAAATCTCTCGAACGTAATAACTTGTAAATCCGGTCCGCGTGCTCGCGGCGCTTTAAAATATTTTGAAAGGACAGCCGTGGTACATAGTTAATGGCATTGTCATGTGATATAATTTCTTGCAGCAATTCATAACCCCGCTCAAAATCCTGCTGAAAGTTTTCATCAAGAACGATTTCCAGGGATTGGTTATAACCCCAGTCGTTTTTTGCCTGTGCTTTTAATCCTGCAAAAGTGGTGTAAAATGTTTTTACTTCCTCCGCAGATCGGAGTACGAATGATGATCTGAGTTCTTTCGTTTTTAATGCTTCATATTGCGCCATGTCATCAAACTCGTACAACTCTTTGTCGCGAAACCGGTTCCAGTCCAGTTTTAAATAAGCGGCATAAGTGCTATTGCGGAACCGCTTGGAGAGTTTCGTAAAATCAGGATGTTTTAAACCGCTACTTTTACACCAGCGGATCTGGTCCTGCACATATTGGCAGTGCCCGAAAGATCCGGGATCCAGATGCCGGTGGATTATACTGACCACAAAAGGGATGTCAAATGCCATCACTTCCGGCGTTACATCCGGTGATACCAGCGCATAAGATGCCAATGCTTCGAATGCCCATACAGGATAGCGGGAAAAGTACTTGTCAATCCCTTCCCAGATATTCCTGCGGATCGCTTGTACCTGCGGCGTCAGCGGAAGGGGGTAAGTATAAATATGGATCTGCATATTCCGGCCACCTTCGCTATACTGAAACTTAAACTTGAGCAGGGTTTTTGCCAGGACAAAAAATACCTGCACATACAGATCGTCGCCTTTGGCGACTTTTTCCAGCAGCAAGTCGGCCAATAGCTGTTGACGATAAAACCCAATCCGCGCATCTGTATATTTGAAAATGATGGTTTCCGTTAATACCCGGATCAATTCACCGGCAAGGGCCGGTTTACGGCGAATATATTCAATGCCCAATTCGACGGCCTGCTTTAATTCCATGCCCGTACGAAAAAATTCAGACAATATTTCCAGCAACCCATCCCTTTCTGAAAAATCTTGGCGCTTACTGGCTTCTCTTTCCCATTCATAGACAGACTGTTCCGGGATTTCATCATTGGTAATGAGGTAATAAATAAAAGTCAGGGCTTCTGTTGGTATAAAATACCAGAAAGTCGTTAATACACGCAGCGCTGCGGCCCGGTCGTCTTTGATCTTCTCCCAATATGCCAACAAGGCGGGTTTTGCTTTTTCCAGGATCAGTTTATCGTTAAAGGTGTTCAGAGCGGAGATAACACATTCACGAAATCGGTTTTGATGGGTGTCGAAATAGCGCGTCAATAACGTTTCAAACGAAAGCTGTGATTCTTTTAGAAAAGCTCGGTAAAAAAAATAAATAGCGAGGTTTTGCTCGGGTACTTTAACATGTTCAAACTGTATTTCTACCAGTTCCAGTTGTTCGAGCTGGTCGATCACCCCGATAAAGTCATAATAATCGATCGCAAACGCGTCCAGGACCGGCACCATGATCTCTTTGTCTTTATAAGGTAGCGTGTAAAAGAATGCGATTAAGCCAAGTATTCTGATATGCAGCACCTGATCCAGCTCAGCAATATCTTTGACGAAGGCCCCAAAATAACGATCGAAAAGATCCGATACATCACGTAAAGCAGCCAGGCTACGCTGCTCATTTGATAGTAATGCTGCCATGATCGCCAGCCGGGGGTTACCGTCGGCGATGCGTATAATTTCTTTTTGATATTCCTTGTCCAGGATCTGAAATGAATCGGACTGAATGATGTCCGTGAGCTGTTGATCCGTTAACTTATCAAGATCGATCCGTAACGGTGCGAACTCCCTACACAGACGTTCGATCTCCTGGTAAGCATAATCCCGCACCGTCAGGATGATTTTTAGTCGGCCGGTCCGCAGCGAACGGTAAAAGCCGGTGATCTGGCTGAAAGCATCAATTCGGTTGGCATCATCGACAAACAGCACATAATTGCCATCCGCCTTTAAGTATTGATAAAGATCATCAAGCAGTCCGAAGCTCTTATAAGAAACAGCATAAGCCTGAAAATTCAAATGCTCTTGCAAAAATGATTGTATGGCTTCGATAGCCAGCTTCGTTTTGCCAATGCCGGGCGGCCCGGTAAGCGTGATAAAATCCGAGCCTTCGAGCGCGCGTTTTAGCGCTGCCAGTTCCGTTTCCCGGTGCAGGAAAACATTATTCAGCGGCGTGGCAATATGATGGGCGGCACGGTCATATTCGTTTATAAACCGGTCAATAGATACGATCTGGCCGGTATCCAGCGGTAGGCCCAGGTATTCATGAACAAGGTCACGGTGATTGAAGTGCAGGTCAATGCTCAACGAATCCAGCGTATGAAAGGAAAGACGTATCTGTGTGCCTGAAATCAAGCCTGTCAAATCGTCAATCTGTGCCTGGGAAAGATTGAAATTGATGCAAATGATGATCTCGGCGATTTCATTAACTGCAATATGGGTTTTTGAGGTGTCAAGACATTTGCTGATGTCTTCTTTCAGTTTGGTCACTTCCGCCGTTTTGTTGGTAGAGTATTCGACCAGCAAATACTTCCCGTCCGGCAATAATAGCAGGGTGTCCGGCGTGCCTTTGACGGTCGTTTGTTTACCACTTTGACTGCCGGTACGGGACAGCAATAGATAATTGTTGTTTTTCAGGCTTAGGTAATGATCACAAAGCTCCTGAAAAACAGCCGGATTAATAGCCATTAAGGCTTTTTCTATGGATTGTAAACGACTCATAATCGGCTTCGGTTTATAAAAATAAAGATATAAAAATTGTAATTACTGATATGGCTATATCAAGACTAACCGTAAGCCAGCTCCGGAAGATCAGTGCGCTGCGTCAATCAGGCCCGTTTAATATTACACAGGCCGCCAAAAAAATCGGTATTGCCCGAAACACCTTAAAACGCCACCTTGAACCCAAAAGCGATCAACCTAACGCAACAGCGTGCTTCGGGCAACTCCTGCCGGAACTGATCAAGTCCAATGAGCGCACGGTCAAAACACTATGGGAAGTTTATTTAAAGCGCTATCCCGATGGTTATCGCTATAGCCAGTTCGCTTACCATTATGCCCTATGCAACAGGCTGCAGCAAACCATTGACTTGCCCACTGGGGACAGGGCCATTTTACAACAATGGCGCAAAAGCAACGACCGCCGCCAGTGGGAGCGGGCGGTAGTCTTATTAGAGCAGTGCCCTATCTGCGAATTGGCTGCCAAAATTGAACGCTCTGTTGAAACGATACGGGGCTGGCGCAACCTTTATCATAAAAATGGTTTGCAGGCCTTGTTACCGCAAAAGCGGCAAACCAAGCGAGAAAGCGTTCAACAGATTACCCTCAAAAAGAAATTATACGCATCGCCGACGGTAACCCCCGGCTGGCGATCATGGCAGCATTACTATCAAATGAGCAG
>JABDAU010000076.1 GCA_013289045.1 Bacteroidota bacterium | reverse complement strand
AGGGTAATGGCGGTCATGTCCATTACATTAAGGCCTTTATCGTAAACTTCCTGGTAAGAGATTTCATCGTAGCGTGTTGCTGAAGGATCTTTCTCCGGGTCGGCGGTGTAGATGCCGTCAACACGGGTACCTTTCAGTACTACATCGGCTTTTATTTCTATTGCGCGTAGTGATGCGGCTGTGTCAGTAGTAAAATATGGATTACCGGTACCGGCTCCAAATATTACGATCTTACCGTTCTCCAAATGCGTCATCGCACGGCGGCGGATATATGGCTCGCAGATCTGCTCCATTTTAATGGCCGATTGCAGGCGGGTTTCCACACCGGTGGTTTCCAGTGCGTTTTGCAGCGCCATGCAGTTGATCACGGTTGCCAGCATACCCATATAGTCGGCCTGGGCGCGGTCCATGCCCGACTTTTCGGCGCTTAGTCCACGAAATATATTGCCACCGCCAACTACTAATGCTATCTCTATGCCCTGGTCGTGTACACTTTTGATATCTTTTGCGTATTGCAATACTTGTTCGTTGTCAATTCCGTATTGCTTTGCGCCCATTAGCGACTCGCCGCTTAGTTTCAGGAGGATCCTTTTATAATTCATCTGGAGAAATTTGTTTTTTATCGGATAGATGGAGCTCGCATGGATGTAGTACTACGATCACAGAAATTGCGTTTGCTCGATTCATGAGGTAAGTTTGTCAAAAATATGGAAATATAATTACTGTTAAAATTTTATGTCGACTTTGTTAAGTAATTCCCCTTAAACACAGTCGCCTGCACTTCAAAGCTTTGATTAAATATGATCATATCGGCATCAAAGCCTGCCGCTAACTTTCCTTTATTGGTAAGTGATGCCAGCTGCGCCGGGTATAACGATGCCATATTGATCGCTTCTGCCAAACCTATCCCGCAATATTCAACACAGTTCTGTACCGCTTTCAGCATGGTAAGGCATGAGCCTGATAGCGTACCATCGGGCATCACATACCGGTCGCCGGTGAAGCGGTGTTTGTAAGCGCCTTCTTCAGTAGATGTTACTGCATCAGTTATCAGGAATAGCTTATCGCCCAACTCGCGTTTAGCAAGGCGGATCATGGCAAAATCCACATGAACACCATCGGCTACAATGCTGGTGTATGGCCGTTCTTCGAAAATGGCAGGAATATAGCCCGGCTCGCGATGGTGCATTTGCGGCATGGCATTGTATAAATGCGTTACCGCTTTTACAGGATTATTCAGGAAGGATTTGCCCTGTTGATAAGTGGCATTGCTATGACCGGATGACAATATCACGCCGTGATCGTTCAGATAGTTTATAACCGCTTCATCCTGTAACTCGGGCGCAATAGTCATTACTTTAATTACGCCATCAGCCATACTGATCCATTTTTCAACCAACTCCAGCGTAGCTTTCTTGATATACTTTTCAGGGTGCGCGCCGCGGCGGATCGGGTTCAGGAACGGGCCTTCCAGGTGCAAACCTAAAAAGTTACCTTTTGCCTGTTCGCGGTAGATCTTTGCCGATTCGATACCCTGCTCAAATATCGCATCGGTATTTGTGCCGATGGTAGCCATGAAACCGGTTGTGCCCTGGCTCAGCAGGTCGCTTTCCATCCGGGCCAATGCGTCAACTTCCGGCGTACCTGCAAACAGTTTGCCGCCGCTGCCGTAGATCTGCAGATCGATCAGTCCGGGAGCAACGTTTGCGCCCTGCAGATCGATTCGTTCTGCATCCTGCGGGATGGCTGATTCGTCAATAATATCGGTGATCTTATCGCCATCAATTACAATGGCTTTGCCGCGGGTGATAGTTCCGTCGGAGATGAGCTGGAGATTGTGGTAGATGATTGACATTGTTATCATAAATGTAGAGACGCATAATTGCGTCTCAGTCAAATTTACAAGGAGACGCAATTATGCGTCTCTACATGGGCATAAAGGTCAAAAAAAATCCCCCTCGGTATTCCGAGGGGGACTAAATATTTAAGCTCCTAAAGCAACCCGCTTAAAGGCAGTTACTGTCAGTCCCGGCTCAATGGTGCCGAGGTGCTGCGTAACGCTCTTGGATGGGTCTTTCACAAACTCCTGGTTCAACAGGGTTGAGTCTTTGTAGAATTTATTCAATTTACCGGCAGCGATCTTTTCAACCATTGCTTCCGGTTTGCCTTCTGCACGGATCTGCTCTTTAGCAATTTCCAATTCACGCTCGATAGTTGTTGAGTCAACACCATCTTTATCGATAGCGATAGGGCTCATAGCAGCGATCTGCATGGCTATGTCCTTACCTACTTCTTCGGCACCGTCAACATCCTTATTCAGGGCAACCAATACCGCAAGGCGGAAGTTACCGTGAATGTAAGCGATCACGCGGTCGCCTTCAACCACTTCATATTTTGATACGCCGATCTTCTCGCCGATCTTACCTGTTTTATCGATAGAAGCTTCAGCAATAGTTAAACGTGAGCTGTCAACATCAATTTGTAACTGGCTAAGCTCTTCCAGATTTTTAGGATTAGCTTCAACAGCAGCGTTAGCGATAGCATTCCCGAAAGCGATGAAATCAGCATTCTTAGCCACGAAATCAGTTTCGCAGTTCAGCTCGATAATTACACCACGTTTGCCATCAGCAGAAGTACGTGCAATAACAACACCTTCGTTTGATTCCCTGTCCTGGCGGCTGGCGGCAACTTTAGCGCCTTTTTTCCTCAGGAAGTCAATAGCAGCTTCAAAATCGCCATTGGTTTCAGTTAAAGCTTTTTTGCAGTCCATCATGCCGGCGCCTGTTTGCTGGCGCAGCTTGTTTACATCTGCTGCAGAGATCTGTACTGTAGACATATTATTTTTTCCTTTTGTTAAAAGTGGCAGTTATGAGGCGGTTGCAATACTTGCTTTTCCCATCCACATAACTACCACTATAGTGTTATTTCAATATAAAGTGAACATTATAGTATTATTGGCAAACTGCCACTGCTACTAATCCCGATAGCTATCGGGACTGCTACTTATTCTCCCTCAGCCGGTTCAGTACCTGTTTCAGCGGCAGCTTCTGCTACTTCTGCAGTAGTTGCTGTTGCTTTGTTACGGGCACGCTTGCCATTTTCGCCCCTGTCCGGAGTTACTGCTTCAGGCGCGTCAGCTTTAGCTTTTGCTACTGCTGCTTCTTTTTCAGCTTCGTCTTCCTTCTCGCGTTTGCGTTCGTCAAGGCCTTCTTCAATAGCTTTGATGATGATGCCGGTGATCAATGAAATTGATTTTGTAGCGTCGTCATTCGCAGGGATCGGGAAGTCGATGTTCGAAGGATCAGAGTTGGTATCAACCATTGCAAAGGTCGGGATGTTCAGTTTCAATGCTTCAGAAACAGCGATGTGCTCTTTCTTAACGTCGATCAGGAACAATGCAGCCGGTAAACGGTTCAGGTCGGATATACCGCCTAATAAAGTTTCCAGTTTAATACGCTCACGCTGGATCATCAGCCTTTCTTTTTTAGAAAGGTTGCTGTAAGTACCGTCTTTGGTCAATTTATCGATGTTCGACATCTTTTTAATCGACTTACGCACGGTAGCGAAGTTGGTAAGCATACCACCCAGCCAACGCTCGGTGATGAAAGGCATGTTCACTGTTTTTGCATAATCGGCTACGATATCCTTAGCTTGTTTTTTAGTAGCTACGAATAATACCTTGCGGCCTGATTTTACAATTTGCTTTATAGCTGCAGCAGCTTCTTCAACCTTGGTTAAGGTTTTATTTAAATCGATAATGTGGATACCATTACGCTCCATGAAAATGTACTGTGACATTTTCGGGTCCCATTTGCGGGTAAGGTGGCCAAAGTGCACACCAGCGTCCAGTAACTCGTCGTATGTTGTTCTTGCCATTTTGTTGTCCTCCTTGTGATTAACGTTTGCTGAATTGGAATCTCTTGCGTGCTTTCTTGCGCCCTGGTTTTTTACGCTCAACCATACGGTCGTCACGTGTCATTAAACCTTTAGCGCGCAGCGCAGGTTTTTTCTCAGCATCGAGTTCAACAATAGCTTTGGCAATAGCTAAACGAACGGCTTCTGCCTGTCCTTTTACGCCACCGCCTGCAACGTTTACCTTTACATCATATTTACCGGTTGAGCCTGAAACCTCAGTGCTTTGGGTAACAATGTATTGCAATGGCAATGTTGGGAAATACTCTTTGTAGTCTTTACCGTTTACGATAATTGCACCGTTACCATCCTGTAGATAGATACGTGCAACAGCTGTTTTTCTTCTGCCAGAAGTGTTTGTTGTTGGCATTTCTTTTCTCCTTAATGATTAAAAGTTAAATGGTTGTTGGGTTTTGTGCGGCATGCGGGTGTGTTGCGCCTGCATAAACATGCAGATTGCCAAATAATGCACGGCCCAAACGATTTTTAGGTAACATACCACGCACGGCTTTTTCAATTACGCGTGTAGGATGCTTTGCCATTAACTCCTGTGGAGAAATGAAACGCTGACCGCCAGGATAACCAGTGTATGAAACATACTGCTTGTCGCTGAATTTGTTACCGGTCAGTTTTACCTTGTCTGCATTAATAACGATCACGTTATCACCGCAGTCTACGTTTGGGGTGAATTCAGGCTTGTTCTTTCCACGGATGATCATAGCGATCTTCGTAGACAAGCGCCCCAAAATCTCGCCTTCCGCGTCAACAACAACCCATTGTTTGTTAACGGTTTTTTTGTTAGCCGAGACAGTTTTGTAACTTAACGTATTCACTTGCTTAAAATTAAATTAATAAAACGTTTATCATACCCCGTAATTTCGGGACTGCAAAGATACGGTTTTTTATATCAGTAGCAAGAGGAATGTTGAGTTTTGTTAGATTAGAAATTAAGGCAGAATTTTTAGCCCGGATTATTTAGAATAATATAACGCCGATTATAATTATATAACAATATAAATGTAATTTTATATGAACTTAACCCTATTGCTATGAGCGAGTATTTGAAAAAATCAGAAACACAGCAGAGCCAGCATACGGCTAATAATTTGTTGCAGCCTCAACTTAAGAAATCAGCATCCTATCTAAAAGATAATCGCCCCAAAAGTATTGCGCAAGCAAAAGTAATGAATGCTTTAAATGGCAACTCAAATATTAAGCAGTTAATAATACAGGGTAATTATAGTGCAATACAACAAAAGGAGAATAGCCCCGCCCAGCGCAAAGAAAATAAAACAGGACTGCCCGATGAACTGAAAAGCGGAGTTGAAAATTTATCCGGTATTTCGATGGATGATACTCAAGTGCATTATAATTCATCCAAACCGGCACAGCTGAATGCCCATGCTTACGCGCAAGGCAAAAATATACATATATCGCCCGGTCAGGAAAAACACCTGCCGCACGAGGCTTGGCACGTAGTACAGCAAAAACAAGGAAGAGTAAAGGCTACAAAGCAAATGAAGGCTGGAATTGCTGTAAACGATGATAGAGGACTGGAACATGAAGCCGATGTAATGGGTGCAAAAGCGGTGCAGAAAAAATTTGACGGGCAAAATGCTCACAAACAAAGTTATCCAGCCGATACGGCCGGGAACGCTGTACAAAGAGTAATAATAAATACCGGTAGAGAGAATCTCACTACCGAACTTTCGAAAGATACCGGCTGGATAATAGCATCAGACATCCAGGTAGCTTTAGAACAAGGCGGCGAGGACCAACAAATTTTCGAGTTAAACAATGTACCAGGGAATTTTAAGGTTGAGCCCGGAGAAAATATTTACCTGGTAGGCCATGGCAGTGCAGGTAAAATAGGGCATAAACTACCAAAGGATGTGGCACCGGAATTGAACCGTATCCTACCTGATAATTACACCGGCATTGTACGTACGCTTAATTGCTCATCTGCTGCAGGTGGTGGTGAATCTGCAGTCGCCCGACTTGCCGGAACAATGGTACAGAAAACAATTGTACGCGGGGCAAATGGCGTAGCAATCAATCATCCATCGTATCCTAACGGTACGCGTGTAATTCCTGAAGACAAATATGATGAAGCCAAACCACTTATTAATCAACACATTGCGGCAGTTAACATCAAATGGGTCAATTATGTTCGTGATACGGGCATAATACCCGCATTATTTAAATTAGATGCTTTTTTTGCAACATTAATATCTGAAAGCTTTTACCTTGATCTTGAGCATGAATTGGATGACCGGAACTTATTATTGCCTGCACATAAGGGTGTAGTTGGTTATAAGAAACGTTAATAAGCTTTAAACTTAAATTAGCTTACGGCTGTGATAGCCCGGTAAATGTCTGAACCTGAATTTAGGAATTACCCGAATTACTTTTCAACTTTTAAATCAACCCCGCTTTACGAGTATAGTGTACAGCCTTATGCGCGGCTTGTCACACTGAGGCTCTCGAAGTGCCTGTATTTGCTGCAATCGGGTTTAGAGATGGCAGTTAATGCAACGGCTTATTTCAGTCAGCAGCAAATGAATTCTTTATACTTGTATTTATAATTCCTGAAGCTTACGATCTTATCAGATGGTATAACGATACGACATTTTGGAATATTTCTCTTAATTGTATCATCAGGATCAAATCCATACTCTGCAATTTCTTTCGGCTGTTCAGCCATAAGAGCCGTATCTAATATCACTATTGTATCCGGTTTCAAATAATGCCCGCGATAATCGGCCGCATATACAAATGCGTCCGCCCATAACGCTGCCGTATCTTTTTTATTGGTTTGCTTTTCCTTACATACGTAAGAATTAACCAGCGTCATCCTGGCCGAATCAAAATCATTGCCGTTTAATTCCTGCATATGCCGGGTATCCAGGCATACCACTTCATCTTTCGGCAAGTTAACGATATAATGAATTAGGTCTTTAACAAGAATAAAGCCCACTACCGAAAAAGTGACTGTTACAATAATTGCTATGCGCCAGGAGTATTTGTCCATTTGATATTAATACTATATGGGCGTGAAATGTAACCCCTTTCGATAGCTGTAATTATTTTTAACAATCTCCACTACTTTATTACTTTTACGCAATACGCAATTTCATCCACAACATGATCATCATAAAAACCCACGCCGAATTTGAAGCCTACAACGGCAAAGAGCTCGGCATATCCGACTGGCACACTATCGATCAGCAACAGATCAATCGCTTCGCCGATGCTACGCTGGACCATCAATGGATCCACACCGACCCGGCCCGTGCACAAAGCGAAGGCGGTTTTGGAGCTGCCATTGCGCATGGCTATTTAACCCTGTCGCTGCTGCCTTATTTGTGGGAACAGATTGCCGATATACAGAACCTTAAAATGCAGATCAATTATGGCATAGAGAATTTAAGGTTCGCGCAGCCGGTGCTGGTTGATGGCCGCGTACGGTTGAAGGCGAAGCTGAATGCCATTGTTAATCTGCGTGGCGTTACTAAGGCTACTATCAATGTGGCGCTGGAGATTGAGGGACAGAAAAAACCTGCTTATACCGGCGATGTGGTTTTCCTTTATCACTTTTTGGATTAAGCAATACATCAAACGTTTATGCAACTTTTTCCTTTCCTCCGCCGTATAAACATGGGGTATCGTATATCCCGAATTTGAGGAAATTTGGGATATACTTCCCGCTATTGGGGAATCCCCGCAGCAAATGCCCCATAGCAGAAAATCCATCCACATACATCCGTTGTGGTATTGTCTTAATCAATATAAATTTCACCTATACCTCATTATCAACAACTATCAATTATTAAGTAATGTTGTAGTTCAGGAATTACACTAACGACCTCATTTTACGCCAGTATTAAGGAATTATTTTCTTTAGTGCTGATTTTTAAAGTATAGATTAATCAGCGTAAAGTAAAAAACAAGTTTGCTTTTCTTGCAAAAAAAACCCGTTTATACGCATTATTCCGCAAAAGTGTAAACAATACACCCTTTGTGGGTTATGGGGAACGGTTATTGTAAATTGTTCTATAAAAAAGAACAAATGAATAACTAAATACCCTTCCGACCCTTGAAAAACATTACTATCTCCCGCAATCTTCTTTACTTCGCCGCGCTGGTATTATTTACCGGATGCAGCAAGTTACAAGGTACCGTTGACCCGACATCAACCATACCTGCCCGCAGTGCAACTTCCGACAGTTACCAACCCGTAACCAAAGGATCGTACTGGAAATACGCATACACCAAAGATGGTGTAACCGACACCGCCACAACAACCATTACCGGGTTGACTATAGCGTATAACAATACACCCTATTCTGAAGCGGCTACAACTTATAAGCAGCATAACTTTCCTGATGTTACCAGCTATTTGTCGTCAGGTAGCCACGTATATAAAGCGCTCAGCATAGCTAAATCAGATACAAGTAATCTGTATTTCTTTAACGATACTACAGCGCTTAACAATACCTGGACGGCTAAAGTGAATAATTCCGGCATCGTCAACGGTCAACAGGCGCGTTATGTAGGCGACATCGTGGAGCAAAACATCAGCCTTACCGTTGAAGGCAAAACATACACTGGTGTTACTCACTCGAAAATATACCTGCAATATCTGCAAGGCGATAACAGCTATACTACCACCGAAACGTATGATTTCTTTATGGTGCAAGGCATAGGCGCTATCGAGATCTTTACCAGTACCAGTGCAGGCAGCAACTCATCGAGGGCGCTGATCTCTTACTTGATAAAGTAACAGGTTATCTTTTAATATACTTACCGCTTAAAAGCGTATCCATCACTTGGTCGTGAAAGCTTTGCCCTACCGGGATAATGGTTTTTGCAAGATGAAGCATGTTGCCCTCGATAGAGTTAACAAAAACCGGGTTTACGATATAGCTTTTATGCACCTGCATAAACTTTTTAGGCGGCAGGTTCTCTAATATACCCTTAATGGTGAGATACGCTATGCGCTTACCGCTAAGGGTATAAAGCGTTAAATAGTTCGACATTCCTTCAATATAGATCAGCTCGTCGAATACTATCTTTTCTATCCTGCCATCGCACTTCACAAAAAAATGATCGGCGGCAATACCGGCAACGCTCGCGCTGTTTTGTTTAAGCGTGTGCAGTTCCAGGGCTTTGTTGGAAGCTTTCAGAAACCTGTCCAGCGAAAATGGCTTTACCAGGTAATCCATCACCGCCATATCGAAACCATCCAGCGCGTATTGGCCATAGGCTGTGGTCATGATCACCATCGGCAGTTTGTCAACCGAGCGGAGAAATTCCAGGCCGGTCATTTTCGGCATATTGATATCGAGGTAGAGCAGGTCGGGCTTCAGCTCGCTGATCAGTCCGGTTGCCTTTAAAGGGTTCTCGGCAGTGCCTACAAGTTCCAGGAAATCCGTTTCTTCAATATATTCCTGCAGCAATTTGCGGGCTATCGGCTCGTCATCAATGATCAGGCACTTCAGTTTCATAAATTGTACAAAGTTAGTATCACCTCAAAATCCTCAGCGGTATTGTTAATCTTCAGAAAATGCCTGCCGGGATACACCAGCTCCAGCCTCCGTTGCGTATTGGCTATGCCCAGGCCCGATGAACCCTCGGGTGTGCGGATAAAATTATCCTTCGTATTAAAAACCCTGAAGGTGAGCGCGGCATTCTGATAGGTCAGGTCCATCTCTACAACATTCCCCTTACCCTCATTATAACCAACATACTTAAAAGCATTTTCTACAAACGTAATAAACAGCAGTGGCGCAACTTTTACATTGCCGTTCACGCCGCTGGTACGGAAATCAACTGTAATATGCTCATTCATGCGGCTTTTTTGCATGGAGATGTAATTTTTGAGATAGTTTACCTCGCGCTCCAGTTCTATCTGCTCCACGTTGCATTCATACAGCTGGTAGCGCAGCATTTCAGAAAACACCAGCAGCATATCGCGCGCAACTTTGTTCGACTTATCGATATGCCCGTAAATGGAATTAATAGAATTAAACAAAAAATGCGGATTGAACTGTGCCCGGAGGAAATTCAATTCATTGGCAGCTTTTTCTTTAATGATCTGTTCGATATATAGTTGTGAGCGGATCCGCTCGATGATCATATGGCCCGCCAGGATGATCACCAGCCAAAAGAGTATGTTGACGAATGAGTTATAAAAAATATAAAAGAATCCCGGTGGCGGCGCTGATATGCCAAACACATACCGGCTCACCAACATGGATACCGGCACCCGCAATGCCGATGCTACGATCACCCCCACTATAAAGTAAAACCCGAACAGCACATATTTCTTTTGGTTGAGATACCTCGGGATGTTATACAGCAGGTTGAAATAATAATTGCCGGCAATAAACACCAGGTAGCAAAACTGGATGGTAATGGCATGGGTGAGCACCAGCGTACCGTTGCGGAAAATAAAGATCCAGCATACATAAGCCACAAACCAAAAGCTGAGGTGGTAAATGATCTTATGTCTGCCGGAGAATAGCTTCATCATGCTGAATATATGGCAAATATGATATTAATGTAGCAATTATTTTAGTTCGTCGCCGTCGGGAAAAGCCTGGCCCTTGTGACAGGTGTTGCAACCGATCACCAACGCATTGCTGCCGATGAGCGGATGTTTTACCTTAAAGTATTTCTTATTGATACCCAGCGTCATACGCATCATCTCCCTCGAAATGTTTTTTTCGGGCTTTGCATCGCTGGCAAAATCCAGCCCGTGGCCGTCTTTGTTTTCAGTATGGCAAAAGCCGCAGGTTACACCCAGCCCGTCCTGGAAATCGTCAACCATAATGCTTTGCAGATCG
The DNA here is from genome assembly GCA_013289045.1 of Bacteroidota bacterium. Taxonomy (GTDB): domain Bacteria; phylum Bacteroidota; class Bacteroidia; order Sphingobacteriales; family Sphingobacteriaceae; genus Mucilaginibacter. The sequence goes on along the minus strand of JABDAU010000076.1, from coordinate 5,281 downwards.
CGCGCGCTGATGTTCTTTGGCAGCACCTTCAGGTTGACATACTGCGGCGATTGCGGCGTAGACGACAGCGTAGTTAATGTTGCCCCGGTTACAATTGCCGCCGCGATGCCGGCTATGATGGTAAATTTTAAATTCAGTTTCATGATGACACCTTTTTTGCGCGGATGCTCATATCAACCTGTAATTCGTTGGCTATGGTGCTGGTGCCGCCTACACCGTAATCCTTCCGGTTGATTTTGAACGACCCTGTGAATAAGTAGCCATCGGTCTCGGTTGTAGCCGTGAAAGGAAAAGAAATGTCCTTCGTGGTGTTCTTGATGGTGAGCTTGCCGGTGAACTCATACCGGTTTTTTCCCGTGCTTTTTATAGCTGTTGATGCCAGCCTGATATGCGGGTAATTCGTTACATCAAAGTATCCGCCCGCTTTCAGATGCTCGTCGCGCAACGAATTGTCGGTATTTACCGATCCCGCATTTAGTGTTACATCAAAACTGGCTGCCGAGGGGTTTTGCGCGTCGAAATTTATTTTGCCCGCTAAGCCGCTGAACGTCCCCTTTACATCAAACCCTAAATTGCTTATGGTAAATTTCAACGCGCTACCCTCGTCTGCAGGCTGATACTGCGCAAACCCGACCCTATGGGTTAAAAGCGCAAGCACCAGCAGTATCATTCTTTTCATAGACAAATTCATTCTATTCTTATTGTTCTTAATTATTGTCCCGGCACTTTATCTGCCGCTATTAATGGAATATCCGTTACCGCCAGTGTGTGATTATGCTCGACATAGCTTACGCTGGTAAGCCCCAGTACGGTGCGTAATTTTTCGGCAGGCACTTTCATCGGGCCGGGAGCCGGTGCGCTGCCCGGCGCAGGCTGCGGAAACGCGGTTGACATTGCCGTGTGGAAAGTGATATTCCCTTCAACTTTTTGTATGGTTTGGTGGATGTGCCCGTTCAATACCGATACAGAACCGAAACGCCTTAACAGCGCCAATGCCTGCTCGCTATCCGAAGTTCCCCAGCCCCATTGCGGGTAAATTGCCCACATGGGGATATGCGCGAATACGACAATAGGCGTGCTTGATGATAGTCCGCGCAGATCGGCTTCCATCCATTTTAGCTGCTCAGGGCCGAGATAGCCCAGGCCACCATCCACGTGGTTGGTAACATTTACCAGCCCCATAAAATGCACCCCATGCGAATCGAAGCTGTACCAGCCATCGCCCATGGTGCCTTTTCCAAAGCGGTCGAGGTATAATTTGCCGTTATCGGTAAAGTCGTGTTCGCCGGGTACATAGAATATCTTTTCGGTCTTTACGCTTTTTAGCGATTGCTCCAGCGTGTCGAATTCATCGGCCTGCGCCAGGTGGCTCAAGTCGCCGGTGTGCAGCACAAAGGATGGCGTAGTTGCCATGGCGTTAATTTTTTCAATTGTGGCCTGCAAGGTGCCAACCACATCTGTATTGGCGGGCTTGCTGAAACCAATGTGACTGTCGCTGATCTGCACAAAGCTAAAATCAGACTGCGGCATTACCAGGCCTTTTTTCAGGTTACCTGTTGAGCGGTCTATCAGTTGGCTCATGCCGTATGATTTTAATATGCCGCCCGACATCATCCATAAAACGCCGGTGCCTGCCCAGGCCATACATTCCAGGAAACCGCGGCGGTCTATACCGTCGTTATTTGCATCAATACTGTGTGCATGTGCGTGGTGATCGTGATCGTGGTGTTTCATAATCTTGTTATTTAAGTTTTTGATTATGACACGAAGAAACCGAATCCCCGGAGGCGGGTATAATTATTTACGCCAACTAACCGGATTACTTGATGAACGTGGAAATATTATAACAGCCGTCGTAAGGTATTGGTAATTAGCCGAGTGTTGCTTATATTAGTAACGGATTATACCAACCGTTATCGCATTGAAAAATCAACTTAAAATAAATATTTACCTCGCGCTGGTCACGCTTATTGCGGGCTGTAAGCTTGATGCGCCTATTTTGCCTAAAACAACGGATACAACCGGAGGCGGCGGAACTGTCGTATTTCCACCTGCCGGCGATGGCTCCTATCAGCCAACAACATCAGGGTCGTACTGGATCTATAAGAGCATAACAGCAGGGGTAACAGATACCACCAAATCTGTTATTGACGGCAACACAGCAACCTTCGACGGCGTGAAATATTATGAAGGCATTGCCTACTATCAAAATCAAAGCGTTATAGATACGTCTTACCTGTCGAAAGAAAACCATGTTTATATAAACTATGCCATTGCCGCCGGCCAGGTAATAAAACTTTACTATTTAAACGATAACATAGCGGTTGGCCAGGGCTGGACTTCGCCAATCAACGATTCCGGCGAATTAAATGGTATTCCCGGGCAGTTTGTGGGCAGCATCATTGAAAAGGGCATATCGAAAACCGTAGAGGGTAAAACTTACAAAAATGTAATCCATTCAAGGGTAATGTTGCAATATGATTATGGCAGCGGCTTTGAAACAGCAATTACCTATGATAATTATTGTGCGCAAAATATAGGTATTATCGAAGTAGATACGCAGGGACTTGGTATTACAGGGGTGGAGACGCTGCTGAGTTATTCGATAAAGTAATCAGATAAATACTGGAAACAGCAAAGTTTATATTCAGGAATGTGGTAGTATACCTGCTGCTAAGCATGGCAACCTTCCTGATGCTTAAAGGTATCATACGCTATATACCGATGCAGGATAATATCGGTTTCCTGCAATTTAAACAGGATTACCTCCATATACTTCCCTGGAAAATAGCTTTTTATACACATGTATTTTCCGTATCCTTTGCTTTAATAGCAGGCTTTACACAATTCTCAAACACGATACTCCAAAAGCATAAAAACATCCACCGCTTAATGGGCAAAATATACGCTGTGGATATTTTGTTCATCAACTTCCCGACAGCCATGATCATGGCGATATATGCCAATGGCCAGTTACCTGCAAAGACGGCGTTTGTAGTGTTGGATTGCTTGTGGTTTTATTGCACGCTGATGGCCATGTTGAAGGTTAGAAAGCGGGATTTTAAAGCGCATAAAAATTTCATGATCAGGAGCTATGCGCTTACACTTTCTGCCGTAACCCTGCGCATGTGGAAGATCGTTATTTTAGGATTTGTATATATCGATCCGCTGCACCTGTATATGATAGATGCCTGGCTTGGTTTTGTGCCTAACCTGCTGTTTGCAGAATGGCTCATCAGGCGCAGATCAGTAAAAAAGAAAAAGACATTTACCGCTCAAGGCGGATATTAGCGAGTATAAGCCAGAAGATCGCAACCAACACCAGTGCAAAACTTACAATAAAGCTTATCGCCCTGAAAGTACGGGGGTGTTTATTGCCAGCCTTTACTAATTGATTATAGATCAATAGCGAAACAAAATAGCCGGCAGCAATTGCAATACCCAGCGGAAGGATAAGGAAGATCACTAATAGTCCCATTGTTGTGTTGGTTTATGCTGCTCTAAATGTACCTGTTTCAAATATTCTGCACAAATCTTTACAATAGATTGAAATAATATAGGTTTCTTGGCGGATAGGTTGGGATTAAGAATTAGGATATCGCTTTTTCCTCCTTGCATCTATCTCAGCCTTGGTTTCTTCCCACGTGTAGCCCTTATCAATCCCCTCTCGCCATCTTCTAACACGTTCATCAAGTTCAGCAACAAATTCTTTGTCTTCTGACCAATCAGCTGGCGGTGCCAATTGGTCTTCAAACAAGTCATATATAGACTTGATTTGCTTATCATCAGCAGTATTGATGTAGTTATGTAATTTTCCCTGATCGCTGTAGTTGTCATAAATCAAATTTAATGATTGAATAATTAATTCAATAGAATGTTTGTTTCTTAAAATTCCAGTATAACCGACAATAACGCTTTAATTATTCAATCTATAATAACCTATTCCATTGATAATCAGTAAACAAATTTTCTTTCTAATTAAAAATCGATAACTGGCAACATAATTGACTTATACACTTCAAAAAAATAAATCTATTATGGAAACCATTGAAAAATCAGTTGAAGTATTAAATGATCTGATAGAGATCAACAACGACCGCGTTGCAGGTTTTGAAAAAGCGATAAAAGATCTTGATGAAGGCAACAGCGACCTGAAAGCAGTTTTTGAAAAATTTGCCGAAGACAGCCGCAACAATTCGCGTGAGCTGACCAATACCGTTAATAGTTTTGGCGGCGAAGCAGAAACCGGCACCAGTGGTTCGGGCACTATACACCGTGCATGGATAGATGTAAAAGCTACCTTCACCGGCCACGACCGTAAAAGTATTTTAGCTGAGTGCGAACGCGGCGAGGATGCCATTAAAAAAGCATACCAGTCAGCCATTAATGAAAGCAGCGAGCTTTCCCCTGAAGCATTGCAAATTATTTCAAATCAGCAGCAGGCTATTAATGCCGGTCACGACAGGATCAAAGCCCTTCGCGATAGCCAGGCTTAACCCTTCTTATTTAAATAATTCTAAAAGCTATGCTTCACTAAGCATAGCTTTTTTATTTGGTGGAAATCCGGGCCAGCCCATGTTAAATTCATGTACTGTTAAAATTAGATTAACCTGTTAGCAACCAATGCATTGTTAACAAATAAATCACACCGTTTTAACGTTATTATGGAATGTTATCGCTTATTTTTATAGACCTGTAACGGATATACGATTTTGCGTGTTTGATTATAGGGTAGTTCCTGCATCGAACACCAAAGTTCGGCAAAAGAAACAGGTCGGCATTATTTAACCTAAAATAATTATTATGACCTGGAGAAAATTCAGCGGCGAGATCATCCAAGCGCCCATCATTGAAGAAGTTGAAAGGGCAATTGAACGCGAAAGCCTGCTCGGCAACAAGCTAAAAGTTTGTATCGGCACCGATTCGCAGGTGAAGGGCAATGTAACCGATTTTGCTACGGTTATTGTTTTTCTGCGCGAGGCAAGGGGCGGTTTCATGTTCATCCAGCAGGAACGTACTTCGCAAAAGATGAGCATTAAAGAACGTATGCTTACCGAAGTGCAGAAATCTATCGACATTGCCTACAAGCTGTGCGATCTGCTCGACCTGTATGAAGTTGACCTTGAAGTTCACGCCGACATTAACACCAACCCAATGTTCAAGTCAAATCAGGCACTGCACGAAGCAATGGGTTACATCCTGAGCATGGGCTTTGTTTTTAAGGCGAAACCTGAGGCGTTTGCCAGCTCCTACTGCGCCAATAAAATTGTGCAGTAAGTAA
>JABDAU010000075.1 GCA_013289045.1 Bacteroidota bacterium | reverse complement strand
CGCCTTTTCCCCGACCTGCTGCCGCAATGCGGGGTACGCAGCGTTGATGTTTAGTGGCATAATAACAGAAAATCCTTGTTTTTTGTAAGCAGCTATTTAATTTAGCTGTTAATTATACTTATATTATGAGATCTGTTATTTTAAAAAGCACCATTTTTGCTGTGCTACTATTGTTTATTAATAATGCTTTATTTGCTGCTGTAAAGAAAGCGCCACCCCGCACGATACACATTGCCGGTCTTGTTGTAAATGCTAAAACTTTGATGCCTGTGGAAGCGGCCAACATTTTTGATGCGGAAGATCATTTATTAGCCACTACTGATAAAAACGGCTATTATAATGTTACCATTAACGTAACACCCACCGGTGAAATGTACTTTTCGATAAAAATAAAAAAGGAGGGTTATCAGGCAATTAATCAAAATGAACACTGGGGAAACCTATCAGATGGCACAAAGGCCCTCTATTATTTCGGATTGAAACAGAAAGGCGACAAAACATCGTCATTCTCAAAACTCAACAACAAATTCGATGGCGACCTGAGCTATGCCAGTGCTGAAAGCAATTTTGCCAAAGCAAAAGCCGAACGCCTGTTTGACATTAAAATAGAAGATGCTAAAGCAGGTAACCAGGATGTATTGATACAAATTGATGGCGCTTATTATATTGTGGACGATACCGGCTGGATAAAATTGAACTCCGACAAAGACCTTATCTCGATAGATAAAAAACAGGTGGTAGCAGCAGATCAGCTAAATAGCATACTAAAGCGCAAGAATGTAAAAGGCATGACGCCCACCAGTTCATCATCAGCAAAGTTTACTGTTTATACAAGGTAATATTTTCTGCAAATATAAAACGGGCATGCACATTATAGCATATGCCCGTTCTACATGGTCGCACAACTGCGATTATTTTGAATATTTTAAACTGAATTTTCCGTTTGTTATTGATTTTGTTGGAAGTGTATTGTTGTTGCCAATGGCAATACCACCTTCTACTTTACCTTTAAATGTACCGGAAATTGAAGTCGAGGTTAGCGTACTTACGGTAACAGTTGGCAAATTAGACGAATCATCATCATCGTTCAGATAGCTGTCGGCATTAGCTCCTGGCGGCGTATACAACAACAATGGTTTATCATCATCATTTGCTGCGGCATCGCTGTAAGTTTTTCCTGCGATTGGAGTGCCTGCCAGCACTAAGGATATGGTTGTACCATCCTTTGCCTGGCCGTTAAGGCTGGTAAAGCTCTGGCCATTTTCGGTGCCGGTAACAGCTATTGCATTGGTGCTAAAAGTGGTTGCCGTACCGTCTATATCGGCAGTGATATAAATACTGGTGGTAGTGGTGGTTTTATCCTTTGAACACGAGTTTAATACCAATACTCCGGAAGCCAGGGTTAATACAATAAGTAATTTTGATTTCATGTTTGTTATTTTAATTATATAGCGTGTGTTTAAAAGTGCGGAAATTATACTGTTAAACCGCGGGTGTTATACGGCTTTCTTTAATTGTGGTTTAGTTTCTTAAATTTAAAAAACAAGAATCCGTTGGGGTTAACGGTTTGCTGCCCAAATATAATACATAAATTTTATTGTCCGGCAGCATCTGATGCAAAAGAAATTTGTGATCATACCTATACATCGCAAATTGCGGGTTATGCCATAGGTGATAAAAGGAGTTCACAAAAAAGCCTTCGGAATGGTCTTCCGAAGGCTTTAAGAGGTAATTCAGAACACTATCGCTTCAGTATTGCCCCAAACTTATTCTCATAATCCGTAACCTGTGCCGCAAGCTTATCACTTAGCCTGGCGTCACCGCCTTGTTTGGTAATGGTTGTCATTTCGTAAATAAACCTTATGCCATTTTGCACCATATCACCATCTACCTCTGCTGCATTATTTTGCAGCTGGTAGTAATTATAATCCAGCTGGTCGGTTAAATAACCATCAACGCTGGCTACCAGTTTATCGCCCAGTAATGCATCATGTAATTTATATGAAGTATCGGCAATGGATATTTTGCCCTGTGCCGCCATCAGGCTGGGGTTAATGTCCGGCATTACTGCATCATATTTCCTGAGCGCATTTTTTGCCAGGTCTGCGCGGCCATCCTTTAAAAGGTTGGTGGCCAATATGGCAAATGCCTGCACCATTTGCGGGTAGAACATTTGTGTAGATTGCTGATCTAAATATTTAGCGGTTTTAAAATTCCCGTATCTGAATTTGTTCATCATGTTGTCATACATCACCAAACTGTTTGCCTGTGGCTCACGGTCGCTGTATGCCGAATCCGGTTTCAGCGGCATCAGGCGATAAGTGAAGCCTTCCTGGTACAAATACTGCTGCATGCCAAACAAATTTTCCTGCCCTACCGATACGGCAAAGCAGATCGGCCTTTTCCAATGGTCATGGCTCAGGATATCTACCATAGCCAATTTCTCCTTAGTCAAACCATCAACCGGCAGTTTCCATTTTATGGTATCCGTAAGCAGGCTTACTTGCTGCGGGGCGATCACATTATTCGCCATTATCTCATCCGGTTTCACGGTAAGCTTAAAATTTCGGGTAGGCAGATAATTGGTGTAGGTGCCGTTATTGTATTGCACCATAGTGCGCTGATCGTCGGAAGTTACAAAATCAAACACATCGCTCACCTCCGTGTATCCCGGTATTTTAGCATCATTGTATGGGATGTAATCGCGTGTCCCGTCCTGGTATTTGCTAAACGGCATACTGATCGGCAATGCATCCGCGTCGTTTATTTTGCGCTGCATCTGTTTTATCGACCAATCCCCGCTTAACAAGCTCATGTTTACGATACGCACATCCGGCCGCACGTGCTCGGCTTCCTGTATGGCCCAAAGTGAGTAAGTGTCGTTATCTCCATAATCAAAAAGTATAGCATTTTTCGGGCACGACATGAGGTAATCATACGCCATATCATGCGCGGTAAGCTTGGTTGAGCGGTCATGATTGCCCCATTCCTTGCTGGCCAACAGGATTGGGCCGATGAGCAGGCACAATGCGGTAGCGCTGATCACCGCGTAACGCATGTGCATCTTTTTGCGGGCAAGATCAGCTAAAGCGATCACCCCAAAACCTATCCATATCGCGAATGCGTAGAACGAGCCTACATAGGAGTAATCCCTTTCTCGTGGTTGCACAAATGGTTGGTTTACATATAATACGATGGCCAGCCCGGTAAAGAAGAACAGCATGCCAACGATCAATGCATCGCGCTTGCTGCGTTTTACATGATAGAATAGCCCGAGCAATCCCAAAATCAATGGCAAGGCGTAAAGCGGTGTATAGGTAACGCTGTTGGTAATAGATTTAGGCAGATGCTTCGAGCCATCAAACAAACCTGTCGTCCAGTTGCCGCCGATGCCGTTCATATTGGTTTGGCCTTCAATGTCATCATCGCTGTAGCGCCCGGCGTAGTTCCACATAAAATAGCGCCAGTACATCTGGTACATCTGCCAGCTGAACATAAACTTCATATTATCGGCAAACGTTGGCGCCTGCCCGTCAGGAATATTCAGCCATTGCTGGTAGAATTGTGTTGCACGTGCATGGTCGGGGTCGCCTTCAGCAAGGTACATACGGGGTAACAGGGTAGTATGATCGTAAACATAGTTTTCCTGTTTGCCGATGGGTTCGTAACGGTTTTGTCCCTTACGGTACATCATATTGCCATCTTTCTCATCCACGATCTTTGCATCATAGTACGGGCCGGAAAGCAGCGGCGTGTTACCATATTGTATCCGGTTAAGATAGCCGTTCAGCGTAAAGGCATTATCCGGGTGCGCGTTATCCAGGTTGGTGCCTGCAGTAGCGCGTATCGGGATGTACAGGAAAGAGCTATAGCCTAAATAGATAAATATCACGCATAAAAAAGCAAGATTAAGCATGGGCTTTTTATGTTTAATGCTATAGCGTATGCCATAAATAAGTCCGGCCGTCAGCACTACAAAAAAAGCGGCAACCCCGCTGCCAAAGCCCAGCCCCAGCGTATTTACAAAAAATAGGTCGGAGTAGGCTGCTGCTTGGACGGTATACGCGCGGATGCCATATTGCACAAATGCCAGTATCACAATACTGATAAGGAAGGCCACCGTACCCGTTTTAAGGTTTACCTTTTTATACCTGCGGAAATAATATACCAGCACCAGCGCCGGGATAGTAAGTAAATTGAGCAGGTGGATGCCGATAGATAAACCGATCATATAAGCGATGAAAATGATCCATTTATCCGCACCTGGTTCATTGGCATGCGCATCCCATTTCAATATCGCCCAAAAAACAACGGCTGTGCAAAGCGATGACCAGGCAAAAACAATATACTCTACTGCCGAGAACCAAAAGGTATCGGTATAAGTGAACGCCAGGGCGCCAATCAAACCTGCGCACATAATTAGACCCGTACGCCATTCGTCCAATTTCTCGTTGTTACGTTCGGATAACTTCCTTGCCAGCGCAGTGATTGTCCAGAACAAAAACATAATAGTTGCCCCGCTGGCTATGGCCGAACCAAAGTTCATAAAGTAGGCCATCCTGGTATTATCGCCGAATGAAAGCAGCGAAAATACTTTGCCCAGCATGGCAAAAAGCGGGTAGCCGGGCTGGTGGGAGACTTGTAGACGTGCCGCACAGGCGATAAATTCGCCGCAGTCCCAAAAGCTTACCGAGCGTTCGAGGGTTAGGACGTAGGTGGTGGCGGCAACAGCGAAGCACAGCCAGCCCAGCAGGTTATTGATCTTTTTATATTGCATAGCAGTAGGGAGTAAGTAAAGGTTTTACCATATTGAATAGTTGAATTTCGGCCTATTTTCTTATAAATACCTGAACCTTAACATCTTTTAACAAACATTAACATTTGCATTTAACATTTCGGTGGGAGGGACATCCTGCAGGATATATCGATAAAGTTTAGACTCATATGAATACCAGGCTATTACGGCCGACTTTGGTGCTATGGCGATGAGCCAGGGAATAAATATCGTTAAAACGTAATCAAAATAGCCCCGGCGATACAACGGGGGATAACCAGTTGAATACTCCGTGTAATACCTTTGTATTGTTGCAATCAGGCAATATGAACCAGCAAATGAAAATCAAATATTACTGCCCGGTTTGGGGAATGAAACATCTGCCGCTACACGAAGTGCTGCGAAAAATAAAAGCTTCGGGTTACGATGGTGCGGAGATAGCGCTTGACCCCGACCTGGTTGATGTAGAAGCAGTAAAGCAATTATTTGACGAAAGCGGGCTGGAGCTTTTAATACAACTGCCATATCCGAAAGATGGAGCGCCGGATGAGATGCTGGCCGCCTATAGCTCTAAAATGGAAAGGCTATTACAATTGCAGCCTGTAATGATCAACTCGCACACGGGCCGTGATCATTTCACTTTTGAACAGAACGCAGAATTTATCAGATGTGCGGAGGAGTTATCGGGGAAACATAGCATTGCCGTTTGCCATGAGACACACCGTGGCAGGTTCTCTTATGCTGCTGTTGTGATTGAAAAATACCTGGAAGCCTTCCCGGATATTAAGCTAACGGCTGATCTCTCGCATTGGTGCGTTGTTGCTGAATCGCTATTGGAAAACCAGCAGCATATTATTGATAAGGTTGTTCCGCATTGTGCTTATATCCATGCGCGGGTTGGTTATGCACAAGGGCCGCAAGTACCCAATCCGGCGGCGCCGGAATATGAAAAAGAATTACAGCAGCATACCAAATGGTGGCAGCAGATAGTTGATCATCACCGCCAAAAACAAAGCAGCGAACTGATCATTACCCCCGAGTTTGGGCCACCGCCATACCTGTTGCCAGGTGAGCATGCGGTAGAACGCCAGTATAATATGAACTTATTTATGAAAGGCTATTTATCAAAAAACTTAATAGTATGACAGTAATTCACAAACAGATCATCAGCCCTGAGCAGGTTGATTTTTACAAGCAAAACGGTTATCTATTGCCGCATGTCCCGCTGTTCACGCCGGATAAATTCGAACAGCTATTCAATATTTTTGAAGAGCATTTAGCTAACCGCGGCGACCTGCGCCCGGATGAAATGAATAACCCGCATTTAAAAGACGACCGCCTGTTTGAGTTCCTGCTGGCTAAAGAAGTGATAGATGTGGTTGAACCGTTGATCGGGCCAAATATTGGTTTGTGGAGCAGCGGCTTCATTTGCAAAGAGCCTAAAACAGGCAAACCAACGCCATGGCATGAGGACAGCGCCTATTGGGAAGGACGTTTTAACCGGTTTGATGATATCGTAACTATTTGGCTGGCTATTGATGAAGCTACGAAGGAAAACGGCTGCATGGGCGTTGTACCGGGCACCCATGCCAACGGTTTCTCAGAGTACGAAGACATGGGAACGGATCATAAAATATTTAACCGCCAGATAAAAAGCGATTCGATAAATGAGAACGACGTGGTTTGGTTTGCGTTGAAAAAAGGCACATACTCGCTGCACGATTCGCGCATTATACATGGCGCATACGCCAATACCAGTAATACACGCCGTACCGGTTATACCATGCGCTATTTTAATACCGATCTGGTTTTAGACCGTGAACATCCCAATAATCAAAACAAAAAAATATACCATGCCCGCGGCCTTAACCGTGGCAATAATCCGCTCATCTACCTTAAATAAGTATATTTGATTGATGACCAAGCGGTTCCTGTTAAAAGATTTTATCACCGGCGATGATTGCTTTCACATCGCGAGGGTAACCATACACTCGCGGTATGACCTGTCGCTGCATAGCCATGATTATGCCGAGATCTTCTGGATAGAGAACGGAACGGGCTTCCATATCATCAACGGGCAAAAAGTACCGCTAAAACCCGGTCATTTGGTGATGATCAGGCCGGAAGATGAGCACACGTTCAGCTCTACAAGCGCCGGACTTACGGTTATGAACCTGGCTTTCCCGGCAGATACGCTGGAATATTTCAGGGAACGGTATTTCCAGGAATATAGCTCTTATTTCTGGACCGGCACGCCGTTGCCTTACCATGTATTAATGGACATGGCGCTGATCCGCCGCATCTCGCAGAAATCAGAAAAAACATGGAAGTACAAGCGCTCAAAGTTTTATTTAGATACACTGCTTTTGTTTATTTTCGGTTTGATAGCGGCCAATAAAGATCTGCTGTTGGATAGCCAGGTTCCGGTGTGGCTGTATAACGCCATACAGGATTATACCACGCCCGAATTGTTTAAACAAGGGGCCAACGGCTTTGCTGCTTTGTGCGAGAAAAATATAGATCATGTGAACCGGGTAGTACGCGCAGCCTATAACAAAACACTCTCAGACCTGATTACCGAGCTGCGCATGAGCTTTGCTGCAAAACAGCTTTCCATGACCAATAACCCGATAAAAGTGATCTGCAACGATTGCGGGTTTACTAATCTTGGGCACTTTTATAAAACATTTAAGCAAGCTTTCAACCAAACGCCAACAGCGTACCGCGAAACCAACCAAACCATTGTTTAATGTCGGTATAACGTAAACAATCTGTTTTTTACAGGTAATACGCGTTAATCATTAAAAAAATTTGTTCGTTACTTTTAGCTAACCAAATTATAAGTCAATTGAAGAAATTCATAAGCTATTCGTTTTTCATAACAGTACCGTTATGTTGCCTTGTTAGCATATGCTACGCACAGCAAAACCGGTCTGCGATATATACAAACATTCCTGATATCGGCCGGCTTTCAGGCAAATGGGTAAGTGCCGACACTATTGCTACGGAACCCTCCCTGAGAAATTTCAGGGCGCAGGCATCGCTTAACAGGGATATGACATCTGTTAGTTGGTTTGCACGGGCCCCATTCAGTGGCGGTTATCATTCTGGTGTGTTACGGATAAACGGGATAGCTCCGCGAGTGCAATTATTCCGCTGGCAGCCATGGGAAGGTTTGCGAAAGGCGATAACATCAACTTATGCTATCCAAAGTTCCGTGCGTATGATCCCCGATCATGACGGTATAATGTGGGAGGTAAAGATTACCAATAATACCAGCGAAACACAACGGTACGAGATAACGCAGGACCTGATCGGGTTTATCAGCAGTTATGATAAAGATACCTGGGCTTATCCTTACCCATACCCAACATTAAAAGGCAAACATTTGCTGCGCGATGATGAGATCGTGAACGTAGTAGATAACGCGGGGCTTTCGCAGGGAAATGTGAAAACTGAAAATGCCGACACCAATGCACCGGGACAAATAAAGAATACGCAAAAAGCAAGCTGGCCAACTGATGACGAAATATTGGATAGTAAAAAGTATAAAGTAGTTGAGCATTCAGCCAACAAACTTATTATTGCTGATACTGAGACGCAATGCTTTATCGGGTTTTGCCTTGTTGATACGCCCGATGAGCTAACACCCCGCAACAGCGGCGGCGTAGCGAAATGGAATATTTCCCTGCAGTCAAAAGCTGTAAAAAATATCCGGTTTTTTATGACCTATGGGCAAACCCGGCAGTTAGTTGAAGCAAATATTAATAAATGGAAAAATAGTTTCGATCAGACTTTTGCTTCAGTTGAAACCACCTGGCGCGGCCGCTGGCATGAGTTATTTGTACCGGGCAATAAGCTTATTTCGGGCAATTTCCCGGTGCTGCAGACTAATGATGCTGCAGCAAAGAAAGTGTATTATACCGGGCCGCTTACATTTTTGTACCTGTTAAACCTCGATCTGCCTGCGCACAAACGCGTAGTATTAACCTGCGGGCCAAAATGGGGCGCTTCGGTTGTTTTCTTTTGGGACTCGGCTGAATGGGCGTCCATATATGCACTGGCAGATCCTGCAATGATGAAAGAGGACCTCGAAGACTGGATAGGCAATATCGATCTTGATAAAAACTATGGTAAGGACAATTTTGGCGGTAGCGGCATAGGTAACGCTTACCGGGCAAACTATTGGGCCGTATTCCAGATGGTTTATTCGTACGTCACGGTAACGGGAGATTACATGTTTTTGAATCGATCTATAAAGGGTAAAAAACTTATAGATATCATCGATGATTATGCGCAGCATTGGAAAAAGATGTCCATATACGGCCAGCCGGGATGTACCGATGATATTTATAAACTGGCTGATTTTGGCGATAATGAGTGGAACCTGCTGGAGTGTGTGCCTACTTATAAGCATATCGTTCCTTCATTCAACGTGGGTTATGTATGGATGATGCGCAAAACAGCTGATCTTTATACGAAACTTGGCGAACCAGGCAAGGCTGCTTACCTGAACGCAGAAGCGGATACAATGGCAAAACTTGTATTGAAACTTTACGCAGGCAATGGTGTGTGGAACGTAGTTTTCCCCGGTGATAAAAAAATTGAGCAACGGCATGTACTCGATTTTATATTTTTCGGCAAGTTTATGAGCAGGGATATACCTGCTGATACCAGCAAGGCGATGGTGAAATTTGTAAACGATGAATTGCTCACGCATAACTGGATGCGGGCGCAGTCATTACAGGATGTTGCCGCCAAAAATTCCGACAGGCCCGACCATGGCCCGCTTGGCGCTTTCGACGGCTGGCCGCCGGCAACCATGGACGCGCTGACACAGTTGGGTTACAAACAACAGGCATTCGCGTTTTATGACCGTGTGGCGCCGGTTACTAATGAGGGCTGCTGGGCGCAGGCGCATGAATTATGGGATACTAATAAGTATAACAAACTAGGCAATGTACGCATTGCCAGCCGCGGCTGGACAAGCCGCGAAGCGGTTGATGGTATCGCATTCTCGCAAATAATGCTGAAGGATTTTATGGGTTTTTTTCCCGATGCTTTTGGCAAGGCCATTAATGTGCCTGAGCAAAGGATCTCTTTCAGCGGTACCCTTTATAATGTAAAGTATAACGGCAAAAATTATAACATCAGTTGCATTAACGGGCAAGTAAAAATGACGTCTTCTAACTAAGTAATAGTGTTATAACAGGAATGCCTTAAAGTTTTGGTAAGCTTCCTTGCCCCATCCTTGCATTGCCGATTTCAATGTCGCTTTTAATTCTGTTTGGTTTACCGGTTTTCCTTTTTTTGGCGGGGCTATGGATTTTTCATCAACCGTCATATCCGTCACCTTTGTGGCAAACCATGTAATGTTCTCATGCGGCAGCGCTACACCCAATATCATACCCGGCAAGCCCGAAAAACCTTCAGGGCCGCCTGACACATGAATTTTATCGGTATAAAACGCCACCACATAAATGGAATCCATTACAATGGCATTGGCCCGGCGACAGGTATAGCCCGCTATCTCGCGGGTTTCATCGGTTATCTTCCAATGTATTTTGCGGGTAGTATCAGTTATTAAATAAGTCTGCTCAAAAACCTGTTTTTGTACAATGTTGCGTCCCTGCGCAAGGTCGGTGTAAACGGTGTTGGGCTGCTTGGCTATCTCCAGATCCCACCATCCGTTTGGCTGGTCATCGTCATCCTCATGTGTGAATAACGATTTATTGTTTTGGAACGTTAAAGTACTTTTCAATACCCTGAATTGCGGATGGTTCTTTTTATAACCCTCAAATACCTGCTGCTCCATGCTGTTATCTTTATCATCCCACATTTCTTTGGTGATCAGCGCATAAATATTGATGGTTTTGTTGTACTCAATTACACCCGAAGTAGTAAAATGCTGGTTTTGGGCATTTGCTATACTGGCTGAAGCCGCCAGGAAAATGATCAACGTTAATAGCCTTTTCATTTTGATTGGTCTTGTGTTTTTGATGTGCCAAATTTTGTAAAATTCCATACTACCGATAGCATAAAGAACCTGCGTATGCCGTTAGTATTGGTTTGCGTAGTGGTGTTGCCATAAATACCCCTGCTGTAATTTGTATTTTGATCGAGCAGGTCGTTTACAGAAGCGGAGATTTTCAGTTTATCTTCCTTCAGGAAAGTTTTAAAAATATAGGCGTTCCATATGGTTTTGTACTGTGCGCTAAACGCCTGCGTTTTTGCGGTATAATTATAATTGATGTCCGAACCCAGGCCAAATTTAAGCGGCAGAAAAAGATTGCCTCCGCCATTGATATTTAAACCTGCGGCATTATTGTTTACATCGGGCTGTAAAGACATGGTGCTGAAGGTATATGACGGACCACCACCTAAATTGAAGTCGTATTTTTTCTCTACATACTTCTGAATGTTAAGGCCGCCGCTGTAGGTATGGCTTTGCGCCTTATCCAGCTCATTATTAATATAGCTGTAGGTAACATTTGCATTTGAATTGGCATACAGGCCCAAATAAGTATCTATCGATTTTATCTTTTGGCCAACATTTCCGTAGAAATAAAAGTTATATGGTGTTTCGCCGCGTAGGTTTACATATTGTATGGTGTTTTTACCATCGGCGGTAACCGTGTTGTTTACAATAGCATTGAAGGTATTATTGTAACCGCCATTGATAAAATAGGAAAGGCCGCTGATCACTTTGTAATTGTTATACCATCCATAGATACTGTTCCTGAAAGACGGCTTCAGATCGGGGTTACCCAATGTAACGTTCAATGGGTCGGCATTGGTAAGCAGTGGCTGTAATTGCTGGATGCCTGGCTGTTGGGTACTGCCATTATAATTGATGGTTAAGCTCGATTGCGGGCCAAATTTGTATTGGTACATCGCCTGCGGGTACCAGTTGATAAAGTTGCGTGTCATGGCGTCGCCTGTATACTCATTTACCTGTTTGTAACCATCATCCGAAACTTTTGTACCGAAGTTAAAAGTTGCCTTTTTGTATTTGTAATTGAATATAGCGCCTACCTGGTTATCCAGCTGGTTAAATTTGTAATCGTTACTGTAAGTTTGGTCTAAAATGTCGTAAACACCGGGCGAAGATTGATCAAATGACTGGTTATTGCTGGTAGCATTATCGATACTAATGCCATAATTGAATAATACAGAAAGCCTTTTACTGATCGGCTCGGAATAGGTGATATTACTCTTTAGCGTTTGCGTGGTGGTGTTGGTGGGTTTAAACTGGTTGATAATGGAATCGCGTGGCGGCGTTGTATTATAATAGGTGAGGGTTGAATTCAAGAACCCGGTAGTTTTATTCTGATCATATGCTTCGCTAACCAACCACGATAAGGTACGGCCCACTTTCTTAAATTTCTTGGTAAACAATGCGCTGGCATTGAATATGTGCTCGTCGCCATGGTTATCTACACTTCTATTATTGGTATTAAGCTTTACGCCTGCTGAATCAGTTTCGGTTGAAACATCGTTCACCACGTGAAAAGTCTTATCTGTACCGCTGGCCATAATTTTGAGCGTGGCTGAGGTGTCCAGCTTTATCTGGTAAGTAAGATCAAGCTTTTGGCGGAAGGCAAAATTGTTGAAGGTTTCATTGCTGTTTACATCGTTGGTACCGGTGGGCAATGTTTGCTGCTGCGTTGTGATTGTGGTACCGGTAACATCTATCTGCCCGATTTTGTAATTGGCATTGATAGATTGCTTATCGCCATCCCACTTGTCATCAAGATGCGCGCCTGCCGATGAAGCGACCGGCTTACCCTTGCCGTCAAAATAACCACTGAACGAATCGAGGGCATCACCGCTACCGGAAAAGAAAAACATGGCGCCATCGTCACTCATCTGCATATTATCATTGCCTACACCTAACGAGTTATTATCTTCCCATCCCAGCCCGGTACGGCCATCATTTGCGGTTGTGCCATAAACGGAGAATTTTTCATTCGCTTTAAAACGGTTAAATTGCAGTTGATCTTCATAGTACCCATCTGTGCCAATATTGGAATTTACTTTACCAAACAAGCCGTTCTTTTTATCCTGCTTTAATTTAAGATTAAGGGTTGTAGTGGTTTTACCATCATCTATACCGGTAAACGCGGCCTGGTCGCTTTTTTTCTCATAAAGCTGTACTTTATCAACCATGTCTGCCCGCAGGTTCTTGGTTACCAGCGTGGGGTCGTCGCCAAAAAATTCTTCGCCGTCAACCAATACTTTTTGTACGGTCTTGCCCTGGGCTGTTATTTTGCCATCCTTATCCACCTGGAAGCCGGGAAACTGCTTCAACAGATCTTCAACAGAAGCATTTGGTTGTGTTTTGTAGGCTTTGGCATTAAATTCGGTAGTATCACCCTTTATTTTAATAGCGTCAACTTCGCCTTTCACAATTACGTCTTTCAGCAATTTGGTTTTGAGCACCATATCGATGTACCCAAAATCATGCATGGTATTAGCCGAATCAAGCGTGAATTTATCAACGTAATCGGCATAGCCGGGATACGTCATCTCCAGTATAAATTTACCTTTAGGCAAATTGTTAATGGCAAATTCGCCAAAACTGCCGGTCCAGGCAAAAGCCCGCATAATGGAGTCTTTTTGATTTAGCACAAGCACTGTTGCACCGGCCAGTTTTACATTACTGCTGGCATCACCGGTAGTGCCTTTTATAGAATAATTGGTTTGCGCCATAGCCGCAAAAGAGCACAGGCAACATAAGACTAAGGTAGAAATTGCGAGTTTCATTAAGGGTTATTAAGGTTGACCCTAATGTATAACTAAATTTTTAGGTCACAAAGAATTTTAACTTTTATTAACAAAAATTAACATTTGGGTGATAAGCGATAGTTGAGTGAATGTTGCTTTTAGCTAATTATCAACGATTTAGTAAGTGTAAATAATGGCAGGCAGATGGAAGAAACAACTAACCAAAGTAAATATCCCTCCAGGTGACGTTTTTTAGCAGAAGTTTAGCAGTATTACCGCAGATAACGTAAATTTAGCGGAACCAACTACTGATTATGCCTCAACTGCCCAAACGCCTCCAGTCGATAGATGTATTGCGTGCCTTAACCATGCTGCTGATGATATTTGTGAACGACGCCAGCGGCGTAAAACACGTGCCCGAATGGATAGACCATGCGAAAGGTAACGAAGATGCGATGGGGTTTGCAGATACCATTTTCCCGGCGTTTTTATTTATCGTGGGATTATCTATCCCGCTTGCTATAAAAAACAGGCTAAGCAAAGGCGATAACGCCAGGCAGGTGCTGTTTTACATCCTTACCCGCAGCGCGGCGCTGCTCATTATGGGCTTTTACCACGTAAACCTGGAAGATTATAATGAAAGCGCGGCAGTTCTGTCAAAACCGGTATGGGCGCTGATCATAACACTATGCTTCTTCCTCATTTGGCTCGATTATCCTAAAGAGTTCAAAATAAAGAAGTATGTATTGGTAGGTACAGGCATAGTAGGGTTGATCATAATGGCGGTACTTTATGTAGGCGGCGATGCCAAACATATCACTTATATGCATCCGTCATGGTGGGGGATCCTGGGTATTATCGGGTGGTCGTATTTGGTCTGTGCTATGGTTTACTTCCTCTCAAAAGGAAAAATTGCAGCGCTCATTGTTTTCCTGCTCATCGCTGTAGGCATCAATATATGTATGCATACTGAAGTGATCGATAACCAGTTCCCGATAGTTGGCGATATGGCTTCAGTAGCGCTTGTAATGTTTGGCGTGGTAACTTCCGTTGGTTATACCTGGCTGGCTGAAAGAGATAGAACACGGCAATTATGGGCCATATTTGCTATTGCCGGTGTATTGCTGATCGTAGGAGGGCTACTGATACGCCCATATGCCGAGGGCATTTCTAAGATACGCTCAACCCCGGCCTGGGTATTTATTTGCAGCGGCATTACGCTGCTCATGTTCGAGCTGTTTATTTACATAGTTGATGTAAAAGGCAAAGCCAATTTATTTAAGATCATCCGCCCGGCGGGCACCAGCACGCTTACCTGTTACCTGATGCCATATTTCCAGGTTTACTTGCTCATGCTGTTTGATATTGAATACCCCGAAATATTTAACAACGGCATCATCGGCCTTATGCGATCAATGGCAACAGCTTTTATCCTTATCTGGTTGGTTGGGCTGATGGAGAAAAAGCACCTGCGGCTGAAAATATAAGGCCATTCGTCTATTTTTAATTATATATTAGCTTTGCTGAGTTTTAATAACGACCAATTCACCACCTTAATGCATACCGCGCTGAAACATGTACTTTTTGTATTGCTGGCCCTGCTTGCTATCCCCAAAGCAAAGGCTACCGATATTAAGAGTGTTGGCGTACCCTATGTGCAAAATTATACCAAGGCCATGTACCAGTCGGGCAACCAGAACTGGTCCATCACCAAGGACGAGCATGGTATAATGTACTTCGGTAACTCAGACGGCTTGTTATCGTTCGATGGAAAATACTGGCAGCTGCACCGTATGCCGCATGGGCTTATCGTACGATCAGTAGCTGCGGATGGAAAAGGCAAGATCTATGCAGGCGGTTTTGGCGAGTTTGGTTACTGGGAGAACAACCAACAGGGTTTTTTAATATACCATTCCCTTACCTCCAAAGTAAAGCAGAAAAGCTTTTTGAACGAGGAGATCTGGAAGATCTATGTAGACGATAACCGCGTCATCTTTCAATCCTTCGGCTGCCTGTATATTTACGAGAACGGCCGGATGAATGTGATCCGCATCAATACGGCGCAGCCATTCCTTTTCGCATTTAAGTTGGGGCATCGTTTTTTTGTGGAGCATGTCGGCACAGGGTTATTCGAACTAAAAGGCGGTCACCTTGAATTGATACCTGGCAGCCAGGTATTGGGCACAGACGGTGTATTGTCTATACTTCCTTTCCAGGACAAGGGCTACATCATCGGCACATCAAAAAGCGGTTTGTTTTTTTATGATGGCAAAACCATTAAGCCCTGGAGCAACCAGGCCAATAATTTCCTCCAAACCTATCAATTGAACAATGGCGCATTGGTGGCCGGGAAATACTTTGCCTATGGCACTATATTAAATGGTATAGTGATACTGGATACCGCCGGTAATGTAGTACAGCACATTAATAAATCAAGCGGGCTGCAAAACAATACTGTTCTGAGTCTTTATACCGATGATGCACAAAACCTGTGGGCCGGGCTTGATAACGGTATCGACAGGATCGAGATCAACTCGCCGCTTTATTTTTATTTTGATAAGACGGGCAAT
>JABDAU010000074.1 GCA_013289045.1 Bacteroidota bacterium | reverse complement strand
TATTGGTGTCTACGACAAATGGGCAATTGAATGGGGCTACAAATGGCTTCCAAATTTGGGAAATAGGGACCAGGAAGAAGCCTATATGAACAAATGGGTCATTGCAAGGACAAGTAAAGACAAATATCTATGGTATGGACCACAGGTTTTTTATATTCCATCGGATCCGCGTTGTCAGAGTGAAGATCTGGGGGACGACGCAATGCGGGCAGGCTATTATGGCATCAAAAATTTAAAAATTGTGTTATCGAATTTGATAGATTGGTCAAGGGTACCTAACCAGTCGTATCAAAATTTATTGGACATGTTAAGAATGACCATTTTACAATACTGTTATTATTTGATGCACGTTACCAATAATATTGGAACAAGGACAAGGAATTATATAACTGTAGAACAGCCTGGTGCAGTTGTAGGTTACATTAGTCGTAAAAAACAAAAACAGGCGGTGCAGTTTTTACAAGATGAATTGTTTGATACGCCAACTTGGCTCATGGATAAAAAAATCGATGCTATTGTGTCGGCTCCGCATTCCAATACCATTTTGCAAATTCAGGAACAAGTGCTTCAAAAACTGTTAAACCAATTGAATTTTCAAAATATGACGGAAATGGCAAATCAGCCGGATAGTTCAATTTATTCGATAGATGAATTTCTGACTGATCTGGAAAATGGAATATGGAAAGAGTTAAAAACAAAAAAGTCGATAACCACAGAAAGACGTAATCTGCAAAATACTTATGTGGATCGCCTAGTCATGTGTTTGAATTATAAAACATCGGATTACATTATCGACTCATATATAGGCAAAGAAAATGCATCTGGAGATATACATTCGATCATGCAAGAACACATATATAAACTGATCAACGAAATAAAAATCGCTCAAATCGGCCAAAGAGATAAGATGACTCTACTTCATTTAAAGGACGATGAGAAAAGATTGAAAAAGGCCTTGCTTGAAGAAAGTGGAATTGGAAGTAATAGTTTGTCAAATAAAAGTGGCTTGCAAGATAGTTTTGTTCCCAGTTCAAAAATTATGCAAAATGATTTGCCTATTGATACTAGAGACATCGATTATTAAAAAGGAAATTAACGAATCTATACAATATGTCTGTCAGAAAAGCGACCTACCGTGATGCACCGGGTATTAAATTGTTGCTCCAGTCTTTGGGGTATGTTTCGCGTACCAGTCATTTGGTGAGCCAGTTGGATATGCTGTTTGGAAAGGAAGATCATGAGGTGTTTGTGTATGAGTTGAACAGGGAGGTGGTTGGATTTGTGGCAGTACATTATTTGCCGCAACTGGCGTTTGACGGAAGTTTGCTGATCATCAGTTATTTGTCGGCGGATGAGTCGGTCAAAGGCCTCTCTGTGGCCAGAGAATTAGAACAGTATGTAACCGAACGGGCCAGAGTGCGGAAATGTGAACGGATACAGGTGCATTGTATGGAGTGGCGCGCCCAGGTACATCAGTTTTATTTGCAGCAGGGATACCAGGAGTACCCGAAGTATTTTACCAAGCGGATCGTTTACGCGGAATAAATATGGATTGGAAGTTTTATACAGGAGTGGGGACAACTATCGCCTTTATGGTGGCGGTGATCATTTGGCTGGTATGGGATCAGCGGGAAGAGAAAAAAAGGGATTACCCTTAAGCATACAAAAGAAAAGTGACCTATTGCACGAGTTTGTTCTTTATAAGGTCGGTTAAAAGTTAATGAAGGAAGCGCCAGCGGTGCAATGGCGCTTTTTCTATGAGACGGAATTTAGCTTAGCAGTGATCTGCCTGTACAATTGTTCTTTATCAAGGTCAGTTAATAGTTTGTTTAATGAGGAAAACAAAGCGTCGGGCTGTGCAAACGGCGCTTTTTATTGTTTGTTGTTTATTGATGATGTGATTTAATAATATTCTCCCAACAGGAAAAAGTCTGGTAAATTTTAGGGGCTGGGAGCGCTGATAGACCGCTGATACGCGTGGTCTTGTCGGTGCTGTGCCCGGTTTACCAGAGCCGATCCTGTATGGCATTTGGCAGGGCCCGCGTATGGGCGTTTAAACCTTGCCTGATGAATAACTTTTCTTATCCGCCCGTACGGGCTTTGGTTGATCCTGTAAATGGTTTGGAGTGGTTGCATGCCTTTAAAACAAGTGAGCTGGCTTTGGGCTGGGCGGAGGTGATGACGGTTATGCTGGTGGATGGCAGGATGTACCATTGGCAACCGGGGCGGGTGTTTTTGTTTCATCCTCGCCAGCGGCGGATCGTGGATGGGCCTTTATCTTCTCTCAAATTGATTTGTTTCCCGGAATGGTTGTTGCGCCAGTTCTTGTCCGAACACCCGGAGGCGATGGGTTTATCCTTGTTCCAGCCGGTAGGCGGCGGGTTTTTTATCGACCTGCCAGCCGAGGTGATGGTGGCGATAGATGCGTTGTATCAACTGATGTCCGCCAGCCCGGAAGCGTTGTGGCGGTTGATGGACGATTATTTGTGGATCATCTTTCGTCATATTTTGCAGGCGGCGAGGTTGTCGAGTGAATTATCGAAGGAGGTGATGACGGCTATTGGGATGCTGTATAAGCTGATCAGGTTGCATTACCGGGAGGAGCGTTCGGCTTTGTTTTATGCGGATAAGTTAGGGGAGCCGGTACGTCAGCTGAACCGGATGGCCAGGCAGTCGACGGGAAGGAATATCGTAGAGCTGGTGAATGAGCAGTTGTTGGCGGAAGGGCAGCAGTTATTAGTTTATTCGGATGCGCAGGTGAAGCGGATCGCGGCTGACCTGGGGTTTAACAGTACGGCGGTGTTTTCGACGTTCTTTCGCCGGGCGGTGGGGATGGGGCCGCTGGCGTTCCGGAAGCGGTTCAGGGTTTGATAACTGTTTGGCGGTTGTGACAACTTTTGCCTGGTTTGGGTAAGGAATTTTGGTTTGCCCGGAAAATCCGGGTCACCGCGTTTTATTCAATGAATAAAGCGTAAGTGATCGTAAGACAAAGGGGCGCGAAGCCCCTTTGTCTTTGATATGAAAGGATCAGAAATAATCCCAAAGCTGATCCCATAAAGAAAGGGTTGTCGTTTGCCTGTTTTCAGGTGTTTTATATGGCAGGCGGAACCTTTCCGGGCAGAACAGGTAATCGCTCCATTCCCAGAACCGCCAGGGGTTGATGCTGAAGGTGCGGTAGAGCCGGCTGTCTTTTTGGGCTTTGTCCGGGTGGGCTTTGAGCCAGTCGCGGTAATCGTACCGGACGGTTTTAAAGGCGCCGGTTCCGCCGGCTTCTTCGTCGCCGGTAAAGCTGCCGTCGTAGTTACTGTAAGTGTAGTTTTCATGCAGCGTATAGCTGATGGGGCTGAAGTTGGCGATCAGAATGATGATGGCGAATAGGATGGCCAGCCATTTGATGATGCGCGTTCTTTTTTTTAGCTTATTTTTAGCGCCGTCTGTCTCAATTTTATTGCTTTTCATGATGGTTTTAATTACAAGGTCCGTGACTGGTTCCGGTTACGCCGCCTGTGGTGTTGACGCCATCCTGGCCGGTGAGGTCGCTGATGGAGCTGCCCAATGCTGCCGGTGTCATGCCGGTTTGGAACATCCCGACGTTGCCTTCCGGATCGGGTAGGGTAATATCACCCTTTGAACAGGCATCATATACAAAATTAGTACAGTTGTAGGTATAGAGGTTATAGGTGGCCGGCGGGTTGGCGATAAAGTTAGCTATGGCGTTAAACTCAAAGGGTTCGACCTGGTAGGTGATGCTGACGTCATAGGTTAGGTTCGTATTGTCGACGACTTTTGCGGTTGTTCCGGTTGCCGCCAATTTACTGTTGGCGGGGTAAAAACCCACGGTTTGGGTGATGGTTTGCCCGTTGTAGGTTTTGCTGAGGCTGATGGCAGTATGCCCGACGGAGTTGGTGCCATAGTTGAAGGGCAGGCCCGGCTGCGGTTCTTCGACGTAGACGGTGATGGTTTCTTTGGAGCCGATATCGGGCAGGCCGCCAAAACAGTTCATGTATTTTTTAGGATCGATGGCCTGGTTGGTTTGGCCGGGTAAGGCGGCCGGAGTGGGTGCGGTTCCTTCGCTGCCGCCACCACCCCCGCCGCTGCCCAGCGGATCGCCGGATGTAGTGCCGCCGCCACCGATGTCCGAACCATCATCATCAATGCTATAACTGCAAACCTGGTAGGAATAGATGGTAACCACGCCATCGGCATCGATATAGTTGTCGTCTACCCAGCTGCAGGTTTGGATCATGGCGACGTCATTCCTGGCCATAGGGTTGGTGGCGGATTGCGTTGTAGCCGCTGCTGTTGTGTTATTGGTCGTCGTTTTAGGACTGATTTGCCCGACCTGTTTGCCGTTGTTGAATACTTTGCCGTTGAGCAGGTGGTAGTATTGGTCATAGAAGAAGATGAGGCCGGTAAAGGTTTTGGTATCCGCGCCGTGATGCTGGTGGAGGTAGGCCACGTCGGGGATGATCTCCAGGATGCGCGCCCGTATGTTACCGGTGCTGTCGCGGAAAAAGGCCAGTTTCCGGTAGCCTTGTTTGGCGTTCCGGTAGGCCGGCTGTCCGGCTAAGGCGACGACCCAATAGTTTTGTTTGCCGGTGCGGATGTTACTGGCTTTGTTCCAGTCAAAGCTTAGGCTGCTGAGGTTGAAGGATTTTGTGGCGTTGTTTACTGGACGGTTATTGGAGGTGTTGTTTACGTTTTGGGCATACCAATCTTTTACCTGTGCTAAGCTAAGCGTATCGGTGTTTTTTGGAGTTAGGTTTATTGCTTCATTGCTGTTGTCTTTCCGGCAGCTGATGGCGAAGGAAAGTAAAAGAAGGCATATCGGTACGATGGGAAGAATATATTTTTTCATGGTTTTCCGGTTTAAAATATTTTGGTTTTCAATGGATTATTTGATTTGGATCAAATGCTTTTATTGGCGCGCAGGCGGCTGAGGGTTTCCAGCTCGATGCCGAGGTAGGAGGCGATCTGTTTCAGGCTGGCCTGCTGCAGGATGTTGGGATAGGTTTTGAGCAGGAGCCTGTAGCGGTCGATGGGCTTTTTGCAGTGAAGCATCATCGCCCGTTCTTCGGACCGGATGTAATAGGTCTCTGTCAGTTTGCGGCCATGATAGTTGAACGACGGGTGATCGGTGTAGACATCCTGCAGTTCCTGCCAGGTGATGGATTGCAGGATGCTGTCTTCCAGCAGTTCGATGTTTTCGGAAGCGGGCTGCTGGGTAAAGAAACTGTAAACGGAGATCATGACATCACAGATGCCGTTGAACCACAGGGTGTGTTCCTTGCCATCCAGGTCACAGTAAAAGGCCCGGGCAAACCCTTTTTTACTCCTTAAACTATCCACGGGCACCGTGGAACTGGCGCCGAAATTGTGCATCAGTCCTAAAGCATGGCCAATTTCGTGTGTACAAACCATCTGGATTAGTTGTCCCATTAATCGCTCATCAAATTCCATTTTTCTTGCGTTGGGATCGGACGGACCAGCCTGCACCATATACCAATCATGCACCAACGCCATAACATTATGATACCAGTTAATGTGTGATTCAATAATTTCCCCGCTCCTTGGATCATGAACATGTAACCCCCTGGCATTACTAATATCCGATGGCTTATATACCAAAACGTTATGGGTCGCATCATCAATGCTCCAGGTCGAATCGTTTTTGGGAGCCTCCAAACCATATATCGCGTTTTTAAAACCAGCCTTTTCAAATGCCTTCTGCCAGGCATCTATCCCTTGTATCAAATAAGGAATCCATTTTTTAGGTGTAGTAGGATCAATATAGAATACAATAGGTTTCTTTGGCTCAACCAATTCCCCTCGTTGGTATTTGGCAATATCCTCGTCCTTGGGTTCCAAGCGCCAGCGAGTTATCATACTGGTCTGTTCCACTCTTTGGGGGTCCCAATCATAATCCACATAATCAGCCGAAAAATAACCGATCCGTGGATCGGCATACCGCGGTTGCATAGGGGTTTTAGGCAATAATATAATGGAATTATTCAATTCGTAGGTTGTAAAACCAGCATCCGTTTTTTGATAGGTTTTAACAGTAGTGATTTCGATATTGATCGGAAATGTATTGATTGACTTAACATAGGATTTATCTTTTTGAAAAGCCCCAAGTTTCAATACTTTTTTAAAATCGTTATTAAAAAACAACCCGTCATTATCCGAATTAACATAATCGGTCACATCGATAACGGTGTTCTTACCGTCAAGTGAAATCGTTTTGGCATCAAACGCGGCAATGATGGGCTGTATGTTTGAGTTCAAAACTGATCTGTACAAACCGTTAGCAGTACTGTCATTAGATTGTTCCAAAAAGGATATTTTTTTTAAAAACACCTTATGATCGGGGCCTTTAGTGAATTGCATAACGCTCTCACCATATTCGTCACCCGCATAGCCAAACCCCTGTACCCGCCCGCCGGCGGCTCCACTTTTGATACGGTTTACGACTAATAAATCACGGCCAAACAGCGAATCGGGTATTTCAAAATAATAGGTTTTTTCGATTTGATGAATGGTGATCAATCCTGTTTTCGTAATTGCCTTATCGGTAATGACTTCTTTATACGATTTCAGCTTTTCACTTTTTCTTACCGTATCAGTTTTAACATCGCTTTCCGCAGTTACCTTATCGTTAACTTCAGGTTTTGTTATACTTTTTTTTAGGCTCTTACAGGAATAAGCCAAACCGACAAGTAAAAAAAGTAGCGATATGCCACTTTTTAATGATATAGCGGTAGAATATGAAGATTTATTAATTAATTGATTATTCATATCAGTATTTTTTATTTGTTCAAAAATTTATCATAGGCACAATTCAGCCAGTTTCTGTAAGCATCGGCATCGGGTGTATAGCCTACTGGGCTGTTCATCAATTCCTGACTATCGTTCAAGACCATATACAGCGGCTGTGTCACCTGCCCTGTATTCTCCGACTGGAAAGTTGCCCACTTATCGCCGACCGTAACAATATCCTTTGAAGCGCCGCTTTTAGTCTTATAATCATAAATACGCAACCCCAGCGGCAGCTTTTGCTTATCATCCACATACAATGAAACCAGCACAAAATGCGACCGGATCAAGTCAGCCACCTCCGGTTTTACCCAAACCTGCTCCTCCATCTTCCGGCAGTTCACACAGGCCCAACCAGTGAAGTCCACCAGCAACAGTCTATGCTGCGTTTTGGCCATCCTCAGTGCCTTATCATAATCATTAACCACATCTGGCACTATTCCTTTTTTACTACCCGCCGTTTTACCATAGATGCTATAGCTTAACGGCGGCGGGAAACCGCTTAACAGCTTCACATTCGCATAACTCGTATTAGTCAATCCCGGTATAAGGTAAACTACAAACAACATTATCAACACCCCAAAAAACTTCCTGCCCAAACCCAGTTGGTTCAACTTGTTATCGTGTGGCAAACGGTAAAAATCAAACAGGTACAAGGTTAGCGCTATACCGATCATGATCCACACGGCGAAGAAAATCTCCCGTTTGAATATCCCCCATTGCATTACCAAATCAGAATTAGAAAGAAACTTAAAAGCCAACGCCAGCTCCACAAAAGCCAGCACCTTTTTCACCGTGTCCAGCCATTTACCCGAGCGTGGTAGGGCCTTTAGCCCGTTCGGAAAAACCGCGAACAAGCCAAACGGCAAGGCCAGTGCCAAACCAAACCCTGTTAAACCCGCCGTCAGCGGCCAGGCACCGCCACTTAACGAGCCCACCAATAAAGTCCCTAAAATCGGTCCTGTACAGCTAAACGAAATGATCACCAGCGTCAGCGCCATAAAAAAGATGCCGCCCATACTTCCCAAACCTCCTTTCGCATCAACCGTATTTGCCATAGCAGATGGTAAACTGATCTCCACAAACCCAAACAGCGAAACCGAAAAACCGACAAACACCAGAAAGAAAATAATATTCAGTGTTGGGCTGGTCGCTATATTATTAAATAGTTCCGGCTGCACTTTTCCCAATATGTGAAAAGGAACACTCATCATTACATAGATCAGGAAAATAAATAAGCCATACAGGAAGCCATTACGTACACCTTGCTGTTTATCAATCGACACAGCCGTAAAAAAAGAAACCGTCAAAGGAATGATTGGGAACACACAAGGCGTTAGTAAGGCGATTAATCCGCCTAATAACCCTAATAAAAATATATCCCAAAGACTATTTCTAGTGGAAGGGTTTACAAAGCCACATGCCGACAAGGGTTTAGAAATGTTTACAGAAGCAATACGAATGGGTGATTGGGTTATATTCACGCCACCTTCAAGTGGTATACTAAATGTTTGCTCCACAGGCAGAAAATCTTTTTCTTTTCCTGCAAAACCGCTAATCGTTCCTGTTAAAATAGTCGGAACGGGTGATTTTATAAAAACTGTTGAATTAAATTTAACATTACCGGTATAAATGTCTACTTTTTTTCGGTTGAATATGGGATCGAATACAGTGGAAGGAGTACCGGATAATAAGGGTTCAAGACGAGCCCGCTCATCTTCTAAGTGCAACATACAACTGTGACACATTGTATTCCAAAAATCCAGAATTACAAGCTTGCCTTTAAATTCAGAGAATTTTGTATTTCCAGTGTAGTTATTGTGAACTTCACCGAGCGATATGTCAGGCATTTTATCTCCTACAAATAATTCGGGTTTTACATGTGTTCTTCTGGTGTGCTTTTTATCTGCTTGACAAAAAACTTGGAAGGACGACAATGTTAAACACAATGAGAATAAGAAGAATTTCATATTAAAATAATTACTTGGGATGGAAAATAGCCCTACTTAACGTGGGTTTTGTTGAATACCTGAAGCATTTATAACCTCGAAAGGAATTAACATCACATACCTCAAATCATTTGGTGGTAAAGTATAAGTTGTACCGTTTATTACTCTCGTCAATGTGATATTCGCACCTTCTAAATTTAAGCGCCGAAGATCGTACCATCGTAGACCGCGATAAACCAGTTCTTTTCTTCTTTCGGTTAAAATTTGGCTTTTGGCATCATCGGCATTTGTTGCAGCGAACGGCACAAAAGTTCCCGTTTTCCATCTTGTTTTTAATAATGTATTCAAATCAGCCATTGCGTCAGCAACATCTCCAGCACGGGCGTAGCATTCTGCTCGGGTTAAATACATTTCATCAGTAGCAATACCATCAAAAGGTAGCCCCAATCGAAATCCATAATAGCTTCCTCTGAATGCAAAAGCACCACCCGAGGCAGCTTTAAAAAAGACTGATTTTCTTAAATCATTGCTATCATAAGAGCGATATAAATTACTGTCAACTAACCCACCGTGAGACGGATATGCTAATATGGATTCATAAACCATGTCGAAATAGGTAGTTTCAACATTAAACTGAGGAATTGAAATAACGGAATTAAAATCCATTAATGCGCTGTTCTGTTGCAGGCTAAGATTTGCATATTTGCCAGCATTTGAATAATCCCTCATAGATAAATAAACACGTGCCAGCAATCCATAAACAGCACCGACTGTTGGTTGAGTCGGAAAAGTACTTTTAGATGGCAGCAATGTTACTGCTTGATTCAAATCGTTAATAATTTGGTCATAGGTCTGCTGAACAGTTGCCCTTACGATCTTTTCATTAATATCTGACGTAAGCTTTAATACAATTCCAGGATCAGCTTTAGATGTTGTATTGTACGGTTTACAATAAAGCTGCGCCAATGCCTGGAACGCAAAAGCCCTATAAAACAAAGCAGATCCTTTAATAGCATTCAAAGTACTTAAATTTCCATTGTTCGAAGCGATATTCGGCAGTGCATCCAAGACAATATTTGAATAATATATAGGACCATCATAGGCCGCTTCCCAAGATCCGACGAGGTCTGTAGCATTTTTATCCCATATATAATTTAATGGTTCTGTTGTTTCAATGCTGCTTTCCGATAGCCAGGTCGTCGTGGTAACATAATTATCATCTGAAACTAATGCGAGTAGCCGGGGAGTCATTCCATTATTAATGGAAGAATTATTATTAAGTAAGGCTTGCAAATCGGCTACAGTTGAGGGCACGACTAAATTCTTACTTGGTTTTTCATCTAAATACTTTTTACAAGATGTTACCTGAAATAGTAAAGAAAAAACTATAATTAATGTTAAGGCATTTAATATGCCGTTTCTTTTAAGGCCTTTGTATGTCGTTTCCATAATAAATCTGTTCAAGATTATTTCAAATTGATATTTATTCCAGCAGTCAATGTTTTTGGTGTAGGCAGCAGCCCGCTGTCTGTACCGCCTGTATAGTCAGGATCGAGATGAGATTTATTTGCCCGCCATAAAATCATATTCAGGTTATTGGCATATAAGTAAACCTGCAATCCGGGAATTCCTAATGATTTTAAAATAGTTCCATGAAAATCATATTGTAACCTTATATCCTGTAGTCGGATGTTATCAGCCCTCAATACATTTACTTGCGAATATTCGTAGAACTCATCACGCGCTGGATTATCAGGATATATCATAGAAGGAACTGTCGTGATTTTTTCATCACCCGGCCTTTGCCAGCGTAAATCAAAATCGGAACTTTGGACTTTACCGCCAAAGAGAGCGCTATAATTTATTGTTGGCTTCCGAAAATAATAATCTAAGCGATAGGTTATATTTGCGGATAAAGTAAATTGCTTCCAGGAAACAGAATTACCTATATAGCCCGAATATAAAGGAATAGCAGAACCATTGAAAACCTGGTCCTGTATCTGGCTATTAGCTATTCCTACATAATCTTTACTCACTTGACCGTTCAAATAGCCTATTGGATCCCCGTTTGTTGGGTCTAATCCTGCCCATCGATAACTTGAAATACCATATGCCATCTTACCCACAGCTGGGTTCAAGCCATATTCGATGAAATAATCGGCAGCATAGCCATCATTAAACAGTTTAGTAACAATCATCTTCGAATAGCTTAATGCGAAACTGGTATTCCATTTGATGTCACCTGTAAGATTTTTAGAGTTCAATAAAAAGTCAAAACCATTACCGGCCATACTGGCACTATTTACTGCATAGGTAGTTACACCGGAAGTAGGATCGAACGGAACATTTGAAATTAAGTCAGTTGATTTTTTGTGAAATACATCTAAACTTCCGGAAATTCTATTCTTAGGTGTTGAAAAGTCAATCCCTATATTAGTTGTGCCTACTTGCTCCCACCTTAAATCTGGGTTTGGTGCATTACCAACCTGCGCATAGGGTAAGTTTGTGGGTGAAATAGTTCCAGGAGCATAATTTATGGTTGGCAGCCCCGAAAGTTGATTATTAATATTCCCGGAATATCCATAAGAGGCCCTGATGCGTAAATAAGGTAGCCATTTATTTGAATAAAAATCTTCTTTTGAAATATCCCAACTTACACCAGTTGACCATAATGGTTTCCACTTATTATTGGTGTTTACGCCAAATATGTTCGAGCCATCACGTCTGGCACTGGCATATATTGTATAACGATCATTATAGGTATACGATGCATTTGCAAGCAAAGAAACAATCCGATTATAAAACCCGTCTGAATAACCATCGCCGACAGGTACATTGGCCATACCGCCACCGATTATTATAGGAAATGGATTTACATAATCGACAGCTTGTTGATAGGAGCCTGTGATATCATCGTATCCATACAAACGTTCATTAGTGGTAATTGAACTTTGTGATTCAGATATTTCACCAGCTATCAAAGCCGTAAAAACATTTTTATTGTACCAGCTTTTATTAAAATTTAGCTGCCCCCTTATATCATGTGAATTAGATTGCTGGCCTTCCAAATCCAAAATTCCACCGTCCGGAATTGGATATTCTAATGTTGGATTCCCAGATTGACTTAAATTAGTATAGTCATTGATTAGACTTCGTACGAAATATGTCTGTGGGCTGTAATAGTCCCTGCTGTTGGTTGTCTGATTAGCATATTGATATTTAATTTCAGCGCTCATCCAATTAGTAATTTTGTATGACACTCCAAAATTCAGCCGAATAAAACGTGTTGTTGTACTATTGTCTGCCAACTTAATTTCATCCAAAGGCCTGTAATCCCAATCCAAGTAACCATTATTTACCGCAGAATCCGCAAAACTTTGTCTTATTCCATTTGAGACCGCTAAATGATTCCCGTTAGCATCAGCTAATTGGGTGTAAGGATATGTTACAGGAAGATTCAAATTATATCTCCTATCGACACTTTGACTATAATTTACACCTGCAGTTATTTCCAAGTTCTTTATCGGGCGAAATGATTGATTTGATGTAATCGTATATTGATTAATTCCCTTTCCACCCTGGATGTCATTAAGCGAATTATTATATCCGGCAGAAAATTGGTAATTATAAGCGCTATTCCCACCAGAAAAATCAACATACTGTTGTTGAGAAACGGCATCCTTATATATGTATTTATTCAATTGATCCCGAAAGTCTACTCCTTTAAGCGTATTAATTTGTGAATTAGCATCAGTAGCTGATATCGCACCAGATCTTTCCTGTGCCAATATGGCAACCACTTGCGGAATCTGCGGATAGTTGGTGTTATCACTTAAATTGGTATCATAGTATCCCTTATTAAAAAGAAACTCCTGTACATCTACAAAATCCGATGTGCTCATCTGCGGATAATAAAAAACATTCGGCTTTTCCTGGACTGTCACATTTGAATTCAATGAAATCCTGAATGGCTGATTATATTTTCCTTTTTTTGTTGTAATGACGATCACGCCATTGCCAGACTGAACGCCCCATATGGATGTTGCAGCAGCGTCTTTTAGTACTGTAATATTTTCGACATCATTAGGATTAATCGAACTCAAATCACCGGAATAGGGGAAATTATCCAGGATAATTAGCGGCGCAGTAGATGGTGATATACCGACAATACCTAACGTGCTCACACCCCTTATTTGTATTGGGTAAGTTTGCGCAGTATTTTTATGATCAAAGACCACGCCAGGCACCGTTCCATCCAATCGGTCAATGATATCCATGCCGGCTCTCCTTGCATAAGAAGCACTATCTAATTGGGATACAGATCCTACAAAACGCTCCGCCTTCACCGTCTGATACCCATTACTCACCACCACCTCTTCTAGTTTACTCGAAACCGCATACAGCGCCACACTCTGAAAAAGCAAATTCCCCGAAGCTTTAAAAATCACCGGCTTATATCCGACAAAACTGATACTAATCATGTCTCCTTCCCGCGCAGATAAACCATAACCGCCATCGATACCGGTCACCACCCCGGTTTTCAAATTCAAATCCAGCACACTTGCGCCATACAACGGTTTACCCGTCGAATCCACCACTTTACCAGATATCTTAATATTTTTACTTGTATCACTTAGCTGTCTACTCGCCGGAGGTGCCTTTTTAAGACGGACCAATATGGACTTATCCACCACCTGGTATTCCAGCTGCTGATCCTTAAAGATCAGCGCCAACACATTCTGCAGTTCAACGTTCTTCACATTAATAGTGACCCTGTTCGCCACCTTTAGGACATCCGATGGCAAACTAAAGTCAAAACCAGTTTGCGTATGGATCTTCTCAAAAACCACATCAATCGGCGTATTTTTTTCTGACAGGGTAATCTTCTGTGCTAATGATGTAGCGCTTACCTGCATAATCGCTAAAAAAAGCATTACGGTGGTCAACTTCATCATTAAAAGAATTTTGGATGTACGGCCAAAAGGCGGTACAAAATTTTTAGGGTAAAAATTGTACATTTGTTCGATTTGGTTTGGGCGTAACACCCTTCATTTTCGACGATGGGCAGGTGAAACGCAGTACTTAAATAGTTTAAATCAATTAGTTAAGGAAATCCAAGTCATAAGTCATTCCGGCTCCAACCGGGATGGCTTTCTTTGGATCATCCAAGGATTAGTATAACTTTTACTGAATAACTGTCACCCTCCTTCCTTCAATTTTAAAGTGTACTGTATTTGAGTACTCCAGCATATTTAGAGCCTGGCTTATATTTTTATAGCGGGAAATAATGATTAAATAACGTTCATTGGTAACTTTGCCCTGATAAACCACATCTACATCGTACCAGCGGCTAATCTTGCGCATAATCGTTTGTATGTCGTCGTTGTCACAACGCAACAGTCCATCGCGCCAGGCAAAAGCTTCTTTGACATCGCCAGCCTCTACCGATAAATTATTGGATTGTAAAGTCGATTGCTGGCCGGGTTTAAGCATTACAGACTTGCCCTTTGCAGTTACCTGTATACTACCTTCGAGTAGCGTAGTTTTTATTACTGGTTCATCATCGTAAGCATTAATTTCGAATTCGGTGGCAATGTCTTTCGTTTGCTGCCCGCGCACTGAGGCGTAGAAAGGCATTTTTGCATTATGGACAGGCTTAAAAATAACATTGCCTGTAAATGACACCAAACGCTTGTCCCCTTTAAAAGAAGTAGGGAAAGTGATCGATGAAGCAGAATTCAGCCAAACTTTGGAGCCATCTGCCAACACCAGATAATATTGTCCCCCGCGCGGGGTAGTTATGGTATTATAAACTATCTCGTTATTTTGTTGATTGGCGGTCGAGTACACCACCTGGCCATTTTGCGTTTTATTGATAGCGACTTGGCCTTGTAAAGCTAAGATGCCGTTTTTAGCAGCCGTTAAATCTATTTTTTTGGCCATTGCTTAAAGTCAGGATAGCTTTATTGCCGCCCGGAGCTATATCATTGTATTGATTTTGTACGAATTGTTGTTTTGGCTGTTTATGCAAAAGAAAATAGCCGCCGATGGTCGCGCCCATTACGATTGAAGCGGCTGCGGCTATACGATATATAAGAATGATCGCTTTTGTTTTACGATAACCGGTTTCTTTAACAATTCTTTTCCAGGCTGAAATTTTATCAGTCTGTCCGTAACTCGAAAAATCATCCTGCAATTTACCTTCAGAAGTCAAACGCTCAAATTGCGCGCGGTTTTCAGGATCGACATTCAGCCAATTTTCCAGCTGCTGTTGTTCGCTTTCATCCAAGTCATCTTTCAAATAACCTGAGATTAGACGGCTGATATCAAAAAACTCGTTGAATTGGTCCATATTGCTTAATTACAATAAGGACGCGCGAAAATCAAAAGTGGATAAAGGTAGCGTTAAATAATTGTAAATAATTATGAGTTTCAATTTTAAATGATACGGCATTTCATTTTTAATGAGACCGGTCTACATTTGATAACATGTTTTTTCTGCTCGTAAAAGCATTTCGGGGGGCAACAACACTGCTTTGACAAAAATCTAAGAGGTAAGGGCCTTCCAATTGATTATATAAAGTTTTCAGATCGCTTTCTGTCCCAATCTTCCGGACAAGGAAGGCATCTTCTGCCAAGCCGCAAACGGTGGCACCATGCTTTTGAAGTAATAGCCAAGTCGCCGTACCCAGAGCTTCCACCCCTAACCGGAATAAGCCGATTTTCGGATTGTCTATTTCTTCCGGCTTAAAAGCTTCAGCCTTATGTACTTCAATTATTTTTTCCATCTTCATAAGCATAGAATGAACATCAGCTTCAGGTAGGTAGACTTCCAGTGTAATTAATACCAATTCCTGGAAGTCGGTCCGTGCTACACTAAGCGAATATACGGGGTAATCTTTACGATTAAAAGGCAACAGTACTTGGCCTAATAAGCCTTTCTTATCATCAGCATAAATGGCGATGATTTGTAATGAATGTTTTTTTGCTTGTTTCATAATTTTACTCATAAAAAAAGCCCCCCGGTTTCGCGGAGGGCTATATTTAAATATGTTTTATTAATTGTTATTTAAATCACCCTCCACGCGGAATAACCACGACAACGAAATTAATAATAATAACAACAGCAAATAACAAACCGGCAAGATAATGCTCTGTTTGAATTGTTGGCATATAATTATTAAGTCTTTGCATGGGTGAAAGTTGGCAATATAAATAGTTTTTTTTATATTTTAATTTAATATACAAATGACAGATTAAATCACTTGTATATTAAAAATTTTAATTCGGTTTTATCTCACTATAAAAAAATAGTCTCATTAAAAAGGGAAAACAGAATAAT
>JABDAU010000073.1 GCA_013289045.1 Bacteroidota bacterium | reverse complement strand
AGTGAAAGCTACTCGGGCGGTGATATATCGAGCCAGTTGTTTGAATCGTACGCCGAGACTTTTGAGCATACGCCGCAGCCTGAGCCACAACCAATAGAAGACGAGGTTTTTAATGAAATAGTAGGTATCGACGATATCAATGTGCCGATGCCGGAGTCGTTTAACGTGCCGAAAGATGAAGTACCGCAATCGCCGCAGCCTGTTGAAGAAGTAGAAGAACCTGTTTTAGGTTTCCAAGTTCCGCAAACTCCGGAAGCGTCAAAAGACGAATCAGCCACTGCAAAAAGTCGTAAAGTAGATCTGACTGACGAAGCAGAAAAGCTAATGCTGAACAACATCGCAGCTACCGACTTCTTTGTTTTCGACCGGGCGCTAAGCCGGCGTATCAAGTCTATTGATGAACCCAAAGATGTTAACGAGCCCGTTGTTAAGTCACAACCTCAGTCTGTTGTTGCAGAACCTGCACCACAGGAAACGGCGGCACAGCAACCGGGCGGTAAAAAGACAGAATACCGGAGGGTAACCAAATACTTCGACGAGAAGATGCCGTACAGCTTTATGTGGTGGCTGGATAAGACCCGCAAGGAGCACTCAGGTATTTATCAGCCGTTCGTTTTAGATACTTCCCAAAAGATAGAAAAGGACGTACCCGACGAATTGCAGCAGCAGTATTACGAAAATATATTCAGCATTACCTCTGTTGAAGATTTGGAGCGCGCAACCGGTACCGAGCCCGTGCTATTTGATTCAAAAAAGAAGGAAGACGAGATCATTGAACGCTTTATACATGAGGCGCCACAGATCAAGCCACAGACCAGCGAAAAACTGGATAACGAGAATAAAGCCAAGCGCAGCTCGGAAGACCAGGACGAGATTGTGACCGAGACACTTGCCCAAATTTATGTAGACCAGATGCTGTATCATAAAGCCATAAAGGTTTATCAAAAATTAATGTTGAAATTCCCGGAAAAAAGACGTTACTTTGCAGGCCAAATTGAGCAGTTAGAAAAGAAAGTTAGCTAATTATAAAAAGATATGTTTGTTTTATTATTCATTATAGCGATTATCGTGTGTGTGCTTTTAGGTGTTATCGTGTTGATACAGAACCCTAAAGGCGGTGGTTTATCATCAAATTTCTCCAGCTCTTCGCAGCTGATGGGCGTACAGCGTACGGGCGATTTCCTTGAAAAAGGTACCTGGATACTAGCCATCACTTTAATGGTTATTTCGCTGGCGATGAATGTTGCCTCAAAAAGCGGCACAGCAAGCAATAGCCAGGCTGAACAAAATAAAACGACAAAAGATGTTTCTAAACCAAGTAGTTCGGGCGCTCCGGCACCACAGATGACTTTACCTGGTCAACAGGCTGGCACAGGTTCTACAGGTGGCCCATCAACTCCTGCTCAACCTAAAAAGTAATTTTTAAAAAATATATAAGAAAGGCCCCGCAACTAACGGGGCCTTTCTTTGTTTTACACTGTACTGACATGATGGCACCCGTGCTGAAATGATTTCATTAGTGTTTAAATTACTGTTAACAGAATCTGCCAATAAAACCGAATTTACATGCCATTGGCCCTCATGGCATAATTGATGTGGAAAAGCACTTGAAAGTTAAAACTTAAATATAATAACAGACATAATTATGGCATTGAACATTAAACCTATCGGCGACAGGGTAGTAGTAGAAGCTGCTGCGGCCGAAGAGAAAACCGCTTCGGGAATCATCATCCCTGACACCGCTAAAGAAAAACCTCAACGCGGAACCATCGTAGCTGTTGGCGAAGGCAAAAAAGACGAACCTTTAACTGTTAAAGCAGGCGACCAGGTTTTATATGGCAAGTATGCCGGCACCGAGATCACTTACGAAGGTAAAGAGTATCTGATCATGCGCGAATCTGACATTTACGCGGTACTGTAAATCTAATTTGTGAAGGACTGAATGAGTGAATGAGTGAGTTTCATTCTTGTTCATATATCGTTCACCAAATCACTAATTCACTAAATCAAAACTAAAAAAAGACATGGCAAAACAAGTTAAATACAATGTAGAGGCGCGCGACGCCTTGAAACGCGGCGTTGACATATTGGCTAACGCAGTTAAAGTTACTTTAGGCCCTAAAGGCAGGAACGTAATTATCGACAAAAAATTCGGTTCACCTATTATCACTAAAGATGGTGTTACCGTAGCAAAAGAGATCGAGTTGAAAGATGCGCTGGAAAATATGGGTGCGCAAATGGTAAAAGAAGTTGCTTCAAAAACTGCTGACATAGCTGGCGACGGTACTACTACCGCTACCGTATTGGCACAGGCAATTGTTACCGCAGGTATTAAAAACGTAGCCGCAGGTGCAAACCCAATGGATTTGAAACGCGGTATCGACAAAGCAGTTACTGCTGTTGTGGATAGCCTGAAAAAACAATCACAGACTGTAGGCGAAGACAACAACAAGATTAAACAAGTTGCTGCTATCTCTGCTAACAACGACGAAATTATCGGCTCGCTGATTGCTGAAGCAATGGGCAAAGTTGGTAAAGACGGTGTGATCACTGTTGAGGAAGCAAAAGGTACCGAAACTGAAGTTAAAACTGTAGAAGGTATGCAGTTTGACCGTGGTTACCTTTCTCCGTACTTCGTAACCAACGCTGATAAAATGGAAGTAGAACTGGATAATCCTTACATCCTGATCTACGACAAGAAAATATCTTCAATGAAGGAATTACTTCCTATCCTTGAAAAACAAGTACAAACCGGCAAACCCCTGCTGATCATCTCTGAAGATCTGGACGGCGAAGCTTTAGCTACTTTGGTAGTGAACAAGATCCGTGGCTCGTTGAAAGTTGCTGCTGTTAAAGCACCTGGCTTTGGCGATCGCCGTAAAGCAATGCTGGAAGATATCGCTATCCTTACAGGCGGTACAGTGATCTCTGAAGAAAGAGGTTTCAAACTGGAAAATGCTGACCTTAGCTACTTAGGTACTGCTGAGAAAGTACTGGTTGACAAAGACAATACCATCATCATTAATGGCGCTGGTAACTCTGACGATATCAAAGGCCGTGTTGGCCAGATCAAATCACAGATCGAATCTACAACTTCTGAGTACGACAAAGAAAAATTGCAGGAACGCCTTGCTAAATTATCAGGCGGTGTTGCTGTACTTTACGTAGGCGCTGCTACCGAAGTGGAAATGAAAGAAAAGAAAGACCGTGTTGACGACGCTTTACACGCAACCCGTGCCGCTGTTGAAGAAGGCATAGTTGCTGGTGGCGGCGTAGCGTTCATCCGTGCAGTTGAAGCTTTGGCTGACCTGAAAGGCGAGAACGAAGACGAAAATACCGGTATCCAGATCATCCGTCGTGCTATCGAAGAGCCGCTTCGCCAGATCTGCGAAAACGCAGGCATCGAAGGCTCTATCGTAGTGCAGAAAGTAAAAGAAGGCAAAGGTGATTTCGGCTACAACGCACGTACCGACAAATATGAAAACCTGATCGGTGCAGGTGTTATCGACCCAACTAAAGTAAGTCGTGTGGCTTTGGAAAACGCAGCTTCAATAGCAGCAATGTTGTTAACAACAGAATGCGTATTGGCTGACGATCCGGAAGACGAAAAAGGCGGCGGCATGCCACAAATGGGCGGCGGCGGCATGGGCGGCATGATGTAATGTTCAGCTCCGCTGATAGTGATTGGTGAGCAGAAATTAGTGAATAGTATTCCTGATCACTCATCACCGGTCACAAATCACTAATAAAAAAACCTTGTCTGTTATAACAGACAAGGTTTTTTTATTACCATACAGCCTGTTCGTCATCTCAGCGTAAACCGAGCGTCATTTGTTAATCAAATGATTGATTAATTAATGCAAACCTCGTAAATGGGTGTAAATTTGTTCAACATTTCTGATACAATAGTAATCAGGCATGGCATTTGAATAAAAGCGGACATGAAACATTTAACAGAAAAAACAAAAAACTTGCAAACACACTTTGTTGAGTGGTTCTTTGTAAAAGGCCCCGAATTGTTTGTAAGCATTTACGGTAAATAAATAATTTTCTAATTTCGCAGTGATGAAATTAGAAAAGATCGATTTAAATAAAATCTACGACAAAGCCTGGGACTGGGCCTTAAAAGTTGGTCCGAGTATTATCTTCGGGCTCATCATACTTCTCTTCGGCCTCTGGCTCATCAGGTTCCTCAGCAAACGATTACGCTCGCAAATGGTGAAAAAGCAGGTACACTCCTCGCTTCAGCCATTCATCATCAGTCTTACTGTTACAGCGCTCTACATCATGCTCATTATATTGGTGATGACCATTATGGGCTTCCAGCTTACCATATTCGGTACGCTCATCGGCGCTTTTGGCGTTGCGGGTGGTTTGGCGCTTTCGGGCACCTTGCAAAACTTTGCCGGTGGCGTGCTCATCCTCCTGTTAAAACCTTTCGAAATCGACGATAACATCGTGGCACAGGGGCAAGACGGTATTGTTACCTCTATACAGATATTCTATACCGTACTACTCACCTTCGACAATAAAACCGTTATCATCCCCAACGGTAAGCTTTTTAATGAAGTAATTATTAACGTAACCCGCCAGGGCAAGCGCCGCCTCGATTTCGAAATTAAGCTTGGCTATGCCGCCGATACCGAACAGGTAATGAAAGTAATTTGGGATGCTATAAAAGCCACGCCCAACATCGATCAGAAAGCCAACAACCGTGTCGGCGTATCTGCTATGGAAGTGGACGGCGTAAAATTCATCGTGAACGTTTGGATAGCCCCCGGCGATTTCGCCAGCACTAAACTTGCTCTCCACGCCAAAATAGCCAAAGACCTGCGCGATTCGGGAGTGAAACTGCCGGGAATGTGATGTAAAAGTTTACAGTAGGCAGTTATTAATTTGCAGTTACGAAAGCAGCGAACTGCTAACTGATAATTGCAAACTAAAAGAAGGGCGTTGCCGCAGCCCGTGCTGTCCGTAGGACTCCTACGGAGAGGCCCTCGAAGCGGCCGGGCTTTCCGTTCATACGCCTGCAGGCCTTAAGCACTTGGGCCGGTATCCACTGCAATCTAGCACATGCATCTTGAACTTGTCGAAGGATTATCTTAACCATGATTTAACGGATTTTTAGTAGTTGTTTATTTTTAAGGTGCTCAAGAGGGCTTCGCCGTTAAAAGATCGCCCTGATTCCCATGCCATTATTATCGATGATAAAAATACTTTCGGCCTTCCGGTCTTTCCGACTTCCGGACCTCTTTCTCATTTCCGTCAAACGAATGCCATAAATCCGAACACATAGTTTAAACGATTGTTTTAATCAATCGTTTGATTAGTTTTGCGCTATCATTCACAACACAATTGATTTGAAATGGCAGAGACAGGATTTAAAAAATGGATCATCACCATCACCGTAGTAACGGCATCGTTACTCGAGTTGATCGATACAACAATAGTCAACGTATCTATCCCGCAAATCCAGGGAAACCTGGGGTCGACCATCACCGACACCGCCTGGGTAGTTACCGGGTACAGCGTGGCAAACGTAATCATATTGCCTATGTCGGGTTGGTTAAGCAGCTTTTTTGGTCGTAAGAATTACTTTATGACTTCGATCATCATTTTCACGGTCGCCTCATTTTTATGCGGTAACTCGCACAGTCTTACCGAACTGGTTAGTTTTCGCATATTACAGGGTTTAGCAGGCGGTGGGTTATTGTCAACAGCACAAGCTATACTTTTGGAATCATGGCCGCCTAACCAGGCCGGTACAGCAACCGCTATATTCGGTTTTGGCGCTGTATTCGGCCCAACCATTGGCCCAACGCTCGGCGGCTATATTAACGACCACGCATCATGGCAATGGATCTTTTACGTAAACATACCCATCGGCTGTATGGCTGCGGCCTTTACCCTGCTGTTTGTAAGATCGACGCCCAGCACGGGTAAGGACAAGCCGGTAGACTGGTGGGGGATTGCGCTGCTTGCCGTGGCAGTAGGCAGTTTGCAAACCATTTTGGAAAAAGGCGAAGATGAAGATTGGTTCTCCACTACTTATATTGTCGTACTAACCATTACCGCGATATTCGGCACCCTGCTTTTTATATGGCGCGAATTGAGCACCGACCATCCTATTGTTAATTTTAAGATCATGCGGCACCGTAGCTTTTCTACCGGTATGCTCACATCATTTATACTGGGTTTGGGTCTGTATGGCTCTAATTATGTGTTCCCGCTGTTTACGCAGAACCTTTTGGGGTTTTCGGCGCAGCAAAGCGGGGAGATCCTGTTCCCGGGTGGCCTGTTTACCTTAGCAACCATGCCGTTTGTGGGGATCATGCTAAATAAGGGTGTGCCTGCGCAATTTATGGCGATAGTGGGTATGCTCTTATTTTTTGTGTTCTCTTCTATGCTGGGCAATTCAACTTTATCATCAGGCACCGGCGATTTCTTTTGGCCTTTGGCGATAAGAGGTGTTGGATTGGCATTGCTATTTGTGCCGCTTACTACTCTGGCAATAGGTGGCTTAAGAGGGCAGG
Source organism: Bacteroidota bacterium (assembly GCA_013289045.1). GTDB lineage: Bacteria > Bacteroidota > Bacteroidia > Sphingobacteriales > Sphingobacteriaceae > Mucilaginibacter. The sequence goes on along the minus strand of JABDAU010000073.1, from coordinate 9,673 downwards.
AGATAGGACAGGGGGCGGGGCTGAATAATATGATGCGGCAGTTGGGCGGCTCGTTTGGTATAGCCGGTTTAAATACGCTGATCCACATCCGGGAGGCTGTTCACCGTAATAACCTGCTGGTGAATGTTACGCCTTATAATCCTTACTTTACTGATAGACTGAATACTTTAACGCAAGGCTTTATAGCCAAAGGCCGGTCGGTTATTGATGCGACACATATGGCCTACGCTGCCATTGATGGGATGGTGCAAAAACAAAGCATATTATTGAGTTATATCGATTCGTACTGGGTAGTGGGCGTTGCCATGCTGTGCGCTATTCCGCTGGTTTTCCTTGCGCCGTTTGTTAAGGGGCAAAAAGCGGTGGCCGATACGCATTAGGTTGTTACTTAAACTTATTTGTGAAGCATTGGTTAGCTTTACAAATAAGTTTAAATTTGACCATGTCATCAATTACCGAGGTTTCCACAGAAGAAAAGATAAAGGATGCGGCGAGGAAGATCTTTACCAAAAAAGGATTCCTGGCGACGACCATACGCGATATTGCTACCGAAGCCGACATTAACATCGCATCTGTAAATTATTATTTCAGGAGTAAGGAAAAGCTTTTTGAATTTATAATGGACGAAACCATAGGCAGGCTGTTTAATAAAATTGAGCCGGTGCTGAATAACGAGGAGATGGGCGTTGATGAAAAAATAGAGATTTGTGTAGGTTATTATATTGATAACATACTGGAAAACCCCGATTTCGTTTTTTTTACCGTGAGCGAGGTAATGAGCGGCAGCCTGACTAACCTAAGTATGGTGAATAAAATGAAATCATTAGAAAAGTCGCACTTTGCCCGGCAGTTGAAAGCGCTGCATACGGCAGGTAAGATCAGTTTTCACCCGGTTAACTTATTATGGAATATTACGGGAATGATATTTTTTCCGTTTTTAACACGTCCGCGGATGCTGGAATCGGGATATTTTACTTCTGAAGAATTTACGGCCCTGATGCTCGAGCGAAAGAAACTGATACCCATTTGGATGAAGCAAATCATTAGGGTGGGAATGATTGAATAGTTCAGGATGAAACCAGAAAAGGGTGTTGTAATGTTTGGGTATGACAGGATCAACCGGCTATTTCTCCCTGGAACCAAAGCAACCCAGTTATGCTCATGCCTATAGATAATGCATTACTGAGTTGCATATTGGCTTCGTTTACAAAGATGCTGATTACCAGCAGATCGGGGTTTGTATCATCGTTAATGAGTTTGGTTCTAATAATAAAGGCTGTGTTGTCTGGTTCAATTTGTATTTGTTTAAAGCTTAGAACCGTACCCACGAAATCGAAATAACTAAAGCTGTTAAGATCTTTGTAAGGGAAAAAACCTGCAAAATCGTTACTAAGTGATCTTTCATCTGCCGGGTCGGGTTTGAAATTTTGTATTGTATAAGCAAACGCCGAAAGCCGGATGTTGAGCTTACGGTGGATTTTATAAAAATCCTTTTTCACCGCGTAATCTGTAGCAAAGAAGCCGATGCCAAAAGTATCCTGCCCTCCGCCTTCAATGTCGGCTTCAATACCATCCAAATATTCCCATTCAATAATTTTCTTTGTTTCGAAAGTGATAACACTACCGCCCGGAAGGTATGGGTACCCTGAAACCGTCTTTTTATCAAGCAGTATCGACCGTATCATTGGAGCATCATTAACTTTCTCGAGGCCTTCAAATGAGACGTTAGCAATAGCTATTTCGTTATTTCGCATAATAGGCTGCTGTACAACCGCTAATGCCATCATGATTTTTACTTTTTGCTGTACAGCCGGACCGCTGAATCTTTCAAAGCCCAATAATGCACTGAAATGGTCGCCTTGACTACCATGGCGACCACTTTCAACAAGTATGGAGCTATCAGATACAAGGTTGTCGTTAACTGTGTTTCCTGTAACCGGTGCGGTTCCTCCAATTGGTGTTTCTGCAGTTTTTTTCCTGAAAAAGTCAAATAATCTCATAAGTACCAGTTATATCTTCTGCCTCGCTTTTATCTCCAGATACCTATTCACCGTATTCACCGTAAGGTTTTGTGGTGAGGATAAAATAGATTGGATATTGTATTTGGCCAGCTCTTTTATGATCAGCTTTTTGTCGTAAGCGAACTTCTCGGCTACGGTTTTAATGTAGATGCCTTCCACATTGGCGGCAGGTTGCTCGCTGATGATTTTGAGCTCGGTATTTTCGAAGAATACTACCAGTAACAGGTGAAACTTAGCTATACGCTGCAGGAAAGGCAATTGACGCTGCAAAGCGTTCATACTCTCGAAATTAGTAAAGAATACTACCAGGCTGCGTTGTTTAATAACCGAACGTACGGTGGAATACATCGCTTCCATATTCATCTCCAGGAAACGGGTACGCTCTTTATATAACACTTCGAGTATTTTATTGATCTGCGTAGGGCGGCGGTCGGACGGTACTACCGAACCTATCTTTTCACCAACAGTAATGAGGCCTGCTTTATCTTCCTTTACCAGCGCCACATTGCTGAGTACGAGGCTGGCGTTGATGGCATAATCGAGCAAGGTCATACCCTCAAAAGGCATTTTCATCACGCGAGATTTATCAATAATGCAATATACGTGCTGCGATTTTTCGTCGGTATAATTGTTTACCATCAGGTTGCCCTGGCGCGCAGTGGCTTTCCAGTTGATGGTTCGGTAATCATCGCCGGGTACATAGTTTTTTACCTGCTCAAACTCCATGCTGTGGCCCAGCCGGCGTATTTTTTTGATGCCGAGTTCGGATAAGTTATTGGATATCGCCATCAGTTCGTACTTGCGCATCTGCAAAAACGATGGGTAAACAGGCAGCGTCTCAGATTGCTGAAAAGTGTAGCGACGCCTGATCAGTCCTAATGGGGACGACACATATACGCGTACATCGCCAAACTTATATTCGCCGCGCTTGGTTGGGCGCAGCAGGTAGTTGATGAATTTACGCTGACGTGGTTTCAGCGAGGTCTTAAACAATATATCCCGCCGTTGGAATTGGAAAGGAATTTCGTCGATAATGCCAATTTCGGCGTTGAACGGATACCAGTTTTCTACATAAATACCCAACTCGTTTTCATCGCTGTTGCTGAGGCGCTCGGGTGCATGGCGCTTGGCAAATACGCCGCGGCGCACGCTGTATAATAAATAGGTATCAAGAAGTACAAGGGCAAGCAGCGTATAAAAGAACAGTTCAGGTATTACACCCAGCCACGTAAAGAAAAACGCAAACAGGAACAGCACCACGCTGCATGTAATCAGCATGAAAAGCCGGTTGGCGAGGAACATGTCCCTGTAGAATAGGTTGTATAGTTTCTTCATCTTTTGGTGAGTGGTTGATTGAGTTGATTAGGTGAGTAGTTGATTGAGCGAGTTTTAAAACCACTCACTTAATCAACTACTCACCACTCACTCTATCTCGGCACCTCTATCTTCTGTATCATTTGCATCACTACATCATCCGGCGATACGCCTTCCATTTCTTTATCAGGCGTGAGCATAATGCGGTGGCGCAGTACCGGCGCGGCTACGTACACAATATCGTCAGGCGTTACAAAATCACGACCGCGGATGGCGGCCATGGCCTTTGCTGCCTGCACAATGGCCAGCGATGCGCGAGGCGATCCGCCCAGGTAAAGCGACTTGTTGTTGCGGCTTTCGTTAATGAGGCGGGCAATGTATACGATCAGCTTATCTTCTACATGCAGCCCGAGTACCTGCTTGCGCAGCGCGATAATATCCTGACCGGAAAGTATAGGTTTGATCTCCTGCAGCTGATCGGTAGTTTTGTGCTGGTGCTGGCGGGTAATGATGGCGATCTCGTCATCCAGCGAAGGATATTTGATCTCTACCTTAAACAGGAAACGGTCGAGCTGTGCTTCCGGCAGGCGATAGGTGCCTTCGTGCTCAACGGGGTTTTGAGTCGCCAATACCATGAAAGGTTCTGCCATTTTGTAGGTATTGCCGTCGATGGTTACCTGGCGCTCTTCCATCACCTCGAATAAGGCCGACTGTGTTTTTGCCGGTGCACGGTTGATCTCGTCTATCAGGATGATATTGCCGAAGATCGGACCCCGCTTAAACTCAAACTCCGTTACCTTCGGGTTGAAGACAGGCGTACCCAATATGTCCGACGGCATCAGGTCCGGCGTAAACTGGATGCGCGAATACTGCACATCAATAGACCGCGCCAGCAATTTGGCGGTAAGGGTTTTGGCTACGCCCGGCACGCCTTCTATCAGGATATGACCGTCGGCCAGTATGCCGGCAATGAGCAGGTCGATGCTTTCCTGCTGCCCTACAATGATCTGCGCGAGCGAGGTTTTTATTTGTTCAACCGCGCTGCTCAGCCTGCTCAGGTCGGTTCGTTGTTCAAACATTCCTTCTTCCATGTTTACCTGGATTTTATATAAAATTGTTCAATAAGTTTATTCAGTCCAATCAATTCGTTATCACTTACGTGGTCCTGCACGGCAATAAATTGCAGGTATTTGGCAAAGTTGCGGGCAAATTCCTCGTCGAGGCCCACTTTGCCGGTTAGCTTCTCTACAAATTCATCGTCGAACTTGTCGGTTCTCACCTGGTAGGTATCGCGCAGGTGGGCGAGGATATATAGCACTTGTTTATGGGCAATATCGGCATTGTTGCGTTTCTCATAATACAGCTGGCCTATCACATTCACAAATTCTACGGTAGAATTCTTTAACGGCGCTATCACCGGGATTACGCGCTGGCGGCGCTTCATCTCGTAAAAAACAAAGATCAGCAGGCTAAACAGTGTAACATAATACGCCCATTGCAAATAGCCGTTACTGAAAAATACACTCATCAGCGACTGCTTTTCGTCCCCCTGCGTATAGTATTCATCCCAAATAATGTTAGGCGTACTTTTTATAAATGACAGCGCAGTGCCGGCATATTTAGCGCCATCGGCAGTGAGCAAGCTGTAGTTGCTGAACATCCTGGGGTTTGATGTAAGGTATAAGTTCCCCTTGCCAAACTTAAACCTGATGAAGTTAGCATGGCCGCCGGTATCCTTACCTACTACAGCAGCCCTTGCCGTATCAAATTCGGTGAAAAATATATTGGTAGCGCCTTTATCAACCTTGTAATGCTTCGCCGAATCGAGATGCGGACTAACAAGGCTAATAGGCGTAACTGCCTTACTCATAAATTCAAGATTCATGGCGGTCCTTACATCCAGCTCATCCGTTATAGCACCATCGTACGATTCCGCCGAGATAAATACATCATTACCACGGCTCAGGTAATCAGTAAGCTTTTTGTAATCATATTTAGTAAGATGGAGGTCCTTGCAAATAATAATGTACGACGAGTTTTTTATCGAGTCATCAGCAATTACATTATAAACAGGCTCGTGGTAGTTCTTTATACTATCCTCGGGAAAAATATCCTTCAGCCTGTCGTGTACAATGTAGGCGCCAAACGGGATCTTATCATTGGCGCTCAGGCTTTCGAACCAATTGATCTGCTTTGGCTGGTTAAACTGCGCAATGATATAGATAATAACAAGTGCACCGCCAAGAATGAGATATATTCTTAATCCTTTCATGGCAGTTGCTGTTTAAAGTCCTGGAATAAACGGCTGATGTTGACGAAGGCATCCTTATCGATACTAAAATTGCCGTACCACACATATTCAAACTGCCGGGTAATGAGGCTGAAGACCTGCTTTTGCGACGGATCGGCCAGCTCATTTACATAGGTCGAATTGGTTTTGTCTATCTGCCAGTGGATCAGTTGCAGGTCGCTCAGTTGCTTCAGGCTGCGCAGGTAAAGCAGGCGCACGGCAAGGCGGTAGTTATTTTGGGCGAGGGCTTTTTCCAGTTCGTCGTCAAAATCGATGGCGTTGATATCTTCTATCGCTTCGGAATAAGGAATATCTATTCTTTTAGAATTACCACGCAGCAGATTGATCGGGTCGATACCAAAAGCTTTTACGATAACAAATACGAGGAAAGCCAATGCGGCTGCATAAATGAGATATTTTAGCAAAGTAAGCAGAACGCCAAGCCAGGTACCATTGAAGTGGGCATTTTTCATCCAACCAAACAGGATATACAATATCCACATCCATAGTTTTTCCAAAAACGATGGTTCGCCTGCACCCTCGCTATCGTTATAATTAAATTTCGGGTCTTTTTTAAAACGGTTGATCGCATTCTGGTCGAAATGCCTCACCTGTATGTTTGAAGTATCCTTATAAAGATGTAAAGGCGCTTTTTTTATTGGATGCGTCTTTACCGGCTGTGATTTTTTTACAGCGGCGCCCTTACCTGCAGCAGCTACAGACAGCGTTAACGCCAAAACAACAACCAGCAGCCGTCTAATCATATTAATATTCTTCAGCGGGTTCCAGGCCGGGTGCGTCCTCAGTTGGTTCGGCTTTGCCAAAATTATCAATGCGGCCAATCAGTCCTGTGCCTTCTTTCTGCTCTACCAAATCGAAATAACATAAAGAGATAGCTATACTACTTAAGCTATGCGTAATCAGCAACATATTTTGCAATATGGCAAAAAAGATCATCACCGGTACCAGGATGGACTTATTGGTAAGAAATCCCGAACTAACTGTTGTAAGGCTTAAAGGTACGGCAGCAATCCTGTTGGCTATATAAACAATAATGCCTATCACTACAAGTACGCCGAAAACAAACCACCAGTTATCGCGTATCAGCGTAAAGCTTTTATTAAAAGCATAACCAAAAGAAGCATTTTCCATCACGATGATAGGGATCACCAGTGAAAATACTATACCGAGGTAAATACCTGGCAGTATGCAAAAGAATACGCCGATAATAGCGAGTATGCTTGTTAAAATTGAGGCGCCCAGTACCCTCCAGAAATAATATTTAAAATATCCCCAAACTTGTGTTACAGTAGGTTCCTGGTTATTATTCTGAAGATAGACCGACATATAGCACAGTGTTACCAGGCTTATGCACGCCTGGGTAATCAATAGTGAAAATACAGTAATGATAAGATTAATAAAAAAGGCAGCATTAAATCTATCCACACCATATGTGTTAGGGTCGGGCTTAAAATTAAGTATACTCGATACATTAAGGTAAGTGGCCACAGTGCTTACAATACCGATCAGCATCAATACACCGCAAATTACAAACAGCGAGCGCAGTAAAGGCTTTAAATTGTCTTTGAAAAAGACAAATGTATCATTGAAAACCTGCCCGAAATCGCGCAGCTTTCTTAGTTCAAAATCCTGTTTCATCAATAATTGTGTTATTAGGGTTAAGGCTCCGGTTTAAACGGGCCGGGTAAATTTTTACATACCATATTATAAACAGCAGCGAGCCGCCCAATATAGAAATACTGAGCCACAAAGGCATTTCTGTATGCCGGGTAACAAAACTTTCAAATACGGCAGCGGTTATTATTATAGGTACAATGCCAATTGCTATCTTAAGGCCGTCTTTCGCGCCGCGCCTTAACGATACCCAGCGGTTATACGTTTTAGGGAACAAAAAACTGTTGCCCATGATCATTCCCGCCGCGCCTGCCAGTATAATGGTTGATATTTCGAGCGTGCCATGGATCCAAATGGTTAAAACGGATTGCCAACCCAGGCCCTTGCTAAAAAAATAGTATTGAAAAGAGCCCAGCATAATGCCATTATACATCAACTGATAGATAGACCCCACCGAAAAGATAATGCCCGATACAAAAGTAAAAAGCATAACCCGTACGTTATTGCTGGCTATCATCAGGAACATAAAGCCCGGGTCCATTTCCTTGTAAACGCCCATCGGGTCGCCTTTGGCAATGTTGTCATTGGTCATGTTCACGTATTCGTTGCCCATTATAAGGCGCACAAAGGTGTTGTCGTTACGTGCAGAAATCCAGCCCATCAGGAAAAATACCAGGAAGAAAAGGAACGAATATAATATGGTGCGCCTGTATTTGTAAAACACCATAGGCAGCTCCAACTGCCAAAAAGTGATGAACCGGTTAGATTTTTCTTTTTTGTTTTTATATATGGACTGATGGAAGGTAGAAGCCAGCCCATTGAGATATTTGGTGGTATTTGATTTTGGGTAGAAGGTTTTTGAATAAGCAAGATCATCCGTTATACTTATAAACGACTCCGCAAGCTCATCAGGGCTTGTCGCTTTCTGATTTTCGTACTTCTTCCACCGCTCGTTATTTTGCTTAATAAATAGTGCTTCACGCATTGTTTAGGGGGCGCTTATATTTTGGATTAAAATAATCACAAAACTTTAAACTGCAAGCATATATTTTCAATAACAATTTTATATTTGTTATACATGGAAATAGTAACTGTACACACCACCCAAAATATTGATATCGACTACGAAGTAGGCGGCCTTGGCGAACGAATTGTAGCATGTATTATAGATTATGCGATAATGATACCACTTATAATTATAGGTGTGATAGTTGGGCCGAATATCCCGAAAGCGGGCGTAATTGCAATGATCATCCTGTTTGTTGCTATTTATACTTTTTACGATCTGATTTGCGAGGTGTACTTTAACGGGCAAAGTCTTGGCAAAAAGATAATGAAGATACGCGTGATCAGCCTGGATGGCGGACGGCCGCGTTTCAGCCAATTTTTGCTGCGCTGGCTGTTCAGGATGGTGGATTTTACGCTTACGGGTGGTGTGGCAGCCCTTGTGTCGGCAGCCGTATCAGATAAATGCCAGCGACTGGGCGACCTTGTAGCCGGCACGGTTTTGATACGCACCATACCGCGTACCCAAATGAATAAGATAGGTTATATAGCAACCCCGGAAGAATATCAGCCTGTATTTTTGCAGGCGGTAGAACTATCGGACCGGGATGTTGCCCTTATACACGAAGTGATCGGTAATTATGTAAAAACGGGTAATAATGTAGCGGTATACCAGCTTGCGGATAAGATAAGGGAGCACATGAGTATAACCCTGCCGCCGGAAATGAACAGCATGCAGTTTTTGCAAACGTTACTAAAGGATTACAGCCATATTACCACTCATGCCGATGTGGTTACGGGATGATGATATAAGCCCCACATTTTTATAGCGTAGGTTACCAATATAAGGCTGCCAATAAGGATAAAGCCGGTCTTCTTTATTACTTGATTTTTGGTGTCAAGTTTAAAGATCCCATCTGCAATCGCGTAAGAAAAAAATATAAGCAGAGGAATGGTAGAAGGATAAAGGCTAAGGCTTTTATGCAAATCGCCGTTAATCAAAGCCAGTACAGAACGCTGAAAACCGCAACCGGGGCAATCGATACCGGTAAGATACTTAAACGGGCACTTTAATAAATGATCCTGCAGCCAGCTTATAGAAGCAAGCCGGCTGCAGGATAAATATTGTGTAGAATAACCCGGCATTAAACCTGCGGCGGATTATTCGGATCCTGGTAATTAGTTGGCGGGAAAGGGCTTGGCGGCGGAGTCCATTTACCTTTAGCTTCTGCAGCAGCAGGGCCCTGGTATTGGTAATTACCGAAAGCCAGTATCGGGTAAAAGATAAAGCTCAATAAGATCAGGCCTACAGTAAAGCCTTCGCTTTGGCCAAAACTTTTGCTCAGCAAGTTAACTGTCCAAACAGCAAAGATGATATTTACGCATGGAATCAGGAACAGGATAATCC
>JABDAU010000072.1 GCA_013289045.1 Bacteroidota bacterium | reverse complement strand
CTCACTCCTCGCAATGACGTGATATTTAGAAAGCGTTCGGTAACCGTTCGGAAGTGTTCGCTCCTCCGCCCGATCAAGCGTCCACGCTTGACCGTATAATGTTTTAAGCGGCCACGGTGCCTTTCAGATTCGCAAGTGTGGACACTTGCATATTTTAAGGGTCAAGTGTGGACACTTGACCCGGCGGAGGGGGAGGCTATGTATGTTGTCTATGACAACCGTTTCCTTCATTAAGTTTTTGTTAACTCCAACCCAACTAAAAAGCAATGCTTACATTTGAATTGCTTTTCAATTGGCCGCTTATGAAAAAACTGTTTCTCTCCTGCTTTATACTTTTGTGCAGCACAATTCTGTATGCACAATTACCCGGGAAAAATACACAAACGCAACAAGTTTTGCTGCCTAATGGCTGGAAACTGAGCCCGGCAGGTACTTATTTGCCGCTTGGCGATCTGCCGCTGAACATCCAATTATCGCCATCAGGCAAGTTATTGGCAGTTACCAATAACGGCCAAAGCGTGCAGTCGGTACAGCTGATAGACCCGGTGACTGAAAAGGAACTGGATAAAAAAGTGCTGGGGAAATCATGGTACGGGCTGGCTTTTAGTCGTGATGAAAAGACTTTGTATGTTGGCGGCGGGAATGATAATATCATCCTGGCTTTTGCCATCCGGAACAGTAAGTTAAGCGATGCGGATACCATTAAGCTGGGTGATGCCTGGCCGAAGAATAAGATCTGCACCACGGGCATTGCGGTTAACCGCGCCAATACCGTTTTGTACACGGTTACCAAGGAAGACAGCTCGTTATATGTGATCGATATTGCTTCCCGTAAGGTAATCTCCAAAATCAAGCTGGCTGCGGAGGCTTACAGCTGTATTTTGTCGCCGGATGAAAAGACTTTATATATTTCGGTTTGGGGCGGCGGTTCGGTTGGCCTGTATGATACCGGGGCGAAGTCCATTAGCTACGTGGCTTGCGGCAATCACCCAAATGAGCTGCTGCTGAATAAACGGGGTACTTTATTGTATGTGGCTAACGCGAATGATAATTCAGTGTCGGTGATCAGCACCAAAACTAACAAGATCATAGAGACTATCTCGGCATCGCTGTATCCTACAAAGTTAACCGGCTCAACTACCAACGGATTGGCGCTTTCGGCGGATGAGAAGTCGCTGTATATTGCCAATGCCGATAACAACTGCCTGGCGGTATTTGATGTAAGCGTACCGGGCTATAGCAAAAGCCGGGGCTTTATCCCCGTGGGCTGGTACCCGACCAACGTGAAAGTGCTGGGCAACAAGATCGTCGTATCAAATGGTAAAGGCTTTACCTCTATGGCCAATCCAAAAGGTCCGCAGCCTGTACGCAAATCCGACAATAGCGGTTACCAGAAAGGCGCAACCAATTCAAGGGAGCAATATATTGGCGGCTTGTTTTGGGGCACACTTTCATTCATCTCAACACCGGATGCGGTGAAGCTGAAAGCGTATACCAACCAGGTTTACGCCAATACGCCATTCAACACCGGGCTGGAGACCATGGCGCCGGGATTAGCCGGCAATCCAATCCCGCGCAGCAAGGGTGATAAATCGCCAATTAAATATGTGTTCTACATCATCAAGGAAAACCGCACTTACGACCAGGTTTTGGGCGATATCCCGAAAGGCAATGGCGATACGTCGCTCTGCATTTTCGGCGAAAAGGTTACGCCGAACGAGCATGCCATCGCCAACCAGTTTGCCTTGCTGGATAACTTTTATGTAGATGCCGAAGTAAGCTGCGATGGGCACAACTGGAGCATGGCCGCCTACGCAACCGACTTTATAGAAAAAACATGGCCGACCAGCTATGGCGGTCGCGGGGGTAATTATGATGGTGAAGGCGAGCGCCGTATCGGCGACCCGCGCGATGGGTACATTTGGGATTATTGCAAACGCGCAGGTGTGAGCTACCGCACCTATGGCGAGTTTGCGGAGTATAACAAGCCAAATATCAAATCGCTTGAGGGCCACATGTGCCCGCAATCGCCGGGGTTTGATCTGAACATTACCGATATCTCCCGCGAGAAAATATGGGAGCATGATTTTGATTCGCTGGTGATGATCAACCAGGTGCCGCAGTTCAACTCCATCCGCATGGGTAACGACCATACCAGCGGTCAGCGTAAAGGCGCTATTTCGCCGATAGCAGCTGTTGCCGATAACGATCAGGGTGTAGGAATGCTCATTGAACATCTTTCAAAAAGCCCGGTATGGAAGGAATCGGTTGTTTTTGTGCTGGAGGATGATGCGCAGAACGGCCCTGACCATATCGATGCGCATCGCTCGCCGGTTTATGTGGCCGGGCCTTATGTGAAGCACGACTCGGTGATCCATACCATGTATTCTACTTCAGGTGTATTGCGTACCATCGAGCTGATCCTCGGTCTGCCGCCAATGAGCCAGTACGATGCAGCCGCAATGCCATTTTATAATTGCTTTAGCAACACGCCTGATCTTTCTCCCTATGTGGCAGTTGCGCCGAAGGTTGATATTAACGAGCGTAATAAGGCCATCAACGAAAGCAGCAAACGATCAAGCACCTTCAACCTGAAAGAAGAAGATAAAGTGCCCGACCTGGTATTGAACGATGTGATCTGGAAATATGTAAAAGGCGAATCATCGGCCATGCCGGCGCCAAAACGGAGCGCTTTTGTGATATTGGAGCAGAAGAAAAAGGACGATGACGATTAGATGAACACGAATTGGGCGAATTATTTCGAATTGCACGAATTTTGGCGATTATATCTGATTGGTAAAAACCATACATATAATTGGGCATTTTATTGCTGACAGTATTTTGCCAGCCTTATCGGCATACAAGCAAGTGTAGCATTTGTGCTACGCGCCACACACAAAAACGCTACGCTTTTGCTACACTCCGCTACACCCTGTTAATAAGCTATATGTTTGATTTACAGACTATTACAGTTATTAAACTTACCAATTAATGCAAAATAACAACGCTTGTTTTTTGCGCAAAAATCAATCAAAAAGCATCAATTTGTGTTATAATCGTAACAATTTGTATCTATTGAGAAAAAAATTCGTGTACTTCGCGTTATAATTCCTGCCTACCATGATCGTTATTGAAAATGATTTCCTGAAAGTCGCCATTGATAATAAAGGCGCACAGCTTAGCTCTGTTATCGATAAAAAAGAAGGCCGCGAACTGATGTGGCAGGCCGACCCAGATGTATGGCCCTGGCATGCCCCAAACCTGTTCCCGATAGTGGGCGCAGTGATCAACGACCAGCTACTGGTTGACGGTAAAGCCTACCCGATGAAAAGGCATGGTTTCGCCCGGCAGTCGGAATTTGTTCTGCTGAGCAGTGACGATCGGGGAGCGGTTTTTTCGCTGCCAAATTCAGAAAACACACATAAGGTTTACCCTTATACTTTCGATTTCGAGGTGATGTACCTGCTGATAGAGAATGCCCTGCGTATCACTTACAAGGTCATCAACCGCGATAAAAAGACCATTTACTTTTCTGTTGGTGGTCACCCGGCGTTCAATGCGCCATTCTTTCCAAATGAGCAATACGAAGACTATTATCTTGAGTTCGAGGTAGAAGAAAAACTGGAAAGGCATCTTTTGGGAGCTGACGGCATGTTTTCGGGTGAAACTGAGCCGGTGCAGTTCGACGGCAAAAAGCTGTGGCTGAAAAAAGACATGTTTGATAATGATGCCATCGTCTTCAAAAACCTGCGTACCCGCGAAGTAAGCCTGAAAAGTAAAAATCACGATAAATCATTAACGTTAGAGTTCCCGCATTTTAATTACCTGGGCATCTGGGCAAAACCGGGTTCACCGTTCGTGTGTATCGAGCCATGGTTAGGCTGCACCGACAGCGAGGGCCAGCCGAAAGATATCAGCCAAAAAGAGAATATTCAAAAGCTGTCGATGGGGCATGTTTTCGAGGCGGCATATTTTATCAGTATCTGATAATTATTTATTGTTTCTGCAACCGTTTGCTGATCCATCCTGACTAATAGGAAAAATCAACAACGACCATGAAACGTATCATAACATTATTCAGCGTCATCATTTTTAGCGCCATCTTTTGTACTGCTTCCAAAGCCCAGGATAAATACGATGCCCATTCAGGCGAATTGTATAACGAGATCCTGCATATGGATTCACTCCTCTTCAATGCATTCAACTCCCGTAACCTGGAACAGATGGAAAAATATTTCGACCAGGGCCTGGAGCTTTTCCAGGACAATAGAGGCGTTCGCAATTATGATGAGGCCATGGCTGGTTTTGGTGGAATATTCAAGAAGGACTTTGTGCTTACCCGTAAGCTAGTGCCCGGCAGTTTGGAAGTTTTTATCCTATTAAGGATTACGGCGCCATTCAAACAGGTATGCACACGTTCACGCACATGGAGAACGGGAAAGAGATAGTAGGCACTTTTAAATTCATGCACATCTGGCAAAAGAAAGACGGCGGATGGAAGATAACGAGGATAATTACTTATGACCATTGATCCGTTTCAAATAAATATTAAAGGCCTGCAATCATAGCAGGCCTTTTTTCGTTTTATCAGTAACATACACTTCAAATCTATGATTTCCGATCCCACCAAACGCTTTTCCGACCGGGTTGATAATTACATCAAATATCGCCCGGGCTATCCGCAGGATGCTTTATCCTACCTCAAGGATGAATGCCATTTATCCAATGGTTCTAAAGTCGCCGACATAGGCGCAGGCACAGGTATTTTTTCCAAATTACTGCTTGACGAAGGTTATGTTGTATACGCTGTAGAACCTAACCAACCCATGCTGGCTGCAGCCAAAATGCAGCTATCGGCTAATAAAAATTTTATACCTGTTGATGGTATCGCCGAGGCCACTACCCTGCCCGAAAACAGTGTGGATTGTGTTGTATGTGCACAAGCGTTCCACTGGTTCAATAATGGGCGTACACGGGTTGAGTTTGAACGGATATTGAAGCCGGGCTGCAAAGTGGCATTGATCTGGAACAACCGTTCAACCGATGCGGATGATTTCCTGAAAGCTTATGATGCATTGCTCAAAAACAATTCGGTGGATTACAATAAGGTCAACCATCAGAATGTAAGCGACATCGATTTCAAAGCATTCTTTAAAGATGGCAATTACCAGCTCAAAAAGTTCCCGAATGAACAGGTTTTTGATGAGGATGGGCTAATCGGCCGGGCATTTTCATCATCATATGTCCCACCGGAGGATAGCGATGAGGGCAAGAAATTCCTGGGGATGTTAAAGGATGTTTTTGAAAGATATAATAAAGATGGGAAAGTGGTTTTCCGTTACGATACGGAAGTTTATACCGGTGAAGTTTAACTCACAGTGTCATTTCCCCGTCTTCACATCAATATCAATTTCCACATCGTTTGACATCACCATACTGCTGGTGCCTACGTTAAAATCCGTACGCTTGATCTTTAAAATACCCTTAAATTCGCCTGTATTGCCGGCTTCTGTATAAGTAAAAGGCATATCAACCGTCTGCGTCTTATCTTTTATGGTCAGGCCGAATTGCCCATCGTAATTATTGCCGCTTTTATGTTTTAATGAAACGGATTTGAGAGTGATCTTTGGGTATTTAGCCACATCGAAATAAGTATCTTCTCTTAGGTGATTGTCGCGCATATCGTTATCGGTATTAACGGTATTTGCATCGATGGTAGCGTTTATTGAGCTTGCCTCAGGCTTGGCCGGGTCGAAATTGATATCAGCCTGTAAACCGCTAAAAGTGCCGTGCGTCATAAAACCTAAATTCTTTATCTGGAAGCTTATGCTGGATTGTGTTACTGTTTGTTTTACCTGGGCAAATACGCTGCCAACCATAAACAGCAGCATAACCGGGAGTAGTTTTTTCATATACTTATATAACGGGCCCGCAAACATAATGGTTTACCGGCTACAATTTTTTACTTTCGTAAGATAGAAAATGAGTGTTTAGGTTTAACATCGACCAATAAATTTATGAGAACAAAAATATTCCTGCTCCTTGTGGGCGTGCTTTTCAGCGCGAAGATATCCGCACAACAAGGTTTCCCTTTTGATAACGAGATCCGTGCATTCAAACACCAGGATAGCCTTAATTTTCCAAAACCTGATGGCATCTTATTCATCGGCAGTTCATCCATCCGTAAATGGACAGATCTTGAGCAACGTTTTTCTACCGAACCTGTCATCAGGCGCGGCGTAGGTGGTTGCGAGCTGTGGCAGATCGTAGATTATTACACGCCTTACATTCTCTTCCCTTATCATCCCCGCAAAATATTTGTCTATGCCGGCGAAAACGATATCGCCGCAGGCAAAAAAGCCGAATTTGTGGCAGATGAATTTGAAAAGCTGTGGGGTATGATCCATGATAAGCTGCCTAAAGCGGATATCTATTTCATGTCGATAAAGCCAAGCCCAAGCCGTATAAAATATTTTGCAGAAGTGGATAAGGCCAATGCCTTGATAAAAGACTGGCTGAAAGGCAAACCGCGAAGCATGTATATCGACGTAGCAACCGTAATTTACAAACCCGGCACCACTGTTTCAGATTCTACCTTGTTTCAGTCGGATTACCTGCATCTTAACAGCAAGGGGTATGATAAATGGCAAAAGGTTTTGCAGCCATATGTAAAATAAAAAAGCCCCCCGCCTGGCAGGGAGCTAACTCATAAACACTAAACGTAACTCAAACGCAATTAATATTTTAATTGAATACAGAATACACGTTTATGATCTTCCAGCCGTTGCCGGTGTTGGCAATGCTTACATAATTGCTGCGCGTAAAGCCTTCAAACTGCATATCTATCTTGGCCACAATCATATCCGCAGTATTTTCAATAACGGTGGTGCTGGTAGTACAGTTTTCCTCTACGTTCCGGATCTTGCTCAAAAAAGAGATCATCTGGGTTTTGTTACAGCTGATCAGTTGTTTGTCTTTACGCAGCATAGTGAATTTTGCTGATGAATCGATTACCTGGTCAAAACCGTCCAATCTGCCGCGGGTCATGGCGTCTACGTAGGTATCTATTGCGTGGGCCTTTGTAAAAATGCCCTCATCCGGGATGTTTTTTGCATTTGCTGTCGTGAAAGCTATCAGCAAGCTTAGCAACGGCACAAATAGTTTCAATGTTTTCATAATGTTCTGATTTTAGTTGCTTTGTACTTATAAGACAACAGCATTTTGATATACGTTGCAGTATTTTTGCTTTTTTATAACATTTAATAAAAACTTAACATGTCACTGCGTATCCGGCCTGCCGTTTTTGATGATATACCTGCTTTAAATAATTTAATAGCTGATTCCGTGCGCGGCTTAAGCAAAGGATTTTATACTGATGCGCAGATCGAAAGCTCCATAAAATACATCTTCGGGGTAGATACCCAACTATTAGAAGACGGCACCTACTATGTAATTGAAAGCAATGGAAGGATAGCTGCCTGCGGAGGCTGGAGTAAAAGAAAAACCCTGTATGGCGGCGATCAGCACAAAAGCACTGCCGACCCCTTGCTCGATCCGGCAAATGATGCAGCCCGTATCCGCGCGTTCTTCGTACACCCTGATTTTGCCCGGCAGGGCATCGGCAGCATGCTGATTAATTTCTGCGAAACGGAAGCGAAAAAGAACGGCTTTAGCCGGATAGAACTTGGCGCTACATTGCCCGGCGAGCCGCTTTACCTGGCGCTTGGCTATAAAAGCATTTCGAGGGAACTCGTTCAGTTACCTGATGGCGAAAATATAGCCGTTATAAAAATGTACCGCGGGCTAAAATAAAAAAGGCCCCGGTTTCCCGGAGCCTTTTGAGCTAAACAATCTACCATTTACTTACTTAGAAGTGCTTTCCACGGTGGTAATTTTCCAGCCGAATACTTTTGATAGGGTTACCACATCTGTACGGGTGTAGCCGTCATATTTAAAGTCAACCTTAATTTTGGCAGAAGCATCGTCCTGTTGCATAACGGTTACGTTAGTGTTTACCGGTGCGTTTGAGCCTGTGCTTTCTTTCAGGTAGTTAATTACCTGGCTTTTGTTTAAAGTTGTTACGTTGCTGCCCTGGTGAACGTTGAATTGTAATTCGTCGTCAAGGTATTTTTCCATGTCGGCGGCTTTGCCATTGCTAACGGCATTTACGTACATGTTTACTACATCATTTTGTGATGGTTGATCTGGTTTAACTGCGGCGCTTGTTGCGGCTACGCTGGTGAATAATATGATGATTGCTGCCAGCGTTGATTTTAAAGTTTTCATAACTGTTGTGTTTAATTATTTAATAGATTTACGACTATATGACACCGGCACCGGCCCATGTGTTACAACGAAATGTGCCTTTTTATTTGATTTAACAAACATTTAACATTTCCTGCCGAAAATTACGATTGGGCTAATAAAACAGACATAGTGTATTAAACATGGTTGAATTCGACACAATTATTTTACAATTTGACGAACAGGGCGAAAAAACAGGCTGGAGTTATATAGAGATCCCGGCAGACATCGCGCAGCAAATGAAACCGGGTAACAAACAATCATTCAGGGTGAAAGGCATGCTGGATGGCCTTGCCGTTTCGGGCCTTGCCCTGATGCCTATGGGGGAAGGAAATTTCATCCTCGCGCTAAAAGCGGAGATCCGGAAAGCGTTGCGCAAAAATGCCGGCGCCATGCTGCGCGTAAAGCTGGAACCGCATGATGATTTTAAGATCGAAATGCCCGGCGACCTGAAGGAATGTATGGATATGGACCCTGAAACCTGGGATTTTTTTAATTCGCTGCCCGGCTCGCACCGCAACTATTTCATCAAATGGGTAAAGGACGCCAAAACCAGCGAAACCCGTGCAAAGCGAATTGTAAATATGGTAAACGCCATGCTGCGCAAATGGCCTTATAATGTGATGCTGAGAGAGATGAGGAAGAACAGGTAAACAGTGTTGTCTGCCTAGTACGAGATTCTAATTCGATCCTCATAATTTTTATTTAGTGAGACCCATTGCTAAAAAAAATAAACCGATAAACAGAAAAATACCTCCGATCACATATGCACTACATAGGAGTAAAATAATTCCAAATATTCCGAAAATTGGCGCGAATACCTTACCAACCACCTTATTATTAGCCCGGTTGTTGTTGGCTTTAGGTTCATGCTGCTTCGTTGCTTCTTCATTCCAAACAATTTTAGGTTTTAATGTCTTCGCAGTTGACGCTCCTTCCCCTGGTTTAAATTGCTTGCCGCAGTTGAGGCAGGTAATGATAATTTTTTTACTGCCGATGGTTCCGGCTAGTATCCCTATGCCGCCGGTAAGCACCGCGCCTGCAACAGCTTTTCGGCCGCTGAAGCCTTTTTTATTGGCTGTGATCTGCGTTGATCCGCATTTGGGGCAATGTATTTGATCGTTAGGTTCCATATTTTGTAATCTTTTAGTTTAGGTAATTAGATTTGTTGCTAAGCAGCAAAACAAGATAAAGAAACAATATAATTAAATCCGTCTATTCATTAAAGCCATATTTTTTAGCTTTATCCTTATAATACTGTTCCTTTAAATCAATATTAGGATCAATATTTGACTTCGGGAGTTTTTCTATGATCTCAAATATACTTTCTTTTTTTGGCGCAATACCTTCCCCAGAAATCTCATATTTCAATCCTCCCTTTTCTAAAATTGCTAATACAGCCTTCAACTCCTCTTGTGTAGTTATTTCGATTTCAATCTTTGACATAAGCTAAAGTTAACACACTTTCTTGAATATTATAAACGCTATTTTTTTAATGATCTTTGCACATCCTCATCCACTTGTTAATAAAATCTGCACTTCTGCATATCCGCACTTTTTTACATTTCCATATCTTTACCCATCCATATTTTTTACAGCTACTACATGAGCGAAGATTTAACACCGGAAGAGATACCAGCAAATAGCGAAGAAAAATTACACAACATTGTATCCTTAGACGGTCTGTACGAAAACTGGTTCCTTGATTACGCCTCATACGTGATCCTCGACCGTGCCGTGCCCCACATAAACGATGGTCTGAAACCTGTTCAGCGCCGTATCCTGCATTCCCTCAAGGAGATGGACGACGGCCGCTTTAACAAAGCAGCCAACGTTATCGGCAATACCATGAAGTACCACCCGCATGGCGATGCCTCCATCGGCGATGCCATGGTGCAGATCGGTCAGAAAAATTTATTGATCGACTGCCAGGGTAACTGGGGCGACCCGGTAACCGGCGACTCGGCGGCCGCCCCGCGTTATATCGAGGCACGTTTATCAAAATTTGCGCTGGAAGTTGCTTTTAACCCGGAGACTACCGAATGGCAGGCAAGTTATGATGGCCGTAACCGCGAGCCGATCACATTGCCTGTTAAATTCCCTCTGCTTTTAGCGCAGGGTGCAGATGGTATTGCTGTAGGTTTGGCGACCAAAATATTACCGCACAATTTTATCGAGCTGATCGACGGCTCGATAGAAATATTAAAAGGCAATTCCGTTAGCCTCGTACCTGATTTCCCCACAGGCGGTTCGGCAGATACATCGGCCTATAATGAAGGTCAGCGTGGCGGCAAGGTAAGAGTAAGGGCTAAGATCATTGAGCGGGATAAGAAAACGCTGGCCATTACCGAAATACCTTTTACCACCACAACCGGCAGTTTGATCGATAGCATCATCAACGCAAATGATAAAGGCAAGATCAAGATCAAAAAGATCGAAGACAACACTGCCAAAAACGTCGAGATCGTGGTTCATCTCGCGCCTGGTATATCACCTGACGTGACTATCGATGCACTTTACGCCTTTACCGATTGCGAGGTCTCCATATCTCCTAATACATGCATCATACAGGACGACAAGCCACGCTTCATGAGTGTGAACGACCTGCTTGTTGAAAGCACGCATTTTACCCGCGCCCTGTTGAAACAAGAGTTGGAGATAAAGCTAAAGGAATTAATGGAGAAAATATTCTTCAGCTCGCTGCTTAAGATCTTCATCCAGGAGGGTATGTACAAGAACCCCGAATATGAGGGTTCATCAAATTTTGAGCAGGTACTCGAAGTGTTGAACAGATTATTTGAACCTTTCTTCCCGCAGTTCTACCGCGAGATCTTGCCTGAGGATTACCGCAAGCTGATCGACAAACCGATGAGCAGCATCACCCGTTTCGACGTGAAGAAAACGGATGAGCAAATCAAAAACCTGGAGAATGAAATAAAGACGGTAAAACATCACCTTAAACATCTTACCGATTATGCCATCGACTGGTTTATCCGCTTAAAGGAAAAATACGGCAAGGGCCGCGAACGCAAAACCGAGCTGCGCACCTTTGATAAGGTGGAAGCTGCACAAGTGGCGCTGGCCAATGTGAAGTTATATGTGAACAAGGCAGATGGCTTCATCGGCTCAGGGCTTAAAAAAGATGAATCATCAATATTTGTTTGCGATTGTTCCGATATCGACGAGATCATCGTCTTCCGCGAGGATGGTAAATGCATTATTACCAAAGTTCAGGATAAAGTTTTTGTGGGTAAGGAGATCGTCCATGTCGCCGTTTTCAAAAAGAACGACGAGCGCACCGTTTACAACATGATCTACAAAGACGGCCAGAGCGGCGTAAGCTATATCAAACGTTTCTCGGTAACCGGTGTAACCCGCGATAAGGAATATGACCTCACCAAAGGCACCAAAGGCTCAAAAATATATTACTTCAGCGCCAATCCTAACGGTGAGGCCGAGATCGTAAACATCCAGTTAAAGCCGCACTCCAAGCTTAAAAAGCTTCAGTTTGATGAAGATTTTGCCGCCATTGCCATAAAAGGCCGCGGCTCCATGGGCAATATTGTTACCAAGTACCCGGTTAAAAAGATCGTGCTGAAAAGTAAAGGCATATCCACGCTTGCAGGCAGGAAGATCTGGTTTGATGAGATCCTTAAACGCCTCAACGCCGACGGCCGCGGCAAATACCTCGGTGAATTTGATGGCGACGACCGTATCCTCACCGTGATGGCCAACGGCGTTTATGAGCTCACCAGCTTCGATCTCAACAATCACTTTTTCGACAACATGATCCTGATCGAAAAGTACAACCCTGAGAAGGTTTACACGGTTGTACATTACGAAGGCAAGTCGAAGAATTACCTCGTTAAACGTTTTGTATTCGAGAACACGCCGCCGGGTAAAGAAACCAGCATCATCAGCGATGAGAACGGCTCAAAACTCACCTTCATATCAGGCGCCAAAGAGCCAATGGCAAAAGTCGACCAGCTAAAGGGCAAAACGCAAATACCTGAAACCATCGAGCTCAATCTGTCCGAGCTCATCGACGTAAAAGGTATGAAGGCAATGGGCAACCGCCTAAGTCAGCATACAGTACAATCCATAAGCCTGGTTGAGCCGCCGGAACCGGAAAAGGATGAGGAAGAGGTAGCAGAATCAGTGGCAGTGGCAGGTGAGGAAGAAGAAGTAATTGAAGACGAAACCCAGGAAGATGCACCGCCCGATCAATCGGTGAAATCTTCGCCAGAATTAGTAGAATCTCAAGAGAAATCGGTGGAGTCAGGCCCTAAAAAAATAGATTTCGAGATCACAAATCCTGATGATATTGATATGGACGATAAAGGGCAATTGGGGCTTTTTTAATATTTTTTTATACTTTTCTGCGCTTTTTCGCGAAAAAATGCAGCATTATTTTCGCCTGGGTACAGCGCTACTGTTATTATACATTTAATTGATTATCAGTATTTTAATTTAAAATATTGTAATAATTAGGTGTAGCAAAGTGTAGCAAAACCGTAGCGTTTTTATGTGTAAAGCGTAGCAATACATTGCAATCCTGCTACACTTGCTTGCCGGCAACGCTGGCAAAATAGTGTCAGCAGTTATTTAAATTAGTTTTCCGATATTTAACCCTGTAGCCCGCGCCCAATGTCACTAAGTTAAGGAAAACGTGCTTGCCCTCCTTGTGCGAAGCAAAGGGAGGGCCGACAAGCGGCTTAGCGACGTCGGGGTGGGTAAACGGAGCGCGATAGGTTGGAAAGTGATATTCAGCCATTTTTGCTAACATAAGGTCCTTAACTTAATACCATGTAGCCCGCATCCCCTGTTGCCCTCCCCCCGTTGTCTGTATCCCCTACAGGCAACTCCAAATTGTCCCCACAGGCAACTAGTTTAGTCTGTCTATGCTCATTTTATAAAATTCCTATCTTAGCCAATTCATTAACCACCATATGAAAACAGCCCGCATTTTTTTCTGTCTGTTCATACTAACCACCTGCGCTTTCGCACAAAAAGCCACGCATAACTTCGCCCTTGGCGATTCCACCTTCCTGCTCGACGGCAAACCACTGCAGATCATCTCCGGCGAAATGCATTGCACCCGCATCCCACGCGAGTACTGGCGCGACCGTATGCGCAAAGCGAAAGCCATGGGCCTCAACACCATTGGCACTTACGTTTTCTGGAACGCGCAGGAACCCGAGCCCGGCAAATACGATTTCAGCGGTAATAACGATATCGCCGAATTCATCCGCACCGCCAAAGAGGAAGGCCTTTGGGTGGTTTTACGCCCCAGCCCCTACGTATGCGCCGAATGGGAATTTGGCGGCTACCCGTGGTGGTTGCTAAAGGATAAAACTCTTAAAGTGCGCAGCCAGGATCCAAAATTCATCAAAGCTTACCGCGAATACATTTTGCAATTGGGCAAGCAGATCCAGCCGCTGCTCGTCACCCATGGCGGCAATGTGCTGATGGTACAAATAGAGAACGAATACGGCTCATTCAGCAACGACAAGCAATATCTCGATATCAACCGTAAAATATTCCGCGAAGCGGGACTTGACGGTATATTATTCACCTGCGACGGCCCCGGCGAAATGGCTGCCGGTTACCTGCCGGGTTATCTGCCCGCTGTAAACGGCGAAGATGATCCCAAAAAAGTAAAACAGCTCATTAACAAATACCACAACGGCAAAGGGCCATATTACATATCCGAATGGTATCCCGGCTGGTTCGATAGCTGGGGCAGGCCGCACCAGGGCAGCGTGGCCGATAGCGACGCCAAAAAGCTGGACGAGGTGCTTACCGCAGGGCTGTCCATCAACCTGTACATGTTTCACGGCGGCACCACGCGCGGTTTCATGAATGGCGCCAACATGAGCAGGACCGATCCCTATTCGCCGCAAACCAGCAGCTATGATTATGATGCCCCGCTGGATGAATCCGGCAATCCCACGCCCAAATTCTACAAATTTCGCGAGGTAATTCAAAAGCATCTGCCGGCCGGAAAAACGTTGCCGCCAATCCCCGAAAAGGCTAAGACCATTGCCATAGCAGATATAAAACTCACAGAAAGGGCGCCATTGTTCAGCAACCTTGGCCAGCCCGTGATCGCACAACACCCGCTTTGCTTCGAAGAATTGAACCAGGGCTACGGTTTCGTACTTTACCGCACCACGTTAAAAAACGCCGTAAGCGGTCTGCTCAAAATAAAGCAATTGCGCGACTTCGCCATCGTATACCTCAACGGCTCCCGCGTGGATGTGCTCGACAGGCGATTAAAACAGGATTCTATCAATATCGAATCAAAAACGCCAAATGCTGTGCTCGATATATTGGTGGAAAACAATGGCCGCATCAATTACGGCCCTTACCTCATCGATAACCGCCAGGGCATAACCGAAAAAGTAACGCTCAACAACAAGGAACTTACCAATTGGAAGATGTACAAATTCCCCTTTAATACAATTAATAACCTCAAATATTCACCGGCGCCATTTATGCATCCGGGTACAGTTTCAAGGTACGCCATTACACCGGCCATGACGAAACCTGTGGTATATAAGGGCACATTCACCCTCACCCAAACGGGCGATACCTGGCTGGATCTGCGCGGCTTCGGCAAAGGCTTCGTGTTCCTCAACGGCCGTAACCTGGGCAAATACTGGCAGATCGGTCCACAGCAAACCCTTTACGTACCCGCAGCATGGCTGCACAAAGGGCAAAACGAAATTGAGGTATTTGATCAGTTAAAAGCGGGTCACATTTCCATTTCCACGCTTGACCATCCGGTTTTAAATGAGGTAGTTAAGGAATAGTAACCCACCCGTCATTGCGAGGAGTGAGCAGGACTGCGCGAGCACAACGACGTGGCAATCCTAAAGCGACAGGTTAAACGGTATACGTGTACCGCCTATACCTTTAGGATTGCCACGCTGCGCTCGCAATGACGAGATTGGTAATTAAGCCTATTTCTCAAAATTTCCATTTCCTAAAACCCGCATTTTTTTTATTTTTGGGTTGACTATCACAATAGCGTATTTAAATTAGGAATGTATTTCGATCAAAGCAGCTACTTCTATTACATCGTGCTGGCGCTTGACATATTCTGCGTCATCCACATGATCCGCCGCGGAACCGTAAACCGCTGGCTTTGGCTGGTGGTTATTATACCCGTCGTAGGCGCTATTGTTTACCTCTATTATGAAGTATTTTCCCGCCGCATCAATAACTCCAAAATTGACATCGGTTCGGTACTCAACCCCAACAGCAGGATCAAAAAGCTGGAGGACGAGCTCCGCTTTACCGACACCTTCGCCAATAAAGTAAAGCTGGCTGATGCCTATCTCGCTTCCGGGCAAACCGATAAAGCTATCGGGCTTTACGAGTCGAGCCTTGTAGGCGCCTTTATCGAAAACGAATATGTTATGGCCCAGCTTGTGGTGGCCTATTTCGATAAACAGGAATATGAAAAGGTGATCGTACTGGCCAAAAAACTTTATAAATTGCCACAATTCGCCCGCTCAAAAGCGCACATGCTATTTGCGCAGTCGCTCGAAAAAACAGGCGACCTCGAACAAGCCGAAGCCGAATTCAAACTCATGAAAGGCCGCTTCAGCTATTTCGAGCAGCGTTACCAATACGGCCTCTTCCTCATTCGTGCCGGTCGCGACAATGAAGCCGCAAATATTTTCTCCGACATGCTCAACGAAGAAAAGCACCTCGGCGCCGTCGAACGCCGCACCAGCCGCGAATGGTTCGCCAAAGCAAAGGATGAGTTGAGAAAAATACCGGTTTCCTGATACCCCCTCACGTCATGGCGAGAGGAGCCTGTACTGAGCTTGTCGAAGTGAAGCCACCTCTGCGTATGCAAATCAAAGGAGTAAATGCTCTTTAATAACGTCAAGCTTATATATTTAATTTATTAAACAGGGCGTTGCCTGC
>JABDAU010000071.1 GCA_013289045.1 Bacteroidota bacterium | reverse complement strand
TTTGAGCAGATCATATTTTTTGGTGGTGACGCCGTCAACCGGGATGTTTACGATTTGATCGCGGCTGTAACCCGGATCCTGTTTCTGCATATAATTGAGCTGTTTGAGCACAAATATGGTAGCGATCATGAGAAAAACAGCACTGGCAAACTGCGTTACAACCAGCACATTACGCAAGCCGCCCTTATTCTTGCCAACCTCTACCGATCCTTTTAAAACTTTTACCGGCATGAAGGATGACAGGTATATTGCAGGATAAATGCCGGAAATAATCCCAACCAAAATGGTTCCGCCAAAAATAGAAGCAATAAAGCCAAGACTGCTAAAAACAGGCAATGAAATATCTCTTTCGCTTAGATGATTGATATAGGGCAGCGCCAGCTCAACAAAACCAAGCGCCAGCAACAATGCCATGAACGATATTATTACCGTTTCGCCCAAAAACTGCGCAGCCAGTTGAAAGCGATGTGCGCCGATAGATTTACGTATACCTACCTCCTTTGCACGTTCTGCCGAGCGTGCGGTAGACAGGTTAATAAAATTTACACAGGCGATTACCAATACAATAAGTGCGATGATGCCAAACAGCGCTGTATATTTTTTATCAAATTTTTGATAGTTAATATAGTCGAGGCCAATATCGGCTGAGTTAGCATGTACATCTTTTAACGGTAATACAAACAGCTGCATGAACTTTGTACTGTTAGGGCCAAGATGCCTGTTTATAAATGCAGGGAATTTTTTTTCAAGCGAGGCAACATTAGTGCCGGGCGCCAGATCGAGATAGGTATTGAGCCAGTTGCCGCCCCAGTTATTAAACATCCACGGTTTGTAAACACTGCTGAATGAAAATAAGCCATCAAACTGCAACTGCGAGTTTTTGGGTGCATCGGCCATTATGCCCGTTACAATAAATGATGTAGTATCGTCTCCATAATGGGTTATCGACTTTCCCATCGGGTCGGCATCGCCGAATAATTTTTTTGCGGTCCCTTCGGTTAAAACAGCGGTATGCGGCTTTAGCAAAGCGGTTTGCATATCGCCACGCAGCATTTTAAAATCAAATATTTTAAAGAAGGTGGAATCGACAAAGAATATCTGCGGCAGAAATATCTTTTTATTATCAAAGGTCATTTGATATTTCATGCTCCAATGCACACGGGTGAAGTTTTTCACTTCAGGGAGCTCACGCTTCAACGCAGGCCCCATCGGGAACATAGAAAGGGCAACTTTTTGCGTGGCGCCCTGGTTGCCTACAGTTTGTACTTCGTTAAGGCGGTAAATGTTCCGGGTATGAAAATTATCAAAACTCTTTTCATACGAAACAAACAACATCACAATAATGAACGCGGCCATACCTACGGCGAGGCCAAAAATGTTAATGGCGGAGAATATCCTGTTCTTCCAGATATTGCGCCAGGCAATTTTAAAGTAGTTCTTGATCATGATCGGAGCGGTTAGTCACAAAATCAACTAAATCGCATACCAAAACATAAAACTTTGTTTATCAATACATTACATCACCACAAGGCAAATAACCTGTACGCCTGCGTACAATGAGTGTACGATAATGATACAGATTGGGGTTAGAGATTAGTTAATCAGAGATTAGAGATTAGGAATTGCAGTATCGCTCTGTCTTTTTCCTAAATCTCTAATCTCCAGTCTCTAATCTCTTATTCCGACCTCAAACTCTTCACCGGATTTGCCGTAGCCGCTTTAATAGTGTGATAGCTTACAGATATAATAGCCGTCGCCATGGCTATACTTGCAGCGAGGGCAAACAATCCCCAATCAGGTTTTATACGATATGAGAAATTATTGAGCCATTCATGTACAAAGTAAAATGCAAGTGGTGCAGCTACTACAAACGAAACAGCCGCCATGATTATGGTACCACGGTTCAACAGTAAAAACAGGTTAGAAACGGATGCGCCCAGCACCTTACGGATACCTATCTCTTTAGTTTGGTTAAGTGTAGTAAGGCCCGATAAACCAAACAAACCTAAACAGGCAATAATAATGGCCAGTATACAGGCAGTAGTAACAGTCATCATCCACCGGGTAAAGGCATTATAACTTTTGGCAACCTCCTGGTCCATAAAGGTAAAGCTAAATGGCTGGCTGTTAGTTTCTTTATCCCAGAATGCCCGTAGTTTATCCATAGCCTGCGGTATGCTATGCCCAGCCTTTATCTTCACCCAATAATAGCCTACATAACGGGCATTAACCTTATGATAAGATGGCTTTATTGGCTGTGTGAGGTCATCTGTATGGTAATCTTTGCTTACGCCTATTATTACGCCCCCCATTTCGCGGTTAAGTACATCCAGTTGTGGCTTGCCAAGCATTTTGTAAAGCGTTTCATTAACAATAATATTCGACCTGACTTCAGAGTTTTTTGCTATTTCCTGATCTTTACTCAACACTATTCTTGCTGTATCAGCAGCAATAGCCGGCGAAAAGTTTCTTCCTTTTATGATCGGTATTTTATTAAATGGCAAATAATTATAATCAACGCCCAATTCCTGAATCATTATATGCTGTCCGCCTACGTAATGTCCGTTGGAGTTGTAACCGGCAAACGCAAATGATGCGGTCGTCATTCCTTCCATGGAGGGCTGGCTGGCCACAAAATCGCTAAGCCGTTGTTTCAACGACACAGCGTCCTTCATGTCATCCCAACTGTATGGGTTTTGTATCAGTGCTACCTGGTCGGTACTAAACCCCATGTCAGCCGAACTGATATAATGCATCTGCTTATTAATAGCCAATGCCGATATAATTAATAATACACACACACCAAACTGTACGGTAACCATTACACGCGATACGACAGGATTAAGTTTGAATGCCGAAAAGCTGCGCATAATATTCAACGGCTTTAAGCCCGACATGGTTAACGCCGGATAGATACCGGCTATAATACCCATGGCTATCGCAATAATCAATAAAAGGAAGGCCACCATGTTTAGCGGCATATTGGAGATTTGCATATCAGACCCCGTGAGGGCATTGAAAAATGGCAAACACAATACTGCCATAAGAAAACCTACAAACACTGAAATGAATGCGATCAGCTGTGTTTCGGTATAATATTGAGCTATTATCTGCGAACGGCTTGCGCCGACGGTTTTGCGCACTCCTACATTTTGCGAACGTGAAATGGTGCTCGTCAGTGTCAACAAAATATAATTCACACAGGCTATGAGCAGAATTATGCCCGTTAAAAATACGAGTTCATAAATATTATTGAGATCGGTAAAATGCCCCCAACCTTCACTTGCATTAAAGTGTGCCTGCTCATACGGCCTTAAATAAACTCTAAAAGCAGCATTTTTTGTTTTGGATACTTCTTTAGCCATTTCATCCGTAAGTGGCTTAAAGTAGGTTTTTGTAAATACATCCAATTTATGCTGAAACGCAGCAGCATCAGTTCCCTTTACCAGTCTGATAATAAGCAAATCACTGAAGCTATTGACACCATTTTTCATTTCTTCGTTATAGTAAACATCTGCTTTTCTCGGCACCAGCATATCAAACCTGAAGCTTGAGTTTTGCGGAAAATCCTTAGCCACACCTGTAACCGTAAGCAGTAATTTATCGCTGGTAACATTCAAAGTTTTTCCTATAGGGTCGGCTTTGCCAAAATATTTCTTCGCAAGGCTCGCGCTTATTACAACATCTTTGTTATCGGCCAGTACCGACGCAGGATTGCCCTCAACCAGTGGGAAAGTGAGTGCCTGGAAAAAGTCCTGGTCAACATAGGCGCAGTTTTCCTCCTTTTCCTTATAACTTTGATTATCAATACGTATAACCGGGTTGTACATTTCTTTTATACGCACCGCGTTCTGTACTTCCGGAAAATCTGCTTTCAGATCGATAGCAAACGCCATTGGCGTCGTTATCATATTCTTCTGTTGCTCATCCTTGTTCATTAAAAATGACAAAAAACTTTTCTTAGCCTTATCCTGCTTAAATGAAGCGAAAATATCGCTCTCCTCCACCCTATAAAGATTTTCCCCATCCTTATGAAAATTGTCGAATGAGCGCTCATTACTTACATACATGTATACCAGTATACAAAACGCACTGGCAATGCTTAGGCCAGCAATGTTGATTACAGCATACAATTTGTTACGGAAAATATTCCTAAAGGCAAGTTTCAAATTGATTTTAAACATATTGAATGGTCAGATTAGTTATCATGTTGGTCATTTGTTTATATCGGCTCAAACGCTCTTCGAGAGCCATAGCTCATTCCGAACGAAGGCTCTTCACCGGGTTCATTAATGCCGCTTTTACCGATTGGAAGCTGATGGTAATAAACGCGATCACAATAGCCAAAGCGCCTGCGGTTACAAATACCCACCACTCTATACCGATGCGGTAGGCATAAGTTTGCAGCCAGTTATGCATGGCGTACCAGGCAATTGGGGTAGCTACGGCTATAGCTATCAGCACCAACTTCATAAAATCCATTGCCAACAGGCCAACAATACCATTTACGCTGGCGCCCAGCACCTTACGTACACCTATTTCGCGGGTGCGCACCTGCGCCGTAAATGCTGCCAGGCCTAACAAACCCAGGCATGAAATAAATATAGCGATGCCTGCAAAGTAATCGAACAACGTACCTTCCTGCTGCTCGCCTTTGTACATGTCATTAAAAACATCATCCAAAAAAGCATATTTAAAAGGAAATTCGCCATTGTATTGTTTATAAATACTTTGCACTGCGGCTATCGCTTTTTGAGCGTCCCTGCCAGTGGTTTTCACATACATTGTAGCCATGTATTGTGGTGCGTAATAAAATGCTGCCGGCCCTATCTTTTCCTTCATCGATGCATAATGAAAGTCCTTTACAACACCTATTATCGTTCCGTTATATTTCCACATCCGGAAACGCTTGCCAACAGGATTTTTAAGACCGATCTGGTTTACAGCGGCTTCGTTCAGGATGATATGCGTACTATCGTTCACTGCACCTGTAAAGCCCGAGCCGGCAGCCATCTTCATTTTAAAGAAAGGGATAAAATCCTTATCAACACTCGCAGGGTGGAGGATGAGCGTTTGACCTGGAAGCTTACCGTCCCAATCGTTATCACCTGATATACCTCCCATTTGAACGATGTATTGATTTGAACGGGTTATGTCTAATATACCCGGTTGCTTTAATAGTTCGGCCTTTACTGCATCATAGTGGGGCATCATATCGCGCATCCATATCGAAAACACATGGCTTTTATCATAACCCAGCGCTTTGGAGCGGATATAACGCAATTGACTGGTGATCACGATCGTGCCGACGATCAATATGATAGAGAACGAAAATTGCGTAACCACCAATATTTTACGGAACATTACATCGCCTACCGTAGCTGATATTTTGCCCTTCAGCGCTTTTAGCGGCTCGAAGCCGGAAAGCAATATCGCAGGGTAAATGCTGGATGCGATCAATGTTCCCAAAATGGTAAGCAGAATAACCATCCAGATGTGTTTATCCGTAAGATCGAAGATCAATTGCTTGCCGGCAACCTGGTTAAATATTGGCATCAGCACATAAACCAATCCTAGCGCTAATGCAGCCGCCAGGATAAACAACAGGCTGGTTTCGATAATGAACTGCATAAACAAATGTATTTTTGCAGCGCCCACTATTTTACGCATGCTGATCTCTTTTGCACGAAGCATAGAACGCGCCGTAGACAAATTAACATAGTTGATACAGGCGATCACCAGTATCAGGAAAGCAACAATTGTAAATATACGTACGGTGGAAATGCCCTTGTCCGAAAGGTCGGCATTATATAGGTGCATTTTTGTCAGCGGCAACAACAGATAATCGGCATCGGTATCTGATGCCCTATGACTGAGATGGATCTTATTTAGCTTGGCAGAAAGCACCTTTAATGATGTGCCGGGTCTTAGCACAACATAGGTCTGGTAATTATAACTGTCGAAATCATCATAAGGAGTAGCTTTTTGCGGGATCAATACTTTATTCACAAAAAA
Organism: Bacteroidota bacterium; assembly: GCA_013289045.1. Classification (GTDB taxonomy): domain Bacteria; phylum Bacteroidota; class Bacteroidia; order Sphingobacteriales; family Sphingobacteriaceae; genus Mucilaginibacter. The sequence goes on along the minus strand of JABDAU010000071.1, from coordinate 11,133 downwards.
GCCCATTGGCATGATCATGTCATACTGAAAGCTGGAGCTTTCAGGAAAGTTCCGGATCACTGCGCTTACGGTAAAATTCTGCTTTTTATCAGCAACGATCACCTTACCTATCGGATCGGCATCGCCAAAAAATTTCTCAGCAGTTTTTTGGGTAATGACCACGGAATTATCATCAGTAAAAGGCTTTGAAGGATTGCCTTTTAGTACCGGGCAGGTAAATACCGAAAAGAACGAAGGATCGGCGAAAACTGCATCTTCATCACCAAAAACTTTATCCTGGTATTTATAAAGCGAAAAATTACTATTCCTTGTAGTGCGTACCTGCTCCTGCACCTCAGGCAGTTGCTGTTTGGCCAGCATGCCCATTGGGTAAACTGTAACCGGCCAGATCTGCTTGCTGGCGCCTGTACCGCCCCATAGCTCCATGCGATAGATATTATCAGCCTGTTTATGGTAGGTATCAAAGCTAAATTCATCCTGTACCCACAAAAGGATAAGAATGCCAATAGCCAACCCAAAGGTTAAACCCACAATATTTATTGCTGAATAAAACTTGTTCTTCAGCAAGTTGCGCCATGCGGTTTTGATGTAATTCCTGATCATCTTGTTAGTTCATTAGTCCAGTTGTTTATTAGTTCATTGGTGTCTAGTTCTCAACTTGACTACTAATGAACAAGTGAGCTAATGAACCAATAAACACATTTATTTACTCCGACCGAAGACTCTTTACCGGGTTGGCAATCGCTGCTCTAATCGATTGAAAGCTTATGGTGACGAATGCTATAAACATGGCTATAGCCGCCGCCGCAGGGAATACCCACCAATGGATATTCATCCGGTAAGCAAAACTCTGCAGCCATTTGCTCATGGCGTACCAGGTAAGCGGAAATGCGATCAAAGCCGCTATCAGCACCAGCTTTAAAAATTCTTTGGTGAGCATAAACGTAATGCTCTCTGCCGATGCACCCAGCACTTTGCGGATGCCTATTTCCTTTACCCGCTGCCTTATCATAAATGCCGCGAGGCCAAACAACCCAAGGCACGCGATAATTACCGCAATAACAGAGAACGTGGTAAATATCTCGCCGAAATGTTCTTCAGAACTATACATTTTGGCAAATTGCTCATCAAGGAACGAATAGCTGAACGGCACGCCTGTATTGAAATTGTCCCATTGCTTTTTAATATCAGCGATCAATGCCTGTGCATTTGCCGCTTTTATTTTCAGCATAATAGAGCCATTGTTGTGCTTTGGCAGCATCATCAGTGCACCGATCTTTTGTTTGGCTGATGTGAAATGAAAATCCTTAACCAACCCCACAACGGTATAGTGCTTATTGCCCGAGCGGATGATGACCTTACCAAGCGGATCTTCGTTGCCCCAGCCCAAGCTTTGCACCGCAGTTTCGTTGATAATAACCGATGAGGTGTCTGCATCCTGGTTGCCGGGATAGAAGTTACGGCCTTTTACCAGTTGCATGCCTAAAGTAGGGATATAGGTGTTATCGATATTGAAAATACCTATCTGTATTTCGGAGCGTGAGCCTTTGTCGGCAATATCCTTCGCATAAACTTCCGTGCCGCCATAATTCCCCGAACCGGGTACATTGCTGGAAATGGTGGCATTTACAACATTGCTATTGTTCAGCAATTCCTGCTTAAATGGTTCTATATTATTATAAAGCGCATAAGTATCGTGCAATACCAAAACCTGGTCTTTATTATAGCCCAACTTAGTATTCTGCATATAATGCAATTGCTGGTAAACGATGAAAGTGGCGATGATCAGTGAGGTTGATATAGCAAACTGTAACACGATCAAACTGCTACGTAAGCCCCCACGCCCTGAAGATGGTGCAGCGTTACTTCCCTTTAAAACAGACAATATTTTGAATGACGACAGGAAAAATGCCGGGTAAATACCGGCGATAAAGCCAACAAGCAACGCCAACCCTATTTCCAAAGCAATAACACGCGGATCAAGAAAGAAAGCCATAGTGATATGCTTGCCGGCGAGATCATTAAAATAAGGCAGCAGCAGGTAAACCGCGCCCAATGCCAGCACCATGGCCAGTAAAGTTAACATTACCGATTCTGTGAGGAATTGCCAGATCAGCTTATTCTTTTCAGAACCTAATACCTTACGTATACCGATCTCTTTTGCACGTTTTGCCGAGCTTGCTGTTGCCAGGTTGGTGAAGTTGATACATGCCAATATCAATATAAACAATGCCAATGCGCCGAATATATAGATATAATTGATATCGCCATTTGGCTCCATTTCATATTTGGTTGCTGAATGCAGGTGAATGTCCGTTAGCGGCATTAAATAGAACAGAAAATTACCCACCTCTTTTTGCGCTTCGGCAAGACTAACGCCCATATCATGCTGTGTTTCAGGTACTACATATTTTGCAACAAGCTGCGGGAAACGGGACTCCAGCTTTTTAGGATCTGCACTATTATTTAGCAATAAATAGGTATAAAAGCCAACATTACTCCACGTCTGTGGTGTAGAAGGCAGTATTTCTGATGACATGCTGACAAAAAAGTCGCCATGAAAATGCGAATTATCCGGTATTTGATCGATTATGCCGGTCACTTTGTATAATTTGTGACCATCCGAAAGCATTTTATTCAGGCCATCTGTATCTCCAAAATATTTCTTCTCTATCGCTTTAGTTATCACCATACTGTTTGGTTCGGCAAGGGCGGTTTTGCTGTCACCCTCAAGTAGCGGTATGGAAAACATATCAAAAAAATTAGGGTCAGCCAGCATCAGCTTTTCTTCCTTGAATTGTTTCCCCTCGTACTTGATAAACATTGGATGGTCATTCGTGATGCGGGTATAAGCCACCACTTCAGGAAAAGCATTTTTTATCCCTTGTGCAACGGCAATATCAACCGAGGGAAATTCGGTACCGCCACCGTTACTGATAGTGCGCACGCCTACACGATAGAGTTGTTTGGCGTTTACCGAATAAGTATCATAATTAAGCTCATTATAAAGGTACGCGCCAATAAACATGCAACAGGTAAGCCCTACAGCCAGGCCAAACACATTGATAAAAGAGAATACTTTATTACCCTTCAGGCTCCGCCACGCGGTTTTGATGTAGTTTCTGATCATTTGCCCCTCCTGGCCTCCCCTACGGGGAGGAAATTTTATGATATAATGCCATTTTACTAATCTCTAATCTCCAACCTCTAATCTCTTACTCCGAGCGAAGGCTCTTCACCGGGTTGGCAATTGCCGCCCTGATGGATTGAAAGCTTATGGTGATAAATGCGATAAACAGGGCTGTAAAGCCTGCCAGCGCTATTATCCACCATTGTATGTTCATCCGGTAAGCGAAGTTCTCCAGCCATTTGTTCATTGCCCACCAGGCAACCGGCGACGCGATGAGGATGGAGATAAATACCAGCTTAATAAAATCTATTGAAAGCATGCCCACAATACCGGATACACTTGCACCCAGCACTTTGCGGATGCCAATTTCTTTATTGCGCTGTTCGGCGGCGTAAGCGGCAAGCCCGAACAAACCCAAACAGGCTATGCAAATAGCCAGCGTGGTAAAACAAATAAATATGGTACCGGTACGCTGCTCAGAGCGGTATGTAGCATCAAAATCCTGATCCATAAACGAATAGCTGAATTGCTGGTTAGGCGAAAAGCCCTTCCATTTGTTTTCGATCTGCGCCATCAACCCGGTAAGGTCGGAAGTGTGCAAGCGGATACTTATAGCGCCATTATCCTCGGCATAAACCAGCGCCAGTGGCATGATCTCGCTATGAAGAGAAGCGTAATTAAAATCTTTAACTACACCTATAATATGATACGGCTGTATGCCATAACTATCACGATAAAGTGTTTTATTGAGCGGATCCTTCGCGCCATACTTCCGTGCAAAAGCTTCGTTAACGATGATGCCGGCAGTGTCAGATGCTATCTCCTTTGAGAAATTGCGACCGTTTACCAGCTTCAGGCCCATTGTGTTGATGTAATTCTCATCTACACTCCAGAACTCGGTAAGGATATCTCTTTTAATGTCAATAGTCCTGTCCGGGAACAGGCCGGTTTTCAGCCGTTCATCGCCGGTAGGCTGGTATAGCGACAGGGTTGCGTTTTGTACGCCGGGCATTTGTTTTATCTCATCTTTCAGTATTTTAGCCTGTTTGCCCAGCACATTGGTGTTTTTGATCACCAAAACCTGGTTACGGTCAAACCCAAGATTTTTATTGTTGATGAATTTTAACTGGTTGTAGATGACCAGCGAACAAATAATTAGCCCTATCGAAATACAGAACTGGAACACTACCAAAAAGCTGCGCAGGAAACTATTTTTAAATCCTGCGGATACCCTGCCTTTTAGCACTGTAATAGGCTGAAAAGCAGAGAGGAAAAATGCAGGGTACGATCCTGCCAAAGCGCCTACAACCAACGCTCCAACAAACATTGCAGGCAGCAGCCATAACAAAGTATGCTGTGTAATAGCCAGTTGTTTATTAGCCATCTGGTCGAAAAGCGGCAACAGCAGCCACGCTAAAGCCAGCCCGATAATGGCCGAGACCAATGTTACCAGCATCGATTCGGTAAGGAACTGTGCGATGAGATATTTACGCGAAGACCCTAAAACTTTACGCACGCCAACTTCCTTTGCACGGTTTGAAGAGCGTGCGGTAGAAAGATTCATGAAATTGACGCAGGCGATCAGCAACACCAGTATCGCTATGCCTGAGAAAACATACACATACATCATGCTGCCGCCTGTTTCCAACGCATAGGATGCGTCAGAGCGCAGATGGATATCCAAAACCGGGGTCAATACCACGTGAAAAAAATTACCGTTTACAGTCCACGCCTTGGGTGAGAAGGAATTTTTAAGGGACACATTTTCTATACTGGTTGCAAGGCTTTTAATGTCAGTACCGGGTTTTACCAGCACATAATTGTGCATGCTGCAATAACCCCATCCGTGCACATGGCTTTCAGGAAAAGATGAAAACGACAAGAGAAAATCACAATGGAAGTGTGACTGTTTAGGGATGTCTTTTATCACACCTGTAATTTTATAATTTACGGTATCATTTATCGTAAGCATCTTCCCTACCACATTGGTTTTACCAAAGTATTTTTGAGCGGTACTTTCGGTTATAACCATTGTATGCGGCTCGTCTAACGATCCTGCAGATTTGCCATAAAGCATGGGCAATGTAAAAACATCGAACAACGATGACTCGGCCAACAATATCTTTTTCTCCAATATGTTCCCGTTGGCTTTTTTGACGTAAAATTTATTGGGAGAGATAAAAAGCCCGTCCGCAGGTGGTATCAAACGTGTTGATTTTTCTATCTGCGGATAGCTACCTTTTACCGCTTCCAGCAAAGGCGCTTCGGTTGCGGCAGAAGTCATGTGGTTACCGTTAAGTTTTAGATCTTCCGTTATGAGATAAATACGGTCGGCATTCGCATTATATTTATCATATCCCAACTCGTCCTTCACATAAAAAACGATCAGTAAACAGGTAGCCAACCCTACCGACAGGCCCAGCACGTTCAATAACGTAAACCCTTTATTTTTCAAAAGGGAACGGTACGCGGTTTTTAAATAGTTTTTTATCATTGAAGCCCCTCCAAACTCCCTTAAAGGGGAGAGATTTATAGAAATTATTTACTAATCACAAATCACCGGTTACTGATCACTCACTCCTAAGACTCTTCACCGGGTTCATCAACGCTGCTTTTACCGATTGAAAACTTATTGTTGCAAAGGCAATGATCAATGCTGCCAGCGGCGCTAAAATGAATATAGCCCAGCCTATGTTTACCCGGTAGGCAAAGTCGCGCAGCCACTGATCCATTGCCCACCAGGCCCCGGCCAATGCGAATACCGAAGCGATAAGCACCAGTTTCAAAAAGTCTTTTGATAATTCTGTTACGATTTGCGGTACGCTGGCGCCTAGTACTTTACGCACGCCTATTTCTTTTATGCGCTGCGATATGGTGAACGACGACAGGCCAAATAAGCCCAGACAAGCAATAAATATGGCGATGCAGGAGAAAATGGTCACAAAGCTTTCCTGCTGCTGTTCGTTGGTATAAAGCTTCTGGAATTTATCATCGACAAACGTATACCCGTACGGATCATTGGGCAGGTATTGATGCCAGGTATTTTGAATAGCGGCGATAGCAGAGGATAAATTATTGCCCGACACCTTTACAGACATGTGCTGATAGAAACCCCGTGCAGGCATAAAAAATACCATTGGAATAATACTTTGATGCAGCGATTCGAAATGAAAATCTTTTACTACACCGATAATTTTGCCTTTACCACTGCCGTATTTCATATCCCGGCCAATAGCCTTATCGGCACTGCCCCAACCGAGCGCTTTAACTGCAGTTTCGTTGATGATGAAATTGGCCGTATCGGTAGCAAAATCTTTGGAGAAATTACGCCCTGCGGCCATCTGCATGCCATAAGCCGGGATAAAACCATAATCGGTTGCGAGGCACTTGATATCGATCTTACTGGGTTGTAATTTTGCCCCTTCCAGAAAATAGGCATCCTGGTCGTCAAGTAACCTCCCTGATGGAATACGTGATGAACGGCCAATCTCTTTAATCGCCAGGTTCCGCAACAAGTCATTTCTAAAAGCATCGTAACGGGGGTCGAGGGATTGATCATATCCCATATCAATAATATAATCTTTATTAAACCCAAGCGATGCCTGCTGCATATAGCGCAATTGCTTAAATACCACTGCAGTAGCTACTATCAGGAAAATAGAAATGCCAAATTGTGCAACCACCAGTGCCTTACGGAAAGAAATGCCTCCTGAACCGATCTTCAGAACACCCTTCAGCACCGAAACGGGCTTAAACGACGACATAAATATGGCCGGATAAATACCGCTGATAATGCCGACGAAAAAAGGCAGCAGCAGTAACGGCACAAGTACCTGCCCTTGCAGCAGGCTTTGGAGCGACAAATTAAGACCTGATATTTTATTGATAACAGGCAATAAAAAGACAGTAAGCATCGCAGCGATCAGCAATGCGATCCAGGTAATTAATACCGATTCACCGAGGAATTGCCAGATGATCTCGCCGCGTTGAGCCCCTACAACTTTTCTTACCCCTATCTCCCTGGCCCTGATAACCGAACGCGCGCTGGAAAGGTTCATGTAATTGATGCAGGCAATAACCAGGATAAACAGCGCTATGATGGTAAAGATGTAGACCCGTTTAATGTCGCCATTATTTTCAATCTCATCGTCAAGGTGCGATCTTAAGTGTATGTCGGTAAGCTTTTGGAGTGTTAGCGAAGTGAATTTTGATGTTTTTGATGTTGGTGGCGCGCCTGGGAAATGCACGTAATTATCCAAAAAAGACGGCAGCCGGCTTTCAACCGCTGCTGCATTATAATTTTTAGGAAAGAGCAGGTAAGTATAAAAGGAGTTGTTACCATAATTGGTCTCCAGTTGGTTCTCCCCATACATGGCCGTATCCCTCAAGGTATTGAATGACAGCAGTAATTGAGGGTGCAAATGCGCATTAGCCGGGAAAGGATTAAATATTCCCGTAACTACAAAGGCATGTTTATTATTGTCAATTATTACAGATTTATTGATGGGATCGGCATTGCCAAAGTATTTTTTAGCTACTTCCGCCGTCATGATCACTGTGTATGGATTTGTGAGAGCGGTTTTGCGGTCGCCCTCGGTAATATCAAGGTTAAATACATCGCCAAAGTATTCATCAGCAAAATAGGCATCCTTTTCGCTAAAAAGCTTGTCGTTATACTTAAACGCAACCGTCCCTGCCGGGTAAAGCCTTGTCACCTTTTCCACATCGGGGAAAGCGGTCTTCAATAACGGGCCAAACGGTGGCGCCACGGCACTCAGGTGCAGGGTTGGCGTATGGTTAGCATCATAAAATATGCGTGTAACGCGATAGGTCCTGTCTGCATTTGTGTTGAACTTATCATAGCTCAACTCATTGATGATATAGGCTAATATCAACAGGCAACAGGTTAAACCTATAGCCAAACCTGATATATTGATAGCCGAAATAAATTTGTGGCGTACAATATTGCGCCAGGCCGATTTTATATAGTTACGTATCATTTACCCCTCCTAAACTTCCGCCAAACGGCGGAGTGAAAATTTTAATTTATTTTACTAATCTCTAAACTCTGATTTCTAATCTCTCATTCCGAGCGAAGACTCTTCACCGGATTGGTTAACGCTGCCTTTATCGATTGGAAGCTGATGGTTAAAAACGCGATAATGATGGCAGCCAATCCTGCTACGGCAAACACCCACCACTGGATGTGTATGCGATAAGCAAAATCCTGCAGCCATTTGTTCATGGCGTACCAACCCACCGGTATAGCAATGGCAATGGCAATTAAAACCAGCTTAATAAAATCTTTTGAAAGCATGCTTACAATGGTTGATACATTCGCACCTAAAACCTTGCGTATGCCTATTTCCTTGGTGCGCTGTTCGGCAGCATACGCAGCCAATCCAAACAGACCAAGGCAGGCGATGATAATGGCCAATGATGTAAATGCGACCACGATGCTACCGGTCTGCTGTTCCGTACGATATTGGTTATTAAACTCATCGTCCATAAAATTTGAAACAAATTCTTTGTTTGGCAGGAAGGATGCCCATTTTGCTTTTATCTGGCCGAGCAGCGCAGGTATATTGTTTGATTTTATGCGTACAGTTACCGCACCGCGGTCTTCGCCGTACATCAGCAGTAATGGCTTTATACCTTCCTTTATCGAACGGTAGTTAAAGTTTTTTATCACACCTATAATGTGGTATTTTTTAAATGTTTTAGCCATTTGATCGTTCGGGGCATACAGATCGTGGTTAAGCGGGTTGGCAAAACCCAATTGTCTGGCGGTAGCTTCGTTTACGATCACCGCGGCTGAGTCGGTAGGCATTTGCGCAGAGAAGTTACGGCCGGCCAGCAGTTTTATACCCAGTGTAGGGATGTAGCTCTCATCAACTGGCCACTCCTGTGTTAGCACCGCGTTTTTTTGATCCGGTATGGGGGTTTTAAAGAAAGATGAGGAATTGCCCGCATCGGATGTTGGCAAAAACCCGCTTAACGAGGCGCTCTCCACCCCTGCAAGCTGGCTTACCTCGCTGCGGAAGGCTTTATCCTTATCGCCCAATTGCCATACACGGTCAATAATAAGCACATGTTCGCGGTTAAAACCCATATCCTTATTTTGTATATATTTCAGCTGGTTATATACGACCAACGTGCCGATGATCAGCACGATAGACACAAAAAACTGGAACACCACCAGCGACCCGCGCAGGAAACCGCCTTTAAAACCATTTGCCAGTTTGCCTTTAAGCACCTGTATGGGCTGAAAAGCAGACAGGAAAAAAGCCGGGTATGCCCCTGCCACAAAACCGATGAGTAAAATAATGCCTAACATAACCGGCAACAGCCAGCCTATAATTTGAGGCGTTACCGTCAATTCTTTATTTGCCATATGGTTGAATACAGGCAGCAACGCCCAGGCAGCAAACACAGCGATAGCGGCAGCAACCAAAGTCACTAAAACGGACTCGGTAAGGAACTGTATGATGAGTTGCACGCGCGCTGAGCCCAATACTTTTCTCACGCCTACTTCCCTTGCCCGGTTGGACGAGCGGGCGGTCGACAGGTTCATGAAATTTACACAGGCGATGAGCAGGATAAACAGGGCGATGCATAAAAAAATATATACAGTGCCCATGCTGCCGTTCATACCCAACTCACCTACACGATGCGACTGCAGGTGGATATCTTTCAATGGCGTTATTGAGAAACGGAGATAGTTCCCTTGTTTTTCAAGCTGGTTAAAATCTAAATGAAGGATGCTTTGCAATTGCGGGCCGGCCTGCGAGCGCATAAAAGGGCTCAGTTTGGCTTGTAATTTTTCAGGATCGGCATCCGGGCGGAGCAGTATATAAGTATAAAAATTATTGGAAAACCATGCCAGATCTTCTTCAGAATGAAGCGTGGATAGCGACAGGAAGAAATCAAAGTTGAAGTGTGATTGTTTCGGCAGCTTTTTGATAACGCCGGTAACTTTGTAAAAAGCGGTATCGCCAAAAGTCATGGTTTGGCCTGCTACGTTGGTGGTGCGGCCGAAATATTTCCGCGCCATTTCATCTGTAAGCACTACCGAATGCGGTTCCTTTAAAGCTGTAGCAGGATTTCCGTCGATCATTTGCATGGTGAAGACGTTAAACAACGATGCATCGGCATAAACCATGTTGTCTTCTTCTATATCCTGGCTGCCCTTTTTCACCTGGAAACCGCCCCTATTCCTCAACCTCACCACCTGTTCAATTTCGGGGAAGGCAGCCTTCATTGATGCCGCTGTAGGCGCAGGCGTTTGAGCGTATGAATTCTCATTGCCTCCAAACTTAATATCATTGTTTACACGGTATATTCTATCGATCCTGGTATTGTACCTGTCATAGCTCAACTCGTCGAACACATAAAACACGATGAGCAAACAAGTTGCTAATCCCAAAGCAAGGCCCAATACGTTAATAGCCGTAAACCCTCTGTTTTTCAAAAGTGAGCGGTATGCCGTTTTAAGGTAGTTTCTGATCATGACGGGTTGATTTTCGTTACACATATTTAACCCAATGCTATACCAAAATACAATCGACTGTAAACCAGATATTTAAATGATTATAAAATTGTCCAGTGTCCGCAACCGTAACACCTGCTGTCCGGTTATGATACAGTGGGCATTAGAGATTAGAGCATGAATATTGATCTTCCTATTAATCTCTGATTACCTAATCTTCACTCCGAACGCAGACTCTTCACCGGGTTAGCCAGCGCTGACCGGATAGCTTGCCAGCTTACCGTAACGAGGCATATCGCCAGGCTTAATATCATCGTTAGCGCAAATACCCATATGCTCAGATCAGTATGGTAAGTATATTTTTCAAAATGCACATCCATTACATACCAGCTAAGCGATGCTCCCAGCATAAATGAAATAAGAACCAGTACAAAAAACTCGCGAGAGAGGTTATACCACAAATTGCCAATGGACGCGCCCAGTACTTTGCGGATACCTATTTCTTTGCGGCGGC
>JABDAU010000070.1 GCA_013289045.1 Bacteroidota bacterium | reverse complement strand
CGTCTCACATCACCCTATCGTTTTTAAAGGATTAAAGAAATTTAATGGCAAAACTTATGTGGAGCGAGTGGTAGAAAAGGCTATCCGCCATAATATCGCGATCTATGCTATTCATACCAATCTCGATAACATACAGACTGGCGTGAACAAGCGCATTTGCGATACTTTAGGGCTGAAGGATGCCCGTATATTATCGCCCAAACCTAACCTGCTCAAAAAGCTGGTTACTTACGTACCGCTGGCACAGGCCGAACAGGTACGCAATGCACTTTTCCATGCGGGTGCGGGCAGCATTGGTAATTACAGCGAAACGAGTTTCAACAGTGAAGGTACCGGCACTTTTAAAGGCAATGAGCATACCGACCCATATGTTGGCGAACCGGGAGTGCGACATACCGAGGATGAGATCAGAATAGAGGTAATATACCCTGCGATACTGGAAAGCAAAATATTGATGGCTTTGGTACTGGCCCACCCATACGAGGAGGTGGCTTATGATCTTTACAACATCACCAACAACAGCCAGCAGGTAGGTGCAGGTATGATCGGTGAGCTGGAATTCCCTGCAAATGAAGAGGCGTTTTTAAGTTTTGTAAAGGACAGGATGCGGGCACACGTGATCAGGCATACAGCGTTATCCGGCAAGCATATTAAACGCGTGGCGGTTTGCGGCGGGGCGGGCGGTTTCCTGCTGAAGCAGGCGATCAGCGCTGGTGCAGATATTTTCATTACGGCCGATTACAAATATCACGAGTTTTTTGATGCCGAGGGGAAGATCATTATCGCCGACATCGGCCATTATGAAAGTGAGCAATTTACCCAGCAATTGCTGCATGATATGATAAAAACCAAGTTTAGTTCGTTATTCTTAAGACTGACGGATGTTAATACCAACCCGGTGAAGTATTTTATATAAAGCGATAAAAGCAAGGGTTGTGCGATTCCTTCCCAAGGAAAAGGTAGAGAAGGGATTAGCTAATTTGCATGGCGGACAAACCCCTCCCAGCCTTTGCACACATCCAAACACACCCCTCCCCCGGGAGGGAATTATTGATTGCGACCAAAACATTTAGTTAATAATTGTTAACAGCGTAATTTACAATGGAATTATACTTTTTTGTATAAAAAAATTTGTATCTTTGCCATCCGTTTTTAGGAATATAATACAAACTCTGTTCATAATATTAGTATTTAATGGAACAAACCGTTGAGCAAAAGCTTAAAGCTTTATACGAACTCCAAACCATCCACACCAAAATTGATAAGATCCGCCAGATAAGAGGTGAGCTCCCTATGGAAGTTGCTGATCTGGAGGATGATGTAGCTGGTTTAGAAACCCGCATACAAAAAATTAAAGGTGAGCTGGATGACCTGGAAGATGACATCGTAACCCGCAAAAACCTGATCAAAGAGGCGCAGACCAACATTAAAAAGTACGAAGCGCAGCTTAACGAGGTTAAAAACAACCGCGAGTACGACGCGATCACAAAAGAGGTCGAGATCCAGGGCCTTGATATACAGGTGAGCGAGAAAAAGATCCGTGAGTATGGTTTCGAGATCGTAACCAAAACACAGGTTTACGAAAAAGCGCTTGCCGACCTTGAGACACGCAAAAGCGACCTGGATGTGAAGAAGGAAGAGTTAGGCACCATTACCGCCGAAACTGAAAAAGAAGAGAACGACCTGATCTCGCAGGCTGACAAGGCTAAAGGGAACATCGAAGAGCGTTTATTATTTGCTTACAACCGCCTGCGCAATAATGCAAAGAACGGCCTGGCAGTAGTGACTATCCAACGCGATTCGTGCTCGGGCTGCTTTAACCAGATCCCGCCTCAGCGCCAGTCTGACATCCGCCAGCGCAAAAAAGTTATTGTGTGCGAGCATTGTGGCCGTATATTGGTTGACGAGCACATGGCAATGGAAATTGAAGCTGAGCTGACATAAGCTTCGCCCACCCCCACCCCGTGTCCATAGGACTCCTTCGGAGAAGGGGGAGTAAAAATATCAGAAGGCCTCATAATGAGGCCTTTTTTGTTTATCTTGCTGGTGCAATCCCCCTACCCAATGAAAAAAATAATTTGCGCCCTCGGCCTTGCCCTGTTTTTATATGGCTGCGCTGGCGATCATAAGAAAGCTGCAAATGACAGTGGTAAAGTATCCATTAATAAAGTATGGGTATTTAAAAAGATAGATACCGCAAAATCAAACCTTAAAGGTTCCAGCTCATTTTGGATCGGTGATAACACTATCGACATGAGCAATAAGGATACCCTGCGCTACAGCACCATTGCCACTAACAATGGCTCAACGGTATACCCTTATAAAGTAAGCCGCAGTTACATTTTCCTGGCAGGTAAACAAACTTACCATATCGAAAAACTGACGGATAGCTTATTAGAGCTTTCGGCATTGTACCAGGTAAAGGAGCAAAGCGGCGAAAGCCATGAATCAACTGTGGTAATGATCTATAAAGCGCGGTAGGCCTTTTGTCAGCGATGAAAAAGCCACACATCACTTATTTATTATTCATCGTTTTCACCATTATCATAGGCTTGCTATCCCGGCACTATACATTTATTCCTTTATTTATTGGTGATGTACTTTGGGCTACGCTGGTTTACTTCCTGTTCAGATTTGTGTTTATTAATAAGCCTGTGAAAGCAATAGTGATCTATAGCTTGTTATTCAGCTATGCTATGGAGTTTAGCCAGCTATATACTGAGCCGTGGATAGAGCGGCTTAGGCAAACCTTGTTTGGTAAACTGGTATTGGGTTCGGTTTTTAACTGGGGGGACTTATTGTCGTATACCGTTGGGGTATTTATTGGGGTTTTGATTGAGGTGTTGGTTGTGAAAAAAATGAATGAGGGGTAAATCACCGCATGGTTAATATTGCATAGCGTACAAACCCCTCCCTGCCTACGCGCAATCCGGCGCACCCCTCCCCTGGGAGGGAATTCAAAAAAATCTCCCCAACACAAAGCACTTCATTTCTAGAATAAAGTCCCCTGCTTCCCTTTCTTTGGCACAAACAGGCTGTAATCAAACGGCGGCATTTCCCTGCCGGCCAGGAAGCGTTTACAGGCCAGCCTGAACATTTGGTGGATGGAATCGGCTATCGGGCCTTCGCCGCTCATGCGCCGGCCGAATTCGCTGTCGTTCAGTTTGCCTTCGTGGCATTCTTTTATCATATGCAAAACCTTTTCGGCGCGGTCGGGGTATGCTTTGTATATCCAGTCGGTAAATATTTCGGCAATGCTGCCATTCAGGCGTACTATGGTAAATCCGGCAGCCAGTGCGCCACGGTCGGCGGCGGCCTTTATTACATCGGGGATCTCGGTGCTGTTGAGGCCGGGTACTATCGGCGCAAGCATTAACCTTACGGGGACGCCTTTTGCCGATAGCTTTTCAATTACCGATAGCCTGCCGGTGGCCGTTACGGTACGCGGCTCCAGCTTTTGGCGCAGCTGCTCATTCAGCGAGTTGAGCGTTACGTTTACATGTACCAAATTCATGGAGGCCAGCTCGCTCAGTATGTCCAGGTCGCGCAGGATGACATTGTTTTTGGTGATGATACTTACCGGGTTACGGTATTCCAAAAACACCTCCAATAGCGAGCGGGTGATCTTTAGCTTACGTTCCAGCGGCTGATAGCAATCGGTATTGCCGGAAAGCAGGATGCCCACCGGCTCATAATTTTTTTTATCGAAATATTGCTTAAGCAATTCAGCGGCATTACGTTTTACGATAATCTTCCGCTCAAAATCCAACCCTGCGCTAAAGCCATAGTATTCGTGGCTATTCCTTGCATAGCAATACAAACAGCCATGCTCGCAACCCTGATAAGGGTTAATGGAAAACATATGGCTCAGATCGGGACTGTTTGATTCACTGACGATCTTTTTCGGGTTCTCCTCGAAGATCTGCGTGGTGGTATTTTCCAATAGCGGTTCATCCAACCCTTCTATATGATCGGTTACATACTTGGTTTTCAGAAATTTGTTGTGAACGTTTATTTGTGCGCCCCGGCCCTTAAAAAACTCCTCATTATCCGCATGTGCCATAATACAAATTTGCTAATATATTTAGCAAATTACAACTCTATCAGCTTATTTTTTATGGCATATAAAACCAGTCCTACGCGGCTTTTTATCTGTAATTTTTCAAATAGCTGGTCGCGGTAGCCATCAACGGTACGTGCGCTGATACACATTTGGTCGGCAATTTCTTTGTAGGTAAGCTCAGATCCGGCAAGTTTCAGGAATTCTAATTCGCGGGCGTTAAGTTTCACCGCCTGGCTTTGCTGGTGAAAATTATTGATGAGATGTTTGGTTACAAACTCCGGGTAGTAAACATCGCCTTCTGCCACCCGCTCCAATGCCTGCACAAACTCTGCCGGTTCGGCATCTTTCAGCAAGTAACCTTTAACACCTATTTTTACCATCTGCAGCACCTTTTCGGCATCCTCAAACATCGAGAGTACGATGATCTTTACATCGGGATAATTTTCGCGCACCCATTGGGCGGTTTCAATACCACCTTTTTTAGGCATGTTAATGTCCAGCAGCAAAATATCGGGTTTGAGCTTTGGGGTAAGCTTACGTGTAAGCTCTTCACCATCACCTGCCTCAAATAATATTTTATATTGCGGGAATTTGTTAATAAGCGAGGCTATGCCGCTCCTGAAAAGCCGGTGATCATCAACGAGAACGATCTGAAGGGGTATCATCGATATATGCTTGTTGTTTAAAAGGGTTTAGGGTTACCGTAATACAACAACCTGTGCCAGGCGAACTGCTAATTTCAGCAGAAGCGCCTATCAGGGCTGCCCTGCTTTGCATGTTTTTCAATCCCGAACCAACAGTACTTTCGTTATCAGGGGCAGAAAAGCCGGCACCGTCATCTTCGAGTGTTAAATTAAATAATAGTTCAGAATATTGCAAGGTGATTTTCAAATGTTTAGCGCCCGAATGTTTCAGGGTATTATTGAGCGCTTCCTGGAAGATCCGGAACAACACCAGCTCGCGCTCCTCGCCCAGCGCGTAAGGCTCGCCGGTGATGACCAGGTTAGCATTGATCAAACCGCTATTGCTGATCCGGGCCATTTCTATTTCGAGTGTTTTTACAAGTCCGAGTTGTGCAATGTGCTCAAAGCTCATGCTTTTTGAAAGGTTGCGCAAATCGTTTATCGTCTGCGCAACCAGCTCGCGGCTTTCGGTTATTTTATTTTTTGTGGCAGCATCTGCCTCTTCGATCATACCCAGGTTCAGCTTTACAAATGACAGTACCTGGGTAATATTGTCATGTATCTCGCGGCTGATGTTATTGAGCGTTTGCTCCTGAACTTCGATCTGTGTTTTCAGGAGCTCTTTTTGGAAAGTGGTTTTAAGGTGCTCTTTTTCTTCGATGTGGCGTTTTTTGCGTTTGTTGTATATGTAAACATATATCAATAAAAAAGCAGGGGCTATTAGAAAAATTAATGTGATAAGAATTATTCGAACTTCGATAGCCATTTTCTACATATAAAAGAATAAATCCAACAGCCGTATAATATTAATATGAGCGTATTTATTATATATGAATAATGTACAGCCTTATTATATTGCGGTTGCTTTAAAACGTTATAAAATACATTGCAAACAATATTCCCATAGTAAAAAAGCAATGTTCCGGTTACCCACCAAAATTCAGCAGAAAACTTAAGGTTAATATAAGTATCTTCCCTTAAGATAAGATAATAGTAATATAAGCAATGTATTATGAACAATACTGAGATAAATGAATTTGTTATTGAATTGTATTCAAATATCCCTTCTTTATTTATATAAAATAGTTCATACAAATAAAGAAGGGTAAAAACAATTACACTAATTATAGTTACGAGTCTGGTACTTATAAATCTTCCTAATATGTTGTCGAACATTAGTGTAAAAACACCCATTTGTAACAGCAACAGAATATTATAAACCCACGCATTCGAATTTACTGCTATTGAATGTTTATTAAACATGTTGATCATTGGGATGGTCCCAATTTCAACAAAGCAGGTAATAAAAAGCAGCAGAATAAGTGCCCTCCAACCAGGTTCTTTATCTTTATTTAGACAAATAACTGCCGTTATAAAACATATAACTTCTATTACGGTGTAAGGGGTAATATATTCATTCACTATTAAGAATTTAATAACCTGAGATTATTAGTTACAATTCAACGGGCATAAGCTGCCATTATCCTGACCCGGATATAATGGATTTAAATATTTATTCTTATCATACCATTTGGGATTTCTTGCTTCAGACTCTATGAAATAACTTTTAAGTGTTTGACAATCAAAATAATCCTGGTAAACTTTAGGGTTTCCGGGATAAATGTGCGTAGTAGTGATCACAAAACAAGCTCTTTTTGGAAAAGCAGCTTCATTTGATGCATGCCTGGCAAAGTAAATACGTATTCCGTCGCACCTGGAATCATCTGCCATTGCTTTTAGCATTTTCAGATCATACCATTCGGCATTAGTATGTACTTCATTAGCCGGTTGTGCCTGCCCGTAAGCTTTCACCATTGCTTCAGCGACGGCCCTTTTCAGATAGTGCGGATTTTTGTAATAGTTACAATTTATGGTATCATCTTTACAAGTGTCGCACAGGTAATATAGTGAAGCTCCCGGTGATTGAGCAGCATATACCAGCCCTCCCTTTAAACGGAGTTTAATAAGATCTGCGGTATCAGAATGTGTGTAATAATCATGATGAAAATCTGTTAAACTGCTATCTATAGTTGCCACGGCGAGCATTGTGATTGTTTGAGGAAATTTAGGGTCGATAGCAAAATAAAACCTTACCCCATCGGTAACATGCTTCAATTTATGTGCTATGCCATATGCATATTCATCTTCTAACAACTTAACCAGTTTTTTTAACGTGTCTTTTTTTACTAAAAAATTAAACATATCAGGTGTATACACAGATGAATGTTTTTGAAACGTATCTATCATGCCACGCGCGGTGGCCGAATCAATCCCATCTAGTGTAACCTGAACTTTACCGCCTTTTGTCTTTCCTGTAACCTGTGAAGAATCTTGACTATTACCTTGGTTACCGCCTTTGCAGGAATACAAGCAAGCTGATATTGATACTAATATTATGCCTGCCCAAAAATTTAATTTTTTCATGTGCTAATTGTTTAAGGGTTTGTTGCTAAAGTACAACCCGAAGCAGTCATTAACACCCCGTGTTTTCACGGTATTTTATCCGGGCAAAATATCTATAAGTCCCGTCATCTCCTCATTATCAAGGCGCCGTTGTTTCCTCAATTTTGGCTTAAGCGATCAATGGTTGACCGCTTACGGGTTACGCCGAAAACGGATTAGAGTAGGCAAAAATTATTATGGACACTTTTATTGTAGGTACTATCATTACGTCTTACCTGTCATGGAACGAATTTCAGAAACAATTAGACGATCACTCAGCCTGGGATGCAGCCAAATCGTTATGGGCGCCAGCGGATGGCAGAATTGTAAGTAACTCTGCTTTCAACAAGATAACAGGCAAAGCAAATGTACCCGATTACCGCGGCGTTTTTTTAAGGTGCAACAATGTTATCGATCCGGCGAATACTGCAATTATTCCTTATAACCAGGGTGATCCTGACGGCACCAGGAACAGGGACAGCTACCAGGCAGATGTTTTTCAAAATCACGCGCACACGTTTGAAAACTGGGTTCAATATGCCGATGGCGGCCATGGTTTTGTGGGCGGCGGTTTTGGCTCAAATTCTGGCGCAGGCGCAAATCCTATTGGCAGCTCAGCCGCCGGAGGTAACGAGACCAGGCCTAAAAACTACGCTGTATATTATTATATCAGGATCAATTGATCATGAACGCTTCAGAACTCACGCTGAATTTGCTGCTGGGCGGCTTGTTCGGCATTTTGGGCCAGGGGATACGCATTGTGGTAGGATTGAAAAAACTGAACGACAGCAATAGCGCAGCTACGGCAGCCGGCCAGCAAAAAGACGATTTTAGCAGCTCACGGCTATTAGTAAGCATTTTCATCGGTTTCGTAGCCGGGGCATTGGCTATGCTGGTTTCTTGCTTTACCGATACCGATACGCCCAAAAAGATCACGCTGCAGCTGGCAATTGGCATAATAGCAGGCGGCTATTCGGGTGTGGATTTTATTGAGGGTATTTTTAATAAATACATACCTAAAACCACCCCTGCAAATGGCCAGCCTGTCGGTGGCGGGTAAAGGAACGACCTGCCCTTTGAAAGGAATGTTATAGAAATTATAAGCCCTTATTTGAAACCGGCACCGTGGATATAAACCTGGAACGATTGTGATACCTATTATAAAGACATGCTTTCCGGCGTCGATAGTTGGTTCATCTATATATTTATTAGCTGTATATTTTAAAAATAGCTAAACAGTAACGTAACAGTTATGTTAACTCCATATGCGCCGCTTCCTACAACGACTGCTTACCAAGCCTGTCATTACTTTAGCCAATAAATGGTCATCACGCCCTGATAAACGACGGGTTGATCACGCCCTTTCAGACCTATACCTTAATATCACGACCAATCCCGGTAAAAGGGGGTTGGTTTTTTCGTTTGATAAAAATAAAGATAAGTTCATCGTTTTCTCCGATCTGCATAAAGGCGCCCGCGATGGCGCTGACATTTTTGCCAAAGCCGCCAAAAATTATCTTGCGGCGCTGGATCATTATAATAATAAAAACTTTACCTACATCTGCCTGGGCGACAGCGAAGAGCTTTGGGAAAACCTGTTCCTCACCGTAAAGAAGCACAATAAGGCCACGTTTCAGAAGGAAAAACTCTTTATTGACCGTAAGGCCTTTGTTAAAGTATTTGGCAATCATGACCTGTATTGGGATAATAGTCCGCTTGCTCCGTTGGGTTTGATGCAATTGTATGGCAAAAGCATAAAGATATATGAAGGCATCATCCTGCAAACGCTGGTGAACAACCAAACACTCGCTATTTACATGACGCACGGTCACCAGGGCGACCTGCAAAGCGATGGCAACTGGTTCAGTAAATGGTTTGTGTCGAATGTGTGGGCGCCGTTCCAGGCTTATTTGTATATCAACCCGAATACGCCATCAACCAATGATGAGCTGAAGACCGCGCATAATAAGATGATGTACCAATGGAGCTCGAAGCGGAAGAATACTTTGCTCATTACCGGGCATACGCACCAGCCGGTGTTTAAATCGTTCACGCATATCGAGATGTTGTACAATTCGCTGGAAGAAGCAAAAAAAAATAAAGACTTAAAACGTATTAACGAACTGCAGGGCCAGATAGACGTGCTGCATAGAAAGGGCGATAAAATGCCTGATTTCAGCGGCTACCTGGACACTTATTTTAACAGTGGCTGTTGCTGTTTTGACGATGGCGATATGACGGGGATCGAGATTGAGGATGGCTGCATCCGGCTGATTAAATGGCAGTATGGCAACGGTGATGAGAGCGAAAGGGTGGTTTTGGAAGAGAGTAAATTGGAGGATTTGAAACTTTAGTGATTGGTGATCTGTGATTGGTGATTAGGAAATATTTTGGTGAGAAGAGCGGTGTCATGGTGAGTCTGTCGAACCATAGTGCGTAAAGGCCTTTGCCCGCGTCCTTCGACAAGCTCAGGATGACAGCCGCACGATATGCATCAGGGAAATCCTTTAATCCGATGAATCATGGTTCAGACAATTTGCGTTAGGGATTGCAGCGGGTACCGGCCTGGCGCTTAAGGCCTGCGGGCGTATGAGCGGAAAGCCCGGGCCGCAGGCAACGCCCTGTGTTAGAGATTAGAGATCAGTGATTAGAGGTTAGGGGAATGTTTACTTACAATTCCTGCATTTGCAATTCGTTTATCAAAATCTCCGTACCCCAGCACATTATCTTTAAACAACACGCCAATCCGGTAAACGATCATTAATAGCGCGGGTATGCCCAGCCAGTGTGCGTGCCATGATGCTTTTAGATTGCCGTGCAGCAGCCATGCTATGGAATGCCCTATGCCGCAGCCGGGGCACCAGGTAAAGCCCATGAGCCTGAACGGGCAGAGGATATAATGCGTTGGCCCTGCCGGGTTGCTTACACCCAATGCGATGAGCGCAGCTACCCAGAAGATTAGCTCAGAATATTTACGGAAAAGCTTTTTAATCAACCTTGTTTGATTTGGTGTGCAGTATTAAAGATACGGCGAGCGCACTTAAAATGCCAATCAATAATGCGCCGAACAGGCGTCCGGAGAAATCGCTCAGGTTGTTGGCCTTTTCGATATAGCTGATATATAATACGCCAAGGAAACCGGCTATTACGCCGCCAAGGATCAATATTTTAAAGCATTGGATGAGCGCTTCGAGGAAGCCCATATTGCCGCCGAGGTCTCTGTCGCGGTATATTTTTACGCCTACAAAAAGTACTACGATGGGGATGATGCATGAAACGTATTCAAAAGGGGAAACCTGGTCGCCGGTAAGATCATAACCTGCAAGATGCATAATGAACAACCATAAGCCGCTCAGTACGCCGATAACGATGCCGGTAATAAATGCGTTTTTCATTTTCAGAGATATTTGGTAAATAATTGTATAATAAAGATACGTTGATTATCACTAAAAAGTTATTTCTGTGTGATATTGTTTTATATATGTTTGAGAATTTGGATAGTGTCTCAGTTTTAATTTAACTTATTTTTGATGTACTGTTACATTTCAGTTTAGCACCGCATGGATACCACTTTTTATTTATCCTTATTTCAGCAAGCTATTGATAAACTTGACAAAAGACTATTGAATCAAAAGCAATTGCAAGTGGAAACTGGTGTTTGGTTAGATTCCGTGGTTTTAAGATTACAAAAACAGCATTGGGCAAATAATCCGGATGCAAAACCGCAAACAGGCCCTGCGATTTTTTTTTCTATCTGGATTAGTAATGCCGGTATCAAAGAGCATAAATTATTTTACAACATCCATGCACTAAAGCTAAGAAAGCTTAATGGCTATGCTATAACCAGTAGAAAATTTGCTGACGGCTTTAGAGAACAGTTTAAAAGTCATGAACACAATTGGCCAAACGTTAGTATGAAATTCGGGCCGCTAACTTTGATGCAGGGATGGAAAATAATTAATTTAGATTTTCCCATAGAAGATATTTTAGAGATTGCCAACAAGTTTATCGAAATTGATATTTTAATCGAAAACCTGCTCATAAATGGAAAAGCTAAGTCAAATTCAAACTGAGACACTACCAGGATTTATGCTGATGCCAGCATTACGCATGGTTTTCGTATCTTTGCCGGAGTTTTGAATATTCGCGACATATTAGAGCGTTACAAGGCTGATGAACGTGTAAAAGCGCTGGCAAATGCGCTTAATGCATCAAAAAACCCAAGGGTTCAGCTTCGTGGACTTGTCGGATCGGGTGATTCGGCCATGGCGGTAGCTTTGTATTTTTTGCAGCACCAGCATATGATCTTCGTGCTGCCCGAACGCGAGGAAGCCGGCTATTTCCAGGCAGATTTGGAGAACCTTACCGGTAAGGAAGTATTGCTTTTCCCATCCTCCTACCGCAAACCATTTGAATTTACGCAACCCGACAGCAGCAATGTTTTGGCCCGCGCCGAAGTATTGAACGAGCTGAACCACGCTACGGAATACGGTCAGCTGATTGTTACCTACCCCGAGGCTTTGGCCGAAAAGGTGATAGACCGCTCATCGCTTGAAAAGAATACCCTTGAAATTGCCGTTAACAATAAGCTCAGCATCGATTTCATCAACGAGTTTTTGGTGGAATATGATTTCGACCGGGTTGATTTTGTGTACGAGCCCGGGCAGTTCAGCGTTCGCGGCGGGATAGTGGATATTTTCTCCTTTTCGCATAACCTGCCTTACCGCGTGGAGTTTTTCGGCGACCTGATCGAGTCCATCCGAACCTTTGAGATAGAAAGCCAGCTTTCGGTTGAGCAGGTGAAGAGCATTACCATTGTGCCTAACGTGCAATCAAAATTTTTAACGGAGAACAATATTTCCTTACTGGAATATGTTGACCCCGGCACGCAGGTTTGGATAAAGGATGTGCAGTTTACGTTTGACATTATACAGGATGGCCACAAAAAAGCCACGCAGTTGTGGAAGGCGCTTTCGCAGGACGACAAGAATAAGAACCCGGATTGGATAGACCCGAAGTTCAGCTTTACGGATGAAAAACTGATCTCCTCGCAATTAAGCGACTTCCCGATAGTGGAATTTGGCAAGCAGTTCTTTTACAACCCGGATGCAACGGTGAATTTTGATATGCGTCCGCAACCGTCGTTCAATAAAGATTTCAGCCTGCTCATCCACAACTTTAAAAATAACGAAGCCGAGAAGATAGAGAACTTTATACTGACGGATTCGGCGCGGCAGATAGAACGGCTTTACGCGATACTGGACGACCTGGATAAAACTGTAAAGTTCACGCCGGTAAGCATATCGATTCGCGAGGGATTTGTGGACAGGGAGCAGAAGATCGCTTGCTATACCGATCATCAGATCTTCGACCGTTATTATAAATATAAGCTCAAAAAAGGCTATCAACGCTCGCAGGCCATTACATTGAAGGAATTGCGTGAGCTGAAGCCGGGCGATTACGTAACGCACATCGACCACGGCATCGGCAAATATGCCGGGCTGGAAAAGGTGGATGTGAACGGCAAGCTGCAGGAAATGATAAGGCTGACCTATGCCGATAACGACCTGCTGTATGTGAACATCAATTCGCTTAACCGCATCTCCAAATACAGCGGCAAGGAAGGCACCGTGCCGAAGATGAACAAGCTGGGTACCGATACCTGGGAGCGCCTGAAGAAAACCACAAAAAAAAAAGTTAAAGACATTGCCCGCGACCTGATCAAGCTTTATGCTGTGCGCAAGTCGAAAGAAGGCAATCCGTTCTCGCCCGATAGTTACCTGCAAACCGAGCTGGAAGCCTCGTTCATTTACGAGGATACGCCGGACCAGGAAAAAGCAACCGCCGATCTGAAACGCGACATGGAATCGCCGCACCCGATGGACCGCCTGATTTGCGGCGACGTTGGGTTCGGCAAAACCGAAGTGGCCATCCGCGCGGCGTTTAAAGCCGTTGCCGACAGCAAGCAGGTGGCGATATTGGTGCCGACCACCATTCTTGCAGCCCAGCATTATAAAACGTTCAGCGATCGCCTGAAGGGCTTTCCCTGCAACATTGATTATGTGAACCGGTTTAAATCCAGCGCGCAGATCAAGAACACGCTGGAGAAACTGAAGGATGGCAAGGTTGATATCATTATTGGTACGCACCGTTTGGTGAGCAAGGACGTGAAGTTTAAAGACCTCGGCCTGATGATCATCGACGAGGAGCAGAAGTTTGGCGTGGCCACAAAGGAAAAGCTGAAACAGATGCGCGCCAATGTGGATACGCTTACGCTTACCGCAACGCCTATCCCGCGTACGCTGCACTTTAGTCTGATGGGCGCACGTGATCTTTCCATCATTTCCACCCCGCCGCCAAACCGGCAGCCGGTAGTTACCGAGCTGCATGTGTTTAACGACAAGTTGATTAAAGAAGCCGTAGAGTTTGAGATCAATCGCGACGGGCAGGTTTTCTTTATCCATAACCGGGTGCATGACCTGCCGCAATTGGGCGGCATGATCCATAAGCTGGTGCCGAAGGCGCGCGTGGGTATAGCGCACGGTCAGCTGGAAGGCGATGCGCTGGAGGATGTGATGCTGAAATTTGTGAACGGTGAATACGATGTGCTGGTGGCCACTACCATTATCGAGGCCGGTTTGGATATCCCGAACGCCAACACCATTATCATTAACCACGCGCACATGTTTGGCCTGAGCGACCTGCACCAGATGCGCGGCAGGGTGGGGAGGAGCAATAAGAAGGCATATTGTTATTTGCTGAGTCCGCCGTTATCTACCCTCACCAACGAGGCCCGCAAGCGCCTGAGCGCCATTGAAGAGTTCAGCGACCTGGGCAGCGGCTTTAATGTGGCCATGCGTGATTTGGACATCCGCGGCAGCGGTAACCTGCTGGGCGCCGAGCAAAGCGGTTTTATTGCCGAGATAGGCTTTGAGATGTATCACAAGATACTGGACGAAGCCATACAGGAACTGAAGGACGAAGAGTTCAGCGATGTGTTTGCCGAGGAAAAACCGCGGCCGTTCATCAGCTTTACACAAATAGATACCGACATGGAAATACTCATCCCCAATGAGTATGTGACCAGTCTGAGTGAACGTTATAACCTGTATGCCGAAATCTCCAAGCTGGAAAACGAAGCCGAGCTGCTGGCTTTTGAACAACAACTGCACGACCGCTTCGGCCCCATTCCCCGCCAGGTGAACGACCTGCTGAACACCATCCGCCTGCAATGGCTGGGCAAAGCGATAGGTTTTGAAAAGATCTCGCTTAAAAAAGGCGTGCTGCGCGGGTACTTTATCACCAACCAGCAATCGGCCTATTTTGAAACGCCGGTTTTCAGGCAGGTGCTCTCATTTGTGCAGGCTAATCCGCGACGGACCAATCTGAAGGAAGTGAAAAACACTTTACGATTGAGTATTGATGGGGTGAGGGATATTGATGAGGCGATGGAGTTGCTGGGTGGGATTTTGGAGCCGGTTGGGGTGTCTTGATTGCGGATTTAGTTTTGCTCCCGCAAGCGCAATGTCATTAAGTTAAGGACTTTATGTTAACGAAAATGGCCGAAATGTCGCTTTCCAACCCATCGCGCTCCGTTTACCCACCCCGACTTCGCTAAGCCGCTTGTCGGCCCTCCCTTTGCTTCGCACAAGGAGGGCAAGCACATTTTCCTTAACCTAATGACATTGCGCTTGCGGGAGCGAGGGCATCGCTACAGATCCGTATTAATCAATGTTTCCTATATAGATACCGGTCACAACCGGGCAATCGTCGAAATTTCTAACTTTAGACAGCTGGGGTGATACTCAATCTGACGGTAATATTTTTTCCCAATATTTTAAGTCATTGTGAAAATAAATTCCGGAATTGTTAGATACCATACCTGCGAGAAACGTTGTCTTTCTGTCAACCGTTTTATCTTCCAAGTATCCTTGTTTATAAACCATTGGTAGTACTAACTGTGTTGTTAGTGATATACCGTAAAGTTTTGCGGGTGCCCATCCCCGGCACTGTTTCATTGCATTTATTATTGCATTTTTTATTTCAGCAGGAACAATGCCCAATACATCGTAATGGCTCATGCTCCCATCCTTTCCAACAATAAAGGACATATGCATCGTATCTATCAATAATTTTTCATCTTTAGATTCTTCCGACAATTTTAAATGACGTCTAACTGATTGAATAAATGATGATGCCCTGCCTTTGGCACCTGCACTTATAAATGATTCAGTGAATGGATATTTAATACCAAGTTTATCGAGCCCGTAACTATTAATCATTATATCATTTTTATAATCGAGAACACAACCTATTGAATCAGGCCATTGGGCCTTTTGCCGCCATTCGCCCTCACGTTTTCCATTTACTACCGGCCCTTGCACAATAATATTTTTGTATTGTTTGTCGTATTCTACCCATTGTCCATTTCCGCTGCCACACACTTGATTTCCATTTGTATCATAACAATCTATCCTTTTTAAACCATTGTATGAATTAATCACATATTGATATAGCTTTCCTGAAGGGAAAAAAAGATATTCATCGCCGTGCTGAGTTTCATTGAGGTAGTTAATTATGGTTTCTTTCCTTCCATCAGGATAGTAAGTAGCACATGTACCGTCAGGCCTGATATTAGAGTCTCTTATAAAAATAGTATCCTCGGGTATAATCTTTCCTATAAGTTTTATTTTTCCATTCGGGTAGTATTCCTGCACATTAAATCTTTTATCCCCGTCGGATGGCGGCAACAAAACCCTAAAGAAATCAGCCCCATCAAGTGATTGAATACGGTTTGCGTAAGGATTACTTCTATTTAAATAATCACCGGACGCGTATTTAAAATAATAGATAGCTAAATACTTTTCCTGTCCAAACGCACTAGCTATGAACATAAAATTTAAGGCGAGTAATAAAATGTGTCTTGATTTAAGTCGATTATTCACGATCATCATTTGCGAAAAGGTTTCATACATCTAATATAATAAAAATCCTAAATTCATTGCAACCAATCACCCCCCCCGCATCATAACCAATGCAACCCATGACGCTCGAAGAACAAAAAGCCCTGATCATTCAATGTCACCGCGATCCGCAGGCGTTCGGGAGGGTGTTTAATGTGTGGTGCCCGGCTACAAAGCCACTATTGTTCTCAAAATGGTTTATTGATCAATCACTTGTTGGTGACAACACCAACAAGGGCATCGAGATAGGATTTTGGAGCCGGTCGGGGGGTATAGTTTATAGCTCCGGCACAAATTCTTTGTAATCGACATGCGACCCGAAGTAAGTATGCATGTCTGCTGGTTGCCCGATCTCATTCGTAATTCCATTTGGCATCTCTACCTGAGGCGCACCGGCGTAATATCCGGTACTATAAGTTAAAGGGCAGGTAATAATAGTTCTGACTGGTACGCCATAATACCTGACCGGATGCCAGTCTTTGCATTGTTTTACTGCAGCTATCACCGCTTCACTAACCTTTACATCCACATCCCCAACTACACTTATGTTTGTCAATGTGCCATCATTTTCTATCGTAAATGATACATGCATGGTATCTATTGAGATTTTTTTGCCTTTTTCATCGCGGGGCCATTTTAAATTTGCCCGCACATCTTTTACAAAAGCAACAGGGCCGCCAATATTTTCTTCACCAATTCTATAGCTGTATTTGTAGGCATAATACCCTTCCCTTTCTATAATATATTTAAATGCGTATGCTTTACCATCTTTATCATAACCCATACGATCGTAAAGCACACCCTTTTTATAGGTATAAGAATATTTTATCGAATCGCTTCTATAGGTATTACCATGCCATACGCCATCCTGGTAACCATTCCTGATGGTCCCCTGGCATATAACCTGACCGAAATCATCATTATAAAAACTCCATAACCCATTACCATCCTTGCAGGTAGGCGTTCCGTTTTTATCGTAATACTCCCAGTAAAGATTATTTTTCA
>JABDAU010000069.1 GCA_013289045.1 Bacteroidota bacterium | reverse complement strand
TTTTTCGCAAGCTATATTATTACTTTGCGTGGAATTCAACACGACGGTTCAATTCGCGACCTGGTTCGGTTGAGTTTGGAGCGATAGGGTCAGCGATACCGTAACCTTTAGCTTTCAATTTTTTAGCTTCAACACCAGAGTTGATCAGGTAGTTTTTAACTGCGTTAGCACGATCTTTTGATAATTGGATGTTGTGAGCCAAAGTACCTTCAGATGAAGCGTAACCAGCAAGTTCGTAAGTAGTACCTGCAGCTTTGATCTCAGCTGATTTCTTGTCAAGCAGTGGGTAAGAAGAAGTCCTTAACACATAGCTATCGAAATCGAACTGTACGTTACCAGTTGCAACAGTGTCTTTACCCTGGCAGAATTTGCAGAATGCAGCAGTGTCGATTTTTGGTAGTGGGCAACCAGAACCATCAACAGGAGTACCTGCAGGAGTGTTAGGGCATTTGTCGAACTGATCAGATACACCGTCACCGTCAGAATCTTTCTTCAGGTCAGCAACTGCAGTTTCAACATTGGTAACACGGCCTTCCAAAGCTTTAACTTCCTGACGTAAAGCTGCATCATACAGTTCGTCATACATCATAGCAATTGGGTTCACCCAATCGATATTTTTCTTTGAGCTTGGGCCGAAAGTATATTCTAAGCCAGCATAGCTGTAAGTGTAACGGTCAAAAGTTGGATAAGTATGGAAACCCTGGAAGTTGTAAGCCTGAACAAGGTTAACCGTGTAACCAACGTTCAACGCTAACGCGTCAGACAGTTTGAATTTAACACCTACGCCGATAGGAGCAACAGCAGCACCTACAGTGTGGCCATAAGAGTTGGCATAAGCACCAGCTGGCTGACCTGCATTATCCCATTTTGGTTTGTACCAGGTAAGGCCAACGCCTGCTGAACCATAAAAGTTAACACTGTTTTGGCGGTGCAGAAAGCTTACGCTACCGAAATCAATGATACCGTTTAAGGTTACCATGTTGAATGAAGTTTGGAAGTCTTCGCCACCGTATTTGTTACCTACAACGCCATTGTTTATGTCATCACCTTCAACTTTACCACCATTGTAGTTCAATGATAAGCTGAAGAAGTGAGACAATTGGTCGCGTAATGACACGCCATAACCTAATTGCGGTTTGAAGTGTGAAGTAGCGTTGTTGGTGAAGTTAATCAGGTCGTTAGTAACGCCTGCGTTAACACCAATGCTAATGTGATTGTACTGTGACAGTCCGCCAAAACTTTTGGCAGAGGCCATGTCAGATGACACTGTCTTTGTTGTGTCTGCGGTTTGGGCTTTTGCAGCGCCGAAAGCCATCAAACAAACAGCAGATAATGCGACTGTTTTCTTTAATGTAGAATAATTCATAGTTTTAAGATTAAACGATTTAATTGTGATTTTTTCCAAAATTAGTAATTAAGTTTGAAACGGATACCAAAATTTGTTCCAAAAATTGTATTACTAATACAAATAAACTAAAAAAATTGTTTAGATAAAACTATTAATAGTATAAAAAATGAAATATCTACCTGTGGATGAGCACTTGTTTACCAATAATAGAAAAAATTTCGTTTCACGAATAAAACCCAATTCTATAGCTATTTTCTATTCAAATGACGAGTTCCCAAGGAGCGGCGACCAGGCATTTATATTTAAGCAAAACCCGGATTTTTTTTATTTAAGCGGAATCGACCAGGAACAGAGTATTCTTGTATTATATCCTGAGTGTCCTAATTCGCAATACAGAGAAGTACTTTTTTTAAGACAAACCAATGAACACATTGCAATTTGGGAAGGACACAAGTATACAAAAGAGGAAGCACGTGCAGCTTCCGGAATCGAAAATGTATACTGGCTCTCTGAATTCGACGCAATTTTTCACAGCATTGTTAATTATGCCGATAATATCTACATCAACACAAACGAAAATGACCGTTTCAGCTTTTCAGTGCCCTACCGCGATCTGCGCATGCTGGATGAGCTGCGCGTGAAATATCCATTACATCATTACGAACGTTCGGCGACGATCATGCGAGAGCTGCGGCCGGTAAAGTCTGATATTGAAATAGCGCTGACAAAAAAGGCCTGCGGCATAACCCGTGATGCGTTTGTGCGTGTGCTGAAGTTTGTTAAACCCGGTGTTGCAGAGTATGAAATAGAAGCAGAGATCATACATGAATTTATCAGGCAGCGTGCTACCGGCCATGCGTATAACCCGATCATTGGGTCGGGTAAAAATGCCATTGTGCTGCATTATATTGATAACAACCAGGTATGTAAAGAGGGCGAAGTAATACTGCTCGACTTTGGCGCCGAATACGCTAATTACAATGCAGATATGACACGCTCGATACCTGTAAGCGGCCGTTTTACACAACGCCAGCGCGATGTATATGACGCTGTTTTGAGAGTAATGCGCGCAGCAACAAAAATGATAGTTGCCGGCGCTGTATGGAACGAATATCATGAGGAAGTTGGAAAAATAATGACCGCCGAACTGATCGGTTTAGGCTTGCTGGATAAACATGCCGTTGAAAAGCAGGACCCTAAAATGCCATTATATAAAAAGTATTTTATGCATGGCACATCGCATCATTTGGGTCTTGATGTGCATGACTTTGCCGGGCGGTATACACCTTTCCAGGCTGGCAATATATTGACTTGCGAACCAGGTATTTATATACCGGAAGAAGGCCTGGGCATCAGGCTGGAGAACAATATCCTGATAACGAAAGATGGTAATGTCGACTTGATGGCCGATATCCCTGTTGAGGCAGATGAGATCGAATCGATCATGAATAGTTAATAATGTTAACGCGTAAGTAAATTGTTACACTTTGCAGCAAATTTAAGCAAATGCAATTTGCTTTTTCGATGTATATAATTCACCATTTGTCTACAAAACTGTACAGGTTAAAATCCTTTTTATCAACAAGTTCGGCAATTTGGCGGTGCAAATTTTGCTTATCTACGTTAGCCATTCGCCTTTGGCGGATCAAACTGTATGCTTTTTCGGTCAGTAATAACGCCCTGCGTTCAGTTTTTTGACCATTTGGCTTTTCTATCAGGTTTATCACCTCCTCAATTCCCGTGTTCTGCGAAGCCACGGTTTTTATAACGGCAATGCTTTTGTGTTTCTCGCCGGCCAGTTTTTTCAGGTTGTTTACAAAGAAGTCTGCGCCGTCGCGGTCGGCTTTATTAATGATAAATGCGTCGGCAATCTCCATCAGTCCCGACTTGATATTTTGTATCTCATCGCCGCTTTCGGGTACAAGTACAACCAGCGTCAGATCCGCCAGTCCGGCTATCTCTATTTCCGACTGGCCCACGCCCACGGTTTCCACAAAAATATAATCAAAACCTGCAGCCCTTAGCACATCGCTCATCTCGATGGTTTTGGCTGATAGCCCGCCAAGTGAGCCGCGTGTAGCCAGTGACCTGATAAAAACATTGGGGCTGTTAAAATGCGAGGTCATCCTGATCCTGTCGCCAAGCAAGGAGCCGAAATTGAAAGGTGAAGTGGGGTCGATCGCCAGTACAGCCACATTCTTTCCTCTTTCCGTCAATTGATGAATAAGAGCATTTACCAGTGTGCTTTTACCGGCTCCCGGCGGTCCGGTTATACCAATGATGGGCGCTTCTTTGTCGAATCTCAGATTTTTCAGCAGATCAGCAGCGCCTGGCAGGTCGTTCTCAACAACAGTGAGCGCACGTGCAACCGATTTAAAATCGGTAAAGGATATGGCTGATATTTTATTTGCGTTGTTCATATAGGTCTCGCCTAAATAATCGCCTGCGGGGCCGTATTATTTTTTTATTATTGCAGACAACAAAAATGCGCATACAAGCTTTAAAAAACTAATGTCAATATTAGCTAATAAAATTCAGCATGTAGTGATTAACCGCACAGATGCAATGGGCGATGTTATTCTTACATTGCCTGCCTGTATCTATCTAAAATCGCTTTTCCCGCATTTAACCATTACTTTTTTAGGGCGAAACTATACCAAAGCTATTATTGAATGCTGCCCGGCAATAGATCATTTTATCAATTACGATGAGTTGAAGTTATTGCCTGAACAAGAGCAGGTAAACACACTCCGCGAAAAAAACATAGATGCTATTGTACATATTTTTTCGCATAAGCCAACTGCTATCCTCGCACGTAAAGCAGGAATAAATATACGCATCGGCTCCTCCAGTAAGTTTTATAACTGGTTTAACTGTAACCGGCTGATAAAATTAAGCCGCAAAAATTCGCCGTTGAATGAGGCGCAGCTGAACATTTACCTTTTAAAAGAGTTGGGTGTCACACATATTCCTTCGTTGGCTGAAATAGCCGCCTTATACCCCGATAATTTTAAGCCACGCGCTGAACTGAACGAAGAACTCAAAAGCAAGCTTGACAAAACTAAATTTAACCTGATCATCCACCCCAAATCGCATGGGCATGGCTGTGAATGGGATATGGAAAACTTTACCAAACTCATTTGGCAGCTGCCGGCAGAAAAGTTTAACATTATGATTACCGGCTCGCAAAAAGAGCATGAATTATTTAAGGAATGGATACCGAAATTACCGGATCATGTTACAGACATGAGCGGAACGATGGGAATGGCCGATCTGATCTCGTTTGTATTTCATTGCGACGGTTTGCTGGCATCGGGTACCGGGCCGCTGCATTTGGCGGCAGCATCGGGCATTCACACATTGGGGCTTTTCCCGCTTACACGATCTATTAATGCCAAAAGGTGGGGCCCGGTAGGTATTAAGGCTGAATATATGGAAAGCGATGGGGACGACCTTGGGAGTATCTCGGTTGATATGGTGTATAACAAGATAAACGCATGGTTGGCTGAATAAAATGGAAAAGCAGATTTTAGTTACATTCGATTCCATGAAATATCCGAATACCGGATTATTTTCATTTGGTAAAAGCCTGGGCAATGCCCTGGTAAGGCAGAACAGGAGAAGATATAGCCTGTATTATTATGTGCACCCAAAGGCGCAGTACTTGTTCGAGAAGAAAGTGAACCTTGTTTTTCTTTCAAAGCTGCATAAACTTTTTTTTCCTGAGCCCAATCGCTTTGCGCTGGCGCATTTTACCGATCAATTTTGCCGGTTAAAACCACAAAAGGTAAATGGTAAAAGGATCATTACCGTGCACGACCTTAACGTAATACATGAAAACCGCAAGCCAGATTGGAAGGTGCAGCGCTACATGAACCGGTTTCGTGAGAATATGTTAGCCTGCGACAGGATAGTGGCTATATCGCAATTTGTGGCTGATGATATTATTAAATACTACCCGGAAGTAAAAGACAGGATAAGCGTAATTTATAACGGCGCCGATGTTTTAACGGTTGATGATAATTATCAGCCCATTTATTTACCACAAAAACCATTTTTGTTTGCCCTGGGCCATATCTCGTCAAAAAAGAATTTCCATGTACTGCCATCCTTACTGCAGGGTAATGATTATGAACTGGTAATATCCGGCATTGAAACGCCTTACAAGGATAAAATAATGGAAGAGGCCGCAAAATTTGGCTGCACCGACAGGGTGAGGATCACCGGGCCGGTAAGCGAGGCGGACAAAGCATGGTATTATAAAAACTGCTCGGCCTTTGTTTTTCCTTCGCTGGCTGAAGGCTTTGGATTGCCGGTAATAGAAGCCATGCACTTTGGTAAACCTGTATTTCTTTCTTCGTTAACGTCGCTTCCCGAGATTGGCGGCGATGCTGCTTTTTATTTCGATAGTTTTGAGCCTGAGGCCATGCAGCGGGTTTTCGATAGTGGCATGGAACAATTTAATGCAGAGGATTGGGCAGAAAAAGTAAAAAGTCATGCCCTGAAATTTAACTGGGATGAAACAGCAAAACAATACCTGGCCTTATACGATGAATGTTTAAAAAGTTGATCGTATACTTATGCCCTCGGGTTATCCAGGTGTTTTAGCTTATATATTCGGTGTCTTAACCAAATCTTCGCGCCTAAATTTTTAAATACCAGCCTGCTCCTGGCTTTTTGGAAAGGCTTATCTATCTGAACGCCGGAGATGCCTTCATGATTGAAATAGGCCAGCGTATGGTCCTTGTAAACCCAATGATATTTTTTATCGCCGCAAAGTTCAAGATTAAGCGCGAAATCAGCAGATATGCGGAACTTCAGATTAAACAAGTGTTTGTTAAATACGCTTTTGGGATAAATAATAGCCTGGTGGTAGGGGCCTGTTTTTGCAAACTGGTACATGGTTAATTCTCCGTTCCTTTTTGCGCCTTCGGCAAAAACATTGGCGTAGTAGATGGCCGTTGGGTCTGTAAGTTCCCTGCACATGTCAGAAAAGCTGGGCAGCAGCTCATCATCCGAGCCAAGGAAATATGCCCAATCGCCGCTGATGTGTTTCACCGCTTTGTTCATGGCATCGTAAATACCTTTGTCGGGTTCACTCACCCAAAAATGGATCTTGCTTTGGTTGTGTTGGATGATCTCAACCGTCCTGTCAGTGCTTTTGCCGTCGATAATAACGATCTCGATTGCCGGATAAGTTTGACTATAAATACTGTCGAGGCATTTTTGAAGGTCTTTAGCGGCGTTGAAGGTAACAATGATAACGGATACCTTTTGGGACTGATCTGACATATTGCCTTTTTAGATTTCAATAAAAAGCAAAGATAAACGTTTGCAGGGATAACCATAAAAAACGCGTTTTCATTACTGCGTTAGGTGATTAATGCAATTTGTAGCACGGATTAAATTAAATTTGCGCAGATGGAAATAAGGAACAGGCATCTTTTCAGGCTGACACGTTTTGTGATATTCAAGATATCATTTCTGTTCAGGCTGATGGCGAA
Organism: Bacteroidota bacterium; assembly: GCA_013289045.1. Classification (GTDB taxonomy): domain Bacteria; phylum Bacteroidota; class Bacteroidia; order Sphingobacteriales; family Sphingobacteriaceae; genus Mucilaginibacter. Next base: position 10,640 of record JABDAU010000069.1, on the reverse strand, counting down.
ATTTCGCCGGGCAAAAAAGCGACTGCTCATTATTAAAACCGATGCGATAGGTGATTATATCCTTTTGCGCAATTTTATAGAATTAGTAAAGGGATCGGAAAAATTCAGGGATCACGAGATCCATTTATTGGGTAACCCGGCATGGCGCGACATTGCCTTGACTTACGACAGTGCCTTTGTATCTGAATTCATTTTTGTAAAGGATAATGAGCTGTATGAATCGCCTTTTAAGCTGCTGAAATTGGGCTGGAAGCTTTTCAGAAATAATTACGAAGTGGTTTTACAGCCCACCTCAACACGCAGGCTTATCAACGACGGCCTTGCTGCGCTAACCGCCGCTAAGCAGCTCATTACTTTTGAAGGCAACACCACAGGCATACTGCCCAAATACAAAGCGAAAACAGATAAATTATATACCCGCTTATTGCCGTTGCCAAATGATATTTACTTCGAATTCGACCGCAATGTATTTTACTTTGAACAGGTGCTGGATGAAATGCCGGCCATCGGCGGCCCGTATATACAAACTAAAGCAACGGACCGGACGGGCATCATTATTTTCCCCGGTGCAGGCAGCGTAAAGCGCGGATGGGAAAAGGAAAAATTCTTTAACCTGCTGGAACTTATCATGGCAAAAACTAGTCAGCCGGTTTATATTACCGGCGGCCCTGCCGAAACAGCAACCGCAAAATATCTTGTTGACCATCTCCCGGGTACAAACATCACGGATCTTACAGGAAAAACCTCGCTTCCCCAACTGGTGGAGATGATCGGTTCGGCAAACCTGCTCATCAGTAATGAAACCAGCGCCATCCATATCGCGGCAGCAACAAAAACACCGTCGGTTTGCATTTTGGGTGGGGGGCATTTTGAACGTTTTGCGCCCTACCCGGAGCATATGGACTATCGCCCGGTATGCGTTTACGAAAAAATGGAATGCTACAATTGCAATTGGAACTGTATCTATCAGACCCCGCCGAATGCGCCTTATCCGTGTATCAGTATAGTTACAGTGGAACAGGTTTGGAAGGCAATTGGGTCCATGGTACATTGGCCATAGTTCATCGCCATCTATGTTTTCTAATAACATTGATTCTTTTACAAACTTCCTGCTATGGACCAAGGACTATGATCTATGGACTTTCTTTAACTATCTCTCATCAACTAAACAATTTATGCTGGTGTAATTACGTAATTACTATTAGTTTTGCACTCTTATTTTAAAAATTGATGAAGACGTATTTCAGGCTGCTCTCTTTTGCTAAACCAATTGAAAAGTTTGCCATTCCATATATCGTATTTACCTTATTGTATGTTCTTTTTAGCTCAATGCTATATATTTTATTGCCAACGTTGCTTAATACGCTTTTTGGTGGTAGTTCAACGCAAACGGTATCCATGGCTGCTCAGTTTATGTCGCACGGTACATCTGCATATGCAAAGCCAGCCTCGCTGCTTGACTTAAACGCATGGTTTAAATATTACCTCAATTATTTTATAAAAATACATGGGCAATGGGGCGCGCTTCAGTTTGTTTGCGCGCTTATCATACTATGTATGCTCACCGGTAACCTGTTTCGTTACCTTTCCGCCCGTACTATGGAAAACCTCAGGGTGCATACGCTGTTAAATTTAAGGCGCAAGGTTTTTAATAACGTGATGGATATGCACCTTGGCTATTTTAACAATGAGCGCAAGGGCAACATCATATCAAAAATAGCTTCAGATGTGCAGGTGGTACAGTTCTCGGTTACCGCCACGCTGCAGGTTATTTTTAAGGAGCCGGTTACCATGATCGTTTTTTTGTGTATCCTTTTTTCGTTCTCGGTAAAGCTCACTTTGTACTCGCTGCTTGTAGTGCCGATATCTGCTTTTGTTATCTCCAAGATAGTTAAAAGACTAAAGGCCCAGGCAATATCAGCCCAGCAAACCTATGGTACCATGATCAGCTATCTTGACGAGGCGCTGTCGGGAGTGAGGGTAATAAAGGCCTTCAATGCCACCAATTTTATCAAAAAACGTTTTGACGATGAGAATAAACGCTATTCGAAAATATTAAAATCAATGGCTAAGCGACAGCAATCTGCTTCGCCTGTTTCAGAAACATTATCTGTTACTATGATCTCGTGTATCGTACTGTACGGCGGATACTTGATACTCAATAATAAATCCAGCCTTGATGGGGGGCATTTTATTGCTTATATCGCACTTTTCTCGCAGCTAATGCGCCCCGCAAAGGCTATTTCCGATTCATTCAGCAATATCCATTCGGGCATAGCTGCGGGCGAGCGTGTACTTGAGCTAATTGACGAAAAGCCCGCAATTGTTGATGCCCCGGATGCCAAACCTCTAAACGGGTTTAAAGGGGAGATAGACTTTAAGGATGTATCATTTGCTTATGGCGATAAAACCATATTATCGCATATAAATATGACGGTTCCTAAAGGTAAAACCATAGCGCTGGTAGGGCCTTCAGGCGGCGGTAAATCTACATTGATCGACCTCATCCCAAGGTTTATCGTACCGCAATCAGGGAATATCCTGGTGGATGGGATCGATATTCAAAAAGTAACTACCGATTCGCTGCGTGATCTGTTCGGCATTGTAAACCAGGAATCAATCTTGTTTAACGATACTATTTTTGGGAACATCGCCTTCGGCAAAACCGATGCAACGATGGAGCAGGTAATAGCCGCCGCAAAGATCGCTAACGCACATAACTTCATCATCGAAACTGAAAAAGGTTACGACACCAATATCGGCGACCGTGGCACCAAGCTTTCAGGCGGACAGCGCCAGCGTATCTGTATTGCGAGGGCTGTTTTAAACAACCCGCCGATCATGCTGCTGGACGAGGCTACTTCGGCGCTGGATACCGAATCGGAAAAGCTTGTACAGGATGCGTTGAATAATTTGATGAAGAACCGCACATCGCTTATCATCGCCCACCGCCTCAGCACCATACAAAATGCCGATAACATCATAGTGCTTGACAAAGGCCAGATAGTACAGCAGGGCACGCACCAGGAACTGGCCAATCAGCCGGGCCTATACCAGAAGCTGATCAATATGCAGACTTTTAACGTTGACTAACGTGATCTATCGCGTTTTGCCATTTTTGTAAGGTAGCAGCCCAGGTGTAGTTTTTAGCGATATAGCCTTTGGCGTTTTCGCGAATTTCAGAGAGATCGGTTTCAGGATCAAATAATGTATCCAGCGCTTTTTTGAAATCGGCAAAGTCAGTAAATAAAAAGCCGGCTTTGCTGTTTTCAATATGGTCTTTAAGTACCTCACAGTTTTTGTTGGCTATAACCGGCACACCATAAGCCATGCTTTCCAGCGTCACTAACGATAAGCTTTCATAAAATGATGGCATTACTAACGCTTTGGCGTTCTTCAGCATGGTGTTTTTTACGTCGTCATCCACAAAACCTAATGTCTTTATATTTTTGTCGGCCGGCACCTGCATGGTTACCTGCCCGATAAGCACAAGCGTTACCGGCTTTTGCGCTGTTTGATTATATTTTATAAGATATTCGCAAAGTATGGCGCAACCTTTTAAAGCATCTACGCGGCCTATATAAACTATATAATCATCGTCAGCGCCGATCATATCATGCACGTCAACATTTCCTGACGGCTCAACAATATCAATCCCTACACCCGCTATTTCCGACCAAACAGATTCATTGTTAAATAAGTGGTTTACAAATCTTTTCTCGCTCAGCGTATTGTATAATATCGCTTTTGGGCTATTAAATACCTGTCTGAATAAAGGGAAATAAATAGCCGGCTCGTTGTGCGCGGTTGGCGCCAGGATTGATTTTTTCGGCGAGATCTTTAATCCTTCAATTGTCGGATAATATAGATAAGTGAAAAAGACCAGGGCATCATACCGGCTATCATTATCTTTTAAATATTGAATAAGCTGCGGCAGATAAGGCCCCTGATATTGCACCCATTTGGTATAATCGTCGTCCGTAATGGATGGAATTAACCGCTCATAAGCATCCAGCAATCCTAACCCCCGTAATAGCTTTTGCCAGTTTGTTTTTTTATAAAGCTTGCGGGATATAAGACGGAGTTTTTTCCTGTTTTGGGGATTGCCCATTGGGAAACGGCGTACCTGTACATTATTGATAGTGCTTACCCCGGCCTCGTATTCATCAACCCAGGTAATGTGATTCTTAGCACAGGAGGTTAATATTTCCACATCATAAACAGTGTTCAAACGTTCGGCAATAAGCCGGCAATGCAGCTCGGCGCCGCCGTTCACTTCTGCTCCGTAACGTTGTACAATAAAAGCTATTTTTTTTTGATGATGGGCCATGCTGTGTGCTGCACGTAAGCCACAAAGATAAACTTAAATGCAGTTGACGGTAAGTTTTGCAATTAAATCTATAATTTCGGGCCTGTCTATAATGAAAAATAAAGTAGCGGTAATTATCCCTTTCTACAAGGATGGCCTTACGCCTTACGAAAGCATAGCAATACAGCAATGCTTCAAAATGTTATCGGCTTACCCGGTGTTAGCCATAAAGCCTCAAAGCCTTCAGTTATCAACTGAAATTACAGCATACCCTTTTGCTGATACGATTTCTTTTGACGACGATTATTTTAAAGATGTGCAAGGCTACAACCGTTTGATGATGGACGAGGCATTTTACGGCGCATTTTTGGATTATGAATATATATTGATCTACCAGTTGGATGCCTTTATTTTTAGCGAGGAGCTCGCCTATTGGTGCGATCGTGATGTCGATTATATCGGAGCGCCGTGGATCACACCCCGCGATTACCCGGATATGATCAAGGCTATAAAATCGCACCTGCAGTACTATTTTCATACCCGCTACGATGTTTATAAGGACGGCCTGCCGAGCGATAAACAATTTGATTACAAAGTAGGTAATGGCGGATTTTCGTTGCGCAGAACAAAGAAGTTTTACAATATATGCCGCGCACAGAAGGAAAAGATAGCTTTCTACAATGAAAGGGATAGTCACCTGTTTAATGAAGATATTTTTTGGAGTGTGGAAGTGAACCGCAAACGAAAGGTATTGCGGATACCAAACTGGAAAACTGCCCTCGGCTTTTCAATTGAATTTGCACCGGCGAGGGCGCTTAATATTACTAAAGGAAAATTACCTTTCGGCTGCCACGCCTGGGACAGGCATTTGGATGCTTGGCGGCCAATATTTAAGGAATACGGATATAGTATTTAGAGAATAGAGGTTAGAGAATAGGAATAAAACTTCCTGCTAATCTCTAACCTCTATTCTCCAATCTCTATTATTGGAAAGTAAACCCTAAACCGATAGACCATACCTGGTTACGGTAATCCTGGTTGTCGGCATCATAGTTATTGCTCAGGTCAAGCGTATACCTTGCACGCAGTTCAACCGAACGGTTAATATCAAAGCTCACACCGATCACGCCATCAAGCAGCATGCCGTTGTCGGTACCATAGTTATAATGGTCGGTAGTGCCATCAGCATACGTATTGGTTGTATTGGTATGGAATGACAGCTGCGGGCCGATCAGGAAATTGAACCCTGGTACCACATGGAACTTAGCCAGTAACGGAACATCGATAAAGCCGGAGCGCGATGTAAAATGCGTACCATCGTTAAGATTTGCTGCAAAACCTTTTTGCGAATACAATACTTCAGGCTCGAATGATAATGGATAAACCAGCGGTACATCAAAATAGAGGCCTGCGTTCCATGCAGCTATAGTACTTGTGCTGTTGTATGAGTTAGCATCAACCGTATTGGCAAGGTTAAGGCTACCGGTTAAACCAACTTTTACTTTGTAAAAATCATTATCCTGGCGCTGTTGTGCCGGTGGCGGGCGGCGGTGTACCCTGCGAGGCCCATAATAATAAGTCTGTGCGCTAACTGACCCTGCAACCAGCAGGCCTATGGTTAGTAAAAAGAGTATTTTTTTCATAAATAATTTGTTGTTTAATATTTCATAGAGTAGAAATTAACACAAAGGTTTATTTGCTGTTTTTAATTTTTTTAACGAAGGGTGCTAAAACCATGCCATAGCCACCGGATTTAGCTACATTTGGCGCATGCTATTTTTTGAAAAGAAAACGGTTATTGTGCTTGTTTTGATGCTTTGCTGCGCTGTATTGCGCGTTTCGGCACAAAAAGAATCCTTCATCTCATCCTTAGAAAAACAAAATCACTGGGTCGATTCGGTTTATAATAAACTGAGCCGCAGGCAACGGGTGGCGCAGTTATTTTTTGTGCGGGCGCATACCAATTTAGGGCAAAAGTACGAAGATTCGGTAGCCAATATTATTGCTGATGAGCAGGTTGGCGGACTGGTATTCTTCCAGGGCGGCCCGGTTAGGCAGGCAAATCTGATCAACCGTTATCAAAGCCTTAGCAAAGTTCCGCTAATGATTGCTATGGATGGCGAGTGGGGATTGGGCATGCGATTGGATTCTACAACATCATTTCCTTTTCAAATGACCTTAGGCGCTGTGCAGGATAATAGCCTGATCTACAAAATGGGACAACAAGTAGCCTATGACTTCAAGCGAATAGGTATGCAGATGAATCTCGGGCCGGACATGGATATCAATAATAACCCGGATAATCCCGTGATCAACTACCGTTCATTCGGCGATAATAAGTACAATGTAGCACGCAAAGGGATCGCCTACTTTACGGGTATGCAGGCGGAGGGATTGTTAACCACAGCCAAACATTTTCCCGGTCATGGCGATACCAATGTCGATTCGCATTTTGACCTTCCCCTGTTACCCTTTACCCGCGAGCGCCTGGATACATTGGAAGAATATCCTTTCCGGGAGGCGATCCATGCAGGCATCAGCGGCATAATGGTGGCGCATATGGATATCCCGGCCTTGGACAATACGAAGAACCTGCCATCGACCTTATCGCGAAAAATTGTTACCGGTATATTGAAAGACTCGCTGGCTTTTAAAGGGCTGGTAGTATCTGATGCATTGGAAATGCAAGGCGTAGTAAAATATTTTCCGAACGGACAGGCTGATTTACGCGCATTTTTAGCGGGGAATGATGTGTTGGAGCTGTCACAAAATTCGGCACGCGCTATTCTGCTGATCAGGAAAGCGGTAAGGAAGGATCAGATCTCTGCAGAAGAGTTTGAAGCCAAAGTAAAAAAGATCCTGGCTGCAAAATACTGGGCCGGGTTGAATAATTACCACCCGGTATCGACCGCTCACCTCGCTGAAGATCTGAACCGCCCTGCCGAGCAAGACCTGGTGCAGCAACTAAGTGATGCATCGGTTACGCTATTGAAAGGCAATTCGGCATCATTACAGCTTAACCCGATCAACCGCACCGCCATTATCAGCGTTGGCGTACAGGAATACACCGTTTTTCAGCGCGATCTTTCGCACCAATACCAATATTGCACTTTCTTTAAGGTCGGCAAAACAGAATCTGCCGATAACATCAACCGGCTGTGCGCGGCGTTAAAGCAATACAGCCAGGTTTATGTGAGCATAAACGATACCCGCAGCCGCCCGCAAAGCAAGCTGGATTACAGCCCGGAGGTAAAAGATTTCATTACCCGGCTGTCGGCAAGGCCCAATACGGTGGTATGTGTTTTTGCCAATCCGTATACTATAGCTACCCTGCCGGGGATTGAAAAGGCCGGGGCATTGATCTGCTGTTACCAGATGACCGACGACCTGCAGCGCTCGGCAGTGCGGGTTATTTTGCGCCGTCTCAATCCTATCGGCCGGTTACCTGTTAATGTGAATGCAATATTTCCGTACGGCACCGGGGTACGGCTTTAATGGAGGCCACAGATAAATCCTGATTAACGATAAATTTATAATTACATTTAGCATGTGACACAGGCATGCTGATACATCAACCTTTAAAAAATAATTATGCCTAAAAAAATACGCGTGATAATTACCGGCGCTACCGGAATGGTAGGCGAAGGGGTACTGCACGAATGTTTGAACCATCCTTTAGTCGAACAGGTTTTAGTGGTGAACCGCAATCCTTGTGGTGTTGAACACCCAAAGCTGGTTGAGATACTGCACAAAAACTTTTTCGACCTGTCATCCATAGAAGGTCATCTGTATGGCTACAATGCCTGCTTCTTTTGCCTCGGCGTTTCTTCAGTGGGTATGAACGAAGAAAAATACACCAAAGTCACTTATACCCTCACGCTTAATTTCGCCAAAACGCTGCTTAAGCTAAATCACGATATGACCTTCTGCTACATTTCAGGCGCACATACCGACAGCACCGAAAAAGGCCGTTCGATGTGGGCGCGAGTAAAAGGACGCACTGAAAACGAGCTGGCGCAATTACCATTTGAGCAGGAATTTAACTTCAGGCCGGGCTATATGCACCCAACACCGGGGATGAAAAATACATTGCCTGCGTACAAATATATGTCGTGGTTATATCCTGTTGTTCGTAAATTATTCCCCAATGCTGCAAGCACGCTTGCTGAGCTTGGCCAGGCAATGATCAATGCGGCTGTGATCGGTTACCCGAAACAGGTATTGGAGGTGAAGGATATTGTGAAGCTGGCGCATGAAGAGATTAGTTAACAAGTTTTACCAGTAAGGCGAATATTATTTATAGCTAAATACCCATGAATATCACCAGTATTTTTAGTGGTAGAAGAATGAGTAAATTGTAGTAAATTTGGATATGAAAATCGCCGCAGTAGTTAGAAAAGCAGTGTTAAAAGATATCGACGAAGGATATGAGGACATGCTGTATTGGCTATCCAAAACGCCACAGGAGCGTATTGCAGCGGTAACACAACTGCGTTCCGGTAGTTTGCAACCAGGTCAGCGTTTGGATAAAACGGTAGTGATAAAGAGAAAACTGCACCCATGACGCTTGACAAAGATTTTGAGGACTTTGTTCTTCTACTGAATAAGCATTGTGTTAACTATATGATCGTTGGTGGATATGCCCTTGCTTTTCATGGCAAACCAAGACACACCGGTGATTTGGATATTTGGATTGATATATCAGAGGACAATGCCCGACGTATGGTTAGCGTTGTGAATGAATTTGGCATGGCTTCATTGGGTATGCAACAGCATGATTTTTTGCAAAAAGGTATAATCACTCAAATTGGATATCCTCCTTTGCGGATAGATATTCTGAATGAAATTGATGGGATTAATTTTGCAGAAGCATATCCTAACAAATTAATCATTGACGTTGACGGATTGCCGGTAAATTATATTGGGTTGGATGATTTAATAAAAAATAAACAAGCCAGCGCCCGCAATCAGGACATTGCCGATATCAATGAATTGAATAAATTAAAAAGAGGGCAATCGTAAGTCGTTTCCGATCTGATTTTGGGACTTACTAACTGTTCTGAATCAGCCTTTTACTTCTCAAGACAGCCAAAATGTAGTTGGCTTCGGCTTCATCAATACTGTCACCGAATTTTATAGTCTGGAATCCATAATCAAATCGCATAGTACCTGAATTACCCATTCTGAATATACCAAAAGGGCGCATACCGAAAGGCATTATACCTGTTAAAGGGTCTTCCTGTACCCGAAAATTCCTGGCCTCATTCAGGTCGTAACTTTTGGGTTTGTAAAACAGCAGCCATTTTTTCTCAAGGGTAAGTACACCTGCTTCAAAAGTAAGGATCTCCTTGCCCATAACCGTCCATAAAAAGACCCGGAATGGGATGATCATAAAAGCAGCCCAAAAACATAACATCAACATAATGGCGATAGCCGGGATATTACCACCAACCAAAGCGCTAACAATTGCTATTATAATGCCTATAGACCATGTGCTGAGTATAAAGCCAACAAAAGCTATGATAAACCAATTTTTAACTGAAGGGATGGTAATCGTAATCCCGTTATAATTCTCATAAATATCGGCGCGGCCATTATGCGGTGATTCCATATGTTAAACTTAAAAAAATCTGTTGATTTACCGAAAATTAAAGTGATCTGCATTACTATTATTTTTAGCTATCTTTACCTAAAGATATCACCCACATTCAATAAATACAGTGCAAAAAATTGGATCTGCTGAGTATTTAAGAGAGAATTATTGGGTTATACTTATATTTACGTTAAATCTTTTTATAAATAGATTATGACAACGTCTGCAATAAGAGAAAAATTAGTTAGCTATTTACAAACAGCTGATGACAAAAAAGTAAAGGCTATTTACATAATGGTGGAAGACGAGATCAATACCGCTATAAATGATTGGGATGAGGATTTTGAGCAGGATATGAAAGAAAGAAGTAAAAGTTTTATTGACGGAACAGCTAAAACTTATAGCTGGGAAGAAACAAGGCAAGCTGCAATTGACCAGGTAGCATCAAAGAAAAAATAATGCCTTTTCCATACCGTTTACACGAAAAAGCTCATGAAGAATACATTCTTACTTATGAATGGTATGAGGATAAAAGTGAAGGCCTGGGAAACAAGATTTATGGATTGTGTTGAAAAGAAGCTTCAACAAATAAGCAAGCATCCCGAATACTACAGTAAAAGGAAGGCGGATTTTAGAGTCGCAAAAATTAAAGATTTTCCGTATGTAATTGTTTATCAATTCTTCAGTAATAAAAGCCTTATTCACATCGCATCAATTTATCACGAAAAAAGAAATCAA
>JABDAU010000068.1 GCA_013289045.1 Bacteroidota bacterium | reverse complement strand
AAACAGGCACACCCTTGTAATTCCATATTAAATTACCGCTCCCATCTATCTCATCGGGGGCGTTAGGAGGTAAAGCCACATCCTGGGTACCACCAAAACCTGCGGAATTATTTTGATCGTAAGCAAAGTCGGTAATGAAGGTAACACTCAGTTTTTTATTTGCAGAAGTAGTAGTTAACGCGCTATGCAAACTGTACCGCTGATCTGCGAAATTACCCGGGTAATTATAATCAGAACGTGTATAACCACCGGTAACAATGAAAGTATTATTAGCGGCCCCGCCCGATACGCTGGCGTGGATATCTGTGTTGTTGGTGCTTTTTCCTTCAATAATTTTTTGCCAGTTGGTGTATTTGTTTTGATCATAAATTGTCAGATCAGGCGCATAGGTGTTATAATTATTGGGGTCACTACCCGGTGTAGCGTTGTCTGACGTAAAAGCCTCGTTTCTTAGCGCCAAATATTGCTGCGTGTTTAACAATTGTAAAGGCCTGGCAACCTCGTTAAACTGCGTAGTTGCATTGACATCGACAATTGTTTTACCGGCTTTCCCTTTTTTAGTGGTTATTAAAATAACGCCGTTAGCACCCTTTGTACCATAAATAGAAGTCGCATCCGCATCCTTAAGGATAGTGATACTTTCTATATCATTCGGGTTAATATCATTAAAAGCGCCTATACCGGTTGCCTGGCTTAAGCCTCCGCTAAAAGATTGCGCCATAGCAAGATTGGATAATTGACTAATGTTGTTCGTTCCGGCGCCAAAAGATTGGCCAGCGGCAAAAGGTATGCCATCTACAATAATGTAAGGTTGATCGTAAGGTTTAAAGTTAAGCCTATCGGTAGCCAGTGAGTTTTGGCCGCGCACCTGCAACAATGTTGTCGAGCCCGGCACACCATTTTCGGCGATAACCGATAGTCCGGGAACTTGTCCTTCCAGTGCCAGTAAAGGATTGGTCACCGGTTGTTTTTCTATTGTATTGGCATTAACGGTATAAACATTTCCGACACTAAAACGCTTGGAGTCAGTACCGTAACCAATTACCTGGACCTGGTCAAGTGAAGATGAGGCAGTATGTAAAACAAGATACAAATTTAATGCCCTGCCTGCAATTTGTATGCTCTTTTCTAATTTCCCATACCCTAAATAGGTCACCACCAGGGTATACTTTCCCTGAGGTACCGAAGAAAAGTTAAAATTTCCTTTATTATCGCTTAGGACATAGTACTTTGTATCTTTTAAAATTACCGAAGCGCCAGCTAACGGCAGGCCTAAGGTATCAACGACCCGACCGGTAATATCCGTAGAAAGGTTAAGTAGCGCGGCGGCCTTATCCTGGATATTATCCAGAAAGGATGGTTGTTTTTTAGAAACAACTACAGATTTATTTTCAATAGAGTAATCTAAAGGCTGCCCGTCAAATATCTGTTTTAATACTTCGCCCAGTTCGACATTTTTCACATTAATGTTCACTGGCTTGGCATCCTCTAACGTTGTTTGCGTAAAGGCGAAGTCGTATCCCGTTTGTACCCTAATCTGATTAAAAACAACAACAAGTGGTGCGTTCTTTTCCGACAAGGTAACTTTTTGGGCAAAAGTACTTGCACTTACCTGTAAAATAACCATGATTAACAGCAGGGTGGTTAGCTTCATAGTCAACAAGATTTTTTTCACTGTATAGCCAGGCGGCTGTACAGTATTTTTTGAGTAAAATTTGTACATTTGTTCAGTTGGATTTAATGCGAACGGCCTTTTCATTTCTCAGGATGCGGCAGGCACTTCGCGGTTAGTTTAATAGTTTAGCTTAATTGTTAGCGTAATCCGACTTTAGCCATCCCGACGCCAATCAGGGTGGCTTTCTTGTTGAACTACCGTTTTGTCAAAGTTTATTGCATAACGGTTACTCTCCTTCCTTCAATTTTAAAGTGAATACCTTTTGTTTTTTCCAACATCGTCATCACTTGGATGATGCTTTTATACCTGGAAATGGTGGCATAATACTCTTCATCTGAGGCTGTACCGCTATAATTTACATCAATATCGTACCATCGGGAAAGTTCCCGCATAATGCCTTGTATCTTTTCATGGTTAAACCTGAAGTATCCGTTTTTCCAGGCAAGGCTTTTTTCAAGATCTGCACTGGCGACATTCAGCGAGGAGTTACTTAATATTGATTGCTCGCCCGGACTGAGTATTACACCGTATTTCAACAGTGATACCGAAGAACCAGGAACGGATATTTTTACAGCTCCTTCAACTAACGTTGTCTTGATAGCATCTTCATCATCATAAGCATTGATATTGAAATGCGTACCGATATCTTCTATTATTTGATCTTTAACGGCCACTTTAAATGGATGTGCCTCATTATGGGAAACTTCAAAGTAAGCCTCACCGGTAACTTTAACTAACCTGTCCTTACCGGTAAATGCTACAGGGAAAGTAATGGACGACTTCGCATCAAGCCATACTTTGGTGCCGTCGGCCAAAACTAACGGAAAAGGTGATTGCTCACCCACGGAGGTTGATAAGGTGTTAAGTGCGGCAGGTGAATCATCATTTGCAACAGTTGCAGTGTAAGCGATTGCATTTTGACCATTCACTCCAATAACCGTATTGCCCTGCTGCGCAATTCTACCGGCTAAGCCTTTACTGAGGATGATCTTTTGTCCATTGGCCAGGGTAAGTGTTGCCTGGCTATGACCGGGTAAAATGTCGTTTTTATAATATGAAACTTGTTGTGGCTGTGGATTGTGCAGCAGGAAATAACCTCCGAACGATACAGCTAAAATAACTGATGCAGCTACCGCAAATTTCCATATATATTGTACAGGTTTCTGACGCCGGCCTATACCGGTAAACGCGAGGTTACGCTGCAGGCGGCCATATACACGGTTTAGTACGTCCTGGTCAGGATTAACCACCTCAACGTCTTGCTGATCAATAGTAAAACCTTTCATGATCAATTGCATTAATTGATCTTCTGAATCTGTATGAAAGTGCGCAAGAAGCCAGCGCACCTCTTCCGGAGTAGCCCTATTCTCTAAATATTTTTGTAGTGCCTGTTGTAAAGATCGATCTTCCACTTCTGGTGATTTTAATGCTATGACGCACGCCAGCAGGAAACCATCGGCTCACATTTAAAAATTATTTAAAATAAACTTTAGGTTAAAGCAATATCAGAGTCTTATTATGTGCGCCACAAAAATGGTAATGGCCAATTCACTCGATAGGGTAATATGCTTTTGGATAGATTTGGTGGCTTTAACAATGTGGTCGTTAATTGTGGTAATGGAAATGCCTAACAACTGGCTGACCTCATCATAGGACCTCCCTTCAATTTTGCAAAGCGTATAGATCTTTTTCCGTTTTGGCGGTAAACTTTCAATTGCTTTAGAAAACAAGCTTTTTTCTTCCTTCAAAATGTAATCGTCATGAAGATCAGCGCTGAGCTCGGTCGCTGCCTTAATAAGTTTGCTGATCATTTGCTGGTCACGGGCTGCTTTCCGGAAAAAATCCCTCACCAAATTTTCAGAGATACGGTAAAGGTAGGCCCTGAAAGATATCTCATAATTTAATTGCTCCCGCTTTTCCCATACTTTAACAAAAACGTCCTGCAAAAACTCCTCGGCCAAAATATCATTTTTAAGCAATTTACGGAGGTTGGTATAAATGCGCTGGCTGAATCGATGATACAATACGGCAAAGGCCTGTTGATCGCCCTGCTTTAGCAGTGTGGTAAGTTTATTGTCATCAAAAGTATCGTAAGGGGACATCAATACATTTAAAACCCTAATTTAAGAAATTATAAAGGATTTCTGAAATTATTATTTACAAACAATACTTTTTTATTAAAAAAAACATTAATATGATGCTAATAAATCAATATTATACCATTAAACATCGCAATAGCATAATATTTTGAATGCTTTGATTTGCATTGCCGGCTAAATTTTAAACTAATAAGCTAAAAAGGAGGCTTGATTAATTAACAAGCTAATATTTATACCTAATTTAAAACCTTTGGAAAATCCCCCCCTCTCCCTTTTACGGATGCGCTTATTGCATTACAACTTTGCTTTTTACCCCTTTATAACCCTAACCAAAAATCACCAACTTATTTTAACTAATTTGCTTTTTTAAATAAATGCTGCTCAGATCGTTAATATTAACCGGTACCATTAATGGTTTATTTTTTATCCTCCTGTTGAAGAGTAAACCAAAAAACTCAGATAGCGACAGGATATTAATGCTATGGATGGGGATCATTTCATTGCAATTAGGGTTTTATTATGACAACTTATCTGCTAACCCCATTTTTCCGGGTTATCTGCAATTGTTAGGATTATCCCTGCCTTTAATTAATTCACCGGTGCTTTATTTTTATATCCGTTCTTTATCCCTCGGAGCCTTTTTTAAATGGAAAAGCATACTGATCAATTTGCTGCCATTCCTGATCTTCAATTGTATCGCCTTTTCTATTCATTATACAAACACGGACTATTTGTATTTGAAAGATGGGTTCCCACATTTTAGCAGCGCATTAAATCTGGAGTTTAGCTACTCATTAACCGCTTTATTGGCGCTTATTCCCGGCTACTACACTATTCTAAGCTTCATCCTGCTTTTAAGGCATCAGAAAAGATTGCCGGACAATTATTCTTATACAGAAAAAATAAATCTGAATTGGCTGAAATGGATTGTCATTTCGCTGCTGATCCTTTTTATAGGGCTATTTCTATTTATCAAATATGGGGTTAGATACGGGCTTGTAGGCTACCCCAATCTTTTTGCCGTTGTTGGGGCCATCCTTACTATTTATGTTTTTTTCATCGGTTTCTGCGGTCTGCACCAGGATGCAGTATTTAACGCTAACAGATCACTTCAGGAAAATCTTAATGAAGAAGATATCATAGCAGTAAATTATAAAAATTCGGGGCTGAGCGATGAAAAGGCAGATCAAATTTTTATGCGGTTAAAACTTCACATGGATAAAGAGAAGCCTTTTTTGAAAGAAGACCTGAGCCTGGCTATGCTTGCAGGTGAATTAGGGATCACCGCAAACCAGCTTTCGCAAGTTATCAATCAAAAGTCCGGATCAAATTTTTTTAATTTCGTTAACAGTTACCGCGTAATGGCCGTTAAAGAAAAATTTAAAGATCCTGCCCTGGCCGCTTATTCCATATTGGGAATTGCTTACGATTCCGGCTTTCGTTCAAAGTCTTCTTTTAATAAAATATTTAAAGAAACTACTGGCCAAACACCTTTACAATGCCGAAAGGAAGTTAACTTCTGAATTTATAGGTCTTTCCCTACCTTTCCGGACGATTGCCCTCTGCTTTAGGCCTTCTTTTGTTAAAAAAATCAGCAATGGAAAGTCTTTCAGTTATTCACAAAATTAATATCGCAGTGCACGTCGCCGCAGGGTCATCAGCATTAATTGTAGGTTTAATGGCCCTGGTCGTCAAAAAAGGACAGAAATTGCACAGGTTAACAGGCCGGTTATTCCTGATCCTGATGACTATTGTTATTTTAACAGGGTTAATTGGCGTGTTTGTATTCGGAAGAAATACTTTTTTACTGGTTATAACCGTGTTGAGTGGTTACCAGGCATTTTCCGGATACCGGGTTATAAAGGCAAAATCAAATAGCCCTAAGTTCACTGATATATTTGTGTGCTTTTTAGCGTTGGTGTCTGTGCTATACTTCCTTTATTATTTTAGATCTATCGGGATGATATGGTCACCCATAATTATTTATAGTACGGTAGGTTGGTTACTTTTGATGATCGTATATGATCTGGGCAGGTACTTTATACCAACCAAAATATATGGAAACCTATGGCTATATGAACACATTTTAAAAATGGTGAGTGCTTTCACCGGTTTATTATCTGCCTTTTCAGGAACAGTTTTCCCGCAGTATCAACCTTATAGCCAGTTTATCCCATCTATTTTAGGAACATTAACCGCTATCTGCTTTATGATAGCTGTTCCTCATAGAAAAAAGTATGTTGACGTTAATCTATAAAAACGGCGGGGTAATCCTCCGCTACTTATTGATTTCACACAATTAATCGGGTTTAGTTGTTTAACATTCATGCTCCAAAACCTTTCAAAACCTTCATCTGCTTGTTTTGTTGCTCTTATAAAAAGGAGGAAACATGCCCTGGTACAACGGCGATTATCCGCCATCATATAAGAACCAACCAAAAAAGATAAGGGACAAAGCGACCGAGATAGCCAACGAAGTTTTAAGAACCACCGGCAATGAAGGTGAAGCTATAGCAACAGGCCTGAAACAGGCGCGCCTTCATTTTAAAAAAGAAGAACAAAAGAAATCAATTTCATTCAAAAATTTATAATTACATGCCATCAGTCACTGTAAGAAAGTCACTTTTGCCCAATTTGCTATTTTAAAGAAACATACCAAACAGTAACTTTGATAAACCTGTGGGTCTATATATAAATAAACCTTATGCGCTACTTTTTTGCATGCTTCACTTTGTATCTGTTGTCTATTTCTGTTCCAACGCAATCCTACGCACAAATCAGTCTTACCATAAATGATATAGCAAAGATCCATTTCATCGACGGGGCCGGCTATCTTGGCGGTTATTATAGGAACGAATACGATCTGCTACCGGAAAATGGTCAATGGAAAACCTACCAAACACATGAAAGTTATTCGCGGTATAATCGTCACAGGGGCAACCCGAAAGATCTTTTTGAGAAAAAAGATTCTTCGGAATACAAATTCATTAGAAACCTTCCGGCCGATTCGATCGATCTTTTTTTGAAAACACTTCGTGTCATCAAACCTAAATTTGATCCTGCTGCGCTTCATATTTCAATTCCGCAACTCACTGTCCAGGTTGACACCCAATTGAAATCAATGGATAAAAAGCACCTGCAGATCTTTAATTCTTTTTTCGATACCCCGGCCAAACTCTATCATTTGCTCGATACCCTGCAATATGACGTATGGACGGACGATTCCCCTTACTCGGTTATGGAAATTATCAGGAAGAATCGGGATACAATTAAAGTATACACAACAAGGCAAGTTGATTATATGCTACCATGGACAGTGAATGGCGTATCCAGCTACGATATAAATATCAATCACTTTTTTATGGCTGCTATAGGTGTGAGCGATCACCGCATGAGTGGCCGCTCAATAAGTTACCACATTCGCGAGTGGGTGGATTTTCTATATGCACGTAATGCTTTTGAACGTTTACGCTGGCAGGAAACCGCACCTCAAACTTTAATATATATTGAAAAACATTTTGTAATTGTGAATGTAAACCAATGGAATGACTATACCAGCTTCACCTTCCAGCCAAAAGCTTTAAATAAACGTATAATTATAGGCGGCACACTCAATTTTAACGACCAGGACGAACTCGCCCGGCTGACCCGCTTTGCAGAGGACACATTAAAGCAATTTATGAAAAATGGCGGTTTTATGATAGACAGCTGCATGCATAAAAATGGCTGTACAATACATTTTGCCAATAATCATGGGCATTCCCTGCATGATTACTTTAGTATAAATCAGAACAGCGTAGATACATACCTGTCTAAGTACGACCGAAAGCAGTTAGTGCCGTTCTCCATTTTTGCAGGAGAAAGAATAGAAGATAATTGGGTTGCCCTGCCGGATGGAAATTTTCTGCTTATTGCCTATCTTGATCATTACGCTGTAGGTGTCTCCCCCCAGTATATCGATCAGACCAGGACAGGCCAACGATGGTTTGTTTTAAAGCTGTTTTCGGGTGATGGGAAATTGATAGAAGAGAAAAATTAGATGCCGGCCCCTATTTATGAAACTCCGGTAATTAAAAGGCAGTCGATCTTGTTTCGGCTGCCTTTTAATTTTGCAAGCAATTTACAACGCGGGGTGATCAAAAATAGTTCGCTTCAATATCTTCAATCAGGCCCACCCCTTTTGGTTCCCAGCCTAATGCAGTCCGCGTTTTTTCGCTTGATGATGGGCAGTCCATACCGGCGAAATGGGCGAACCAGGTAAAATGTGCAGCCACTTCGTCGCCGGTTTTACTTACTACCGGTAAATTAAGCCCTTCGCCAATGGTGGTCGCAATATCCTTAAACAGAACACCAGTTTCTGCAACTGCGTGAAGAACTTTTAGTTCAGTAGTTTTCTCGATAATAAGACGATAAAGCGAGGCAGCGTCTGTGCGATGAACGGCAGGCCAATGATTTTGTCCTTCGCCTATATAAGCAGATTCACCTTTTTCTTTGGCCGTGCCGATGATGATCGGTATAAAACCATGGTCGCCCTTACCATGTACGCTTGGCGGTAACCGAACGATATAAACGTCCACGCCTTTAGCTGCCGCTGCCGCAGCGGCTTCTTCAGACGCTACCCTTGGGATCACATCCGAGCCTGCCGGCGCCACATCATCTTCAGATACCAGCCTGCCATAATTAAGCAAGCCCACTCCGGACGTAACCACCAACGGTTTACCACTCCCCGCCAATGCATCCCCCAAACCTTCAATTACACGACGGTCGGCCTCGCAGTTGGCTTTAAATTGAGAGAAATCATGATTAAAAGCAGTGTGCAAAACGGCATCGCATTGTGATGCGCCTTGTGCAAGAACTTCAAGGTCGTTAACATCGCCCGGCAGCGCTTCGGCGCCTGCCGCCTTTACTTGTTCGGCGCCTTTGTCCGAACGAACCAAACCCAGCACCTTGTGCCCGGCCGATAACAGATCATTTACGACTGCGGAGCCTACAAACCCTGAGGCCCCTGTTACAAATACACGCATAGGATAGTAATTTTGTTGAGTACAAAATTGTAGTAATATTGCCGGCAAAAAGAGGTCATTTGACCTTAATTTCAGTGACGTACCAATTGTGCGTGCCGTACGCGGTTGAGCGTTTTTAACGAAATGCCGAGATAGCCTGCAATCATACGCAATGGCAGGCGGGATAAAAGGCCGGGATAATAGTTCACAAAGTCTTCATATTTTTCTTCAGGAGACGCGCTCAATATGGTCAGCATTCGTTGCCGTGAGCTATAAATGTTACGGGCGATAAGTAGTTCGGAAAAATATTTTAATTGAGGTAGGGTTGCCAATAAATTCTGAAAATCAGCTTTCGCCCATAACAGCACCTCACTTGGTTCAACAGCGCTGATGTTGCATCGGGCCGGGGTTTGATTATCATAACTTTCCACATCCAGCGTCCAGTTTTCTTCTGTGGAGAATTGGAGGATGTGCTCGCCGCCATCCGGCGTCATTCCGAATGTGCGCAGCATACCTTTCACAATAAATATCTTATGCCTGCACACCTCGCCCTCCCGCAACAGAAATTCGTTACGGCGTATTTTACGCTGTATGGCCAAACCGCAAATATGCTGAATGTCTTCTTCACTTAAATCTGTTTGCAAACGCAGATAATCTTTAAAATCGTCGATCATAGATAGATCAAAGTTAAGCAATGATAAAGCGACACACAAACTGTCAAATAAAGGTTTATTGATCTGTTAAATCTCTGCCTTTTGAAACAATTAATTACATTAGCCTTCATCCAACCCATCATTATGAACTTACGTCTTTTCATCGTCGCAGTGTTACTCCTGTTTATTACAAGCGCAGCTATCGCGCAAACACCAACCATCTGGAATAACAAACAATGCGCCGTTGTTTTAACTTATGATGATGCTATAGATGTAGACCTCGATAACGTTGTACCTGCTTTGGATTCGCTCGGGTTAAAGGGTACATTTTATCTTATTGGCTCCTCTCCCGTTGTAAGCAAACGCATAGATGAATGGCGAAAGGCAGCTAAAGAAGGCCATGAATTAGGCAACCATGCATTATTTCATCCCTGCGATGGTAGTTTGCCCAACCGCAGCTTTGTATCGCCGGATAATGACCTGAGCAAATACACCGTGAGCCGTGCGGTTGCCGAGATAAGGGTGAACAATACTTTGCTGAACGCGATCGACGGGCAAACCGTTCGCACCTTCGCCTACCCTTGCGGCGACCTGAAGATTGGCGACACGTACTTTTATAACGGCCTAAAGAATGACTTTGCCGGCGCCCGCGGTGTTACGCCGGCCATGCAAACCATCACGCAGGTCGATCTGACCAATATAGATTGCTATGCCATAAACGGACAGGATGCCGATTACATGATCAGCCTGGTAAAGCAGGCTATGCAAACCCATACTTTGCTGGTGTTTTTATTTCATGGCGTTGGCGGCGGGCATTCTATCAACGTCGACCTGAATGCACACAGTAAGCTGCTGCATTTCCTGAAACAAAACGAGCGTAATATATGGATAGCGCCGATGGTGCAGGTAGCGGAATTTATTAAGGCTAATCAAAGTAAATAGGTATACTATTTCTTAATTACTGAATCCGAATTATTTTCCGAGCTACCCAAAACTCATTTGTATCATCAGGAACTAATGAGAGAAAATATTTTTTGCAATCGATTGCAAAATGTAAAAAATATCCTATTTTCGTCGCGGTGACCCAATTAGAACCGATCCAAGACAGCTATTTATTGCCTGATAGCTATCAGGGATGTCGCTGCTTTTAGGTTATTAATACAACGATATAGTAAATTTCAAAAGATTAATTTTTAAAATAAGATTGTAACTGTCAAAAATACGTTTTATCTTACCGGACTGATTAAACCAAATAAATTATATGAGTTCATTAACTACGCGCGACTATATTGTGTTTCTTATCTACTTTGTAGTAGTTGCCTCCTACGGTCTGTGGGTCTATTTCAAAAAAAGAAAAGCGAAAACAAGTTCGGGCACCACGGATTATTTCCTGGCTGAAGGTTCGTTAACCTGGTGGGCAATTGGCGCATCGCTTATCGCATCAAACATTTCTTCCGAGCAATTCATCGGCACAGGTGGCTCCGCTTTCCGAGAAGGACTGGCTATTTCCACTTACGAATGGATGGCGGCAGCAACACTCATTATTGTGGCTGTATTTTTTATACCGGTATATCTTAAAAATAAGATATTTACCATGCCGCAGTTCCTTAATCAGCGGTATAATGGTACGGTAGCCATGGTGATGGCTATTTTCTGGCTGCTGCTTTACATAGTGGTAAACCTGATGTCAATCCTCTATTTAGGTGCATTGGCATTGAGCAATATATCAGGCTTCAGCATCAATCTTTGTATAGGGTTCCTTGCTATTTTTGCCGTGATCATCACCCTTGGCGGGATGAAGGTTATTGGCTACACCGATGTTATACAGGTATTTGTGTTGATATTGGGCGGATTAGTGGCAACATACCTGGCGCTTGAGAAGATAAGCACTTTGTCGGGAAATCCGGGAATGCTGAATGGTCTTTCTATATTACACAAGGAAGCGAATGATCATTTTCATATGATCTTTAAAAAAGACAACCCTAATTATGTCGATCTTCCCGGTTTATCTGTACTGATCGGCGGTATGTGGATCACCAACCTCAACTATTGGGGCTGTAACCAGTACATTACGCAAAGAGCTTTGGGCGCCGATCTTAAAACTGCCCGCAGCGGTATCCTGTTTGCTGCATTTTTAAAATTGTTGATGCCGGTGATAGTAGTATTACCGGGTATCGCCGTTTATCTATTGTATCAAAAAGGCCTGTTCCATCATGAAATGGTAACCTCAAAAGGCGTGCTTGACCCCAATAAAGCATATCCATCACTTATAACACTATTGCCTACCGGCTTAAAAGGCTTATCATTTGCAGCGCTTACAGCAGCTATTGTTGCATCTCTTGCCGGCAAGGCAAACAGCATCGCTACTATTTTTACGCTCGATATTTATAAAAAAGCCATCAAACCAAACGCCGGCGACAAACAGCTGGTTCAGTTAGGTAAAGTGACCGTGCTTGTAGCGATGGCGCTTGGTGTTTTATTATCCTTTATAATAGGTGATGCATTGATGGGTGAAGGGAAGCAGGGTTTCCAATACATTCAAGAGTACACCGGCTTTGTATCGCCGGGCATATTTGCTATGTTCATACTTGGATTCTTTTGGAAAAAAGCAACTTCAAACGCTGCACTTTTTGCTACCATTGGTGGCTTTATTTTCTCCCTGTTTTTCAAGGTATTGCCGCGTTTTGCAGACCTTTCATTTCTGAAGCCGTTTGGTTTCTACTCCCTGAACGGTGCAACAAAAGCATATGAAATACCATTCCTTGATCGTATGGGCTTCGTATTCATCATTTGTCTTGTAGGCATGTATATCATATCAATGATAGAAAATGCAAAAGGCGAACGTACTAATGGCCTGGAAGTAGATACATCAATGTTCCGCGTGTCTAAAGGCTTTATAGCAGGCTCTTTAATAATATGCGGTATCCTGGTCGCTTTATATTCACTGTTCTGGTAGAAGCTAATCTACACGTTCGAACATATCCGAGCTGGTGGCGATCAATCGCCACCAGCTTTTTTTTCTTCACAATGCTTCGTATTCTGGCTGCATCATTCCCCTGCCCCACTCTTGATATTATTCAATTATTATCAAAATAATATCCGCTGAATTCATATTGTTTGGAAAAATCCGGGGAAAAGAATTAATCTTGCTTTCGGATCGCCAACACTTGCCTTAATGAAAAGATCGCTGCTATTTTTACTGCTGCTCAGCTTCGCTGCACAGGCCCAGCATAAAATGCAATGGCCAAAGCATCAAAAGGCTTTGATAGTGCTTACTTATGATGACGCGCTCGAATCCCAACTCAATAACGCCATCCCTCAGCTGGAAGCGGCAGGATTAAAAGCAACCTTTTTCCTGACGGGCGATATCAACAGCGTAACCATCCCGCGCTGGCGCAAGGCGGCAAAAAAAGGATTTGAACTGGGGAATCATACTATATTCCACCCATGCGGTGTTGTTGATGATAACCCTGTTTCATCAGCCTCATACACTGTTCACGGTATTTTGGGTGAGATAGAAGACATGAACCATTTTCTCTACGCGGTGGATGGCAAATTTTATCGCACCTATGCCTATCCCTGTACAGAAACTACAGTTGGCAATGGTAAAGATTACGTGGATTCGCTTAAATTATCCAACCTGATAAAATATGCCCGTGTTGGCGGCGATACGGATGCCGTGGTAACGGATTTCAAACATCTCGATCCTTTACTGGTGCCATCATACGGATTGGAAGGAAATAATACCGGCGAGCAACTCATCGCTTTTGTAAAAAACACGGTGCGAAAAGGTGGTATGGGCATCTTTATGTTCCACGGCATTGGCGGGGATTATATAACCGTATCAGCGGAGGCGCACCGGCAACTTGTTTCTTATCTCAAACAGCATAAAAAAGAGATCTGGGTAGCTACCTTCCAGGAAGCGATGGATTACATAGAACAGCAGAATAAATTAAACCGGTAATATTTTGTGCTAAATTTTTAGCTTTGCCTAACCGATCAATAATTCCTATGAAATCCTTGCTTACTCTAGCCCTGCTTTGCTTGTCAGCTACCCTTTTCGCACAGAAAAAAGGTGATACGCTTTTATATGAAAATTTTAACAACCCCGCACTCAACCGCGCAGTATGGAACGTGGAAGTTACGGGCAATACAGTAAACAATGAGCAGCAGGCCTATGTGGATTCGGCAAGTACCATTAGTATTGCTGGTGGCATGCTTTCTATTAAGCCGCTTTATCATCCGGGCTATATTAGCAACAGGCAAAAGAAATACGATTTCCTTTCGGGGAGGATTAACACACGCGGCAAGTTCGAGTTTACTTATGGCACTGCTACCGCACGTATAAAAATGCCTGCCGGTGCAGGATTATGGCCTGCCTTTTGGGCCCTTGGCGAAGGCAAATGGCCCGACTGCGGCGAGATTGACATGATGGAAAACGTGGGTGACTCATCATGGATAAGCCATGCATTACATGGACCGGGCTATTTTGGCAATACGCCACTTGCCTATCGCTATCATTTCCCTGCCGGGACGGATGTTACCCAATGGCACATTTACTCCGTTAAATGGACGGCTGACAGTTTGATCTTTAGCGTTGACGGACAAGTGACCTATACTGTTACTAAAGCGATGATAGAGCATTACGGCCGCTGGGCATATGATAATCCGAAGTTTATCATTGTTAACTTTGCGTTGGGTGGTGGCTACCCAAATGGCGTAAACAAAGTTACCACACCCTATTTTGGCATGCCACAAAGCACCGTGGATAAAATAAAACACGGCGACGCGCAATTGCTGGTAGATTGGATATTGGTGACAAAAAACTAAGCTTAACGCCGGGTGATAATAATATCCCGGCCATTAACAAGCGCCTTATAAATAACAAAACTGCCGTTTTTATCGGTTAAAGGTTTTATAGTGCGCGCATATTTCCCCTGGTAAACAAAAGCAAATTTCCATTCTGCAGGTATGTAGGTCTTGAGGGTGAGCGGTACGTTATACAATTCGCTATTTAGGGTGTTAACAAGTTTCACCTGTATTATCCTGTCATCTGTTTGGCTGCTTAGGTTTTCCGACTCCCGTTCGCGCATATACTTGGTTACATCACCAAAAGTGGCTACCCATAATTTGTCTTCGTTACTTTTGATGTATTCGAAATAACTGCGCAGTAAAGTATGCGGCAGCGCTTCATAACCGATGCCATCTACGCCATGTATCACCAATACCAGCCATGTATCGGTACGAGATGCGGCAGTATCCACCCAGCTTTTCATTATCGGCAGCGGCGTTTTTGTGGTTGCGCCGCGTTGCCATTGCACATAATCTTTGTCTGTATTTCCGGGTGTTTGTGTACCGGCGCGGTCAATTTCTTTTAGCCAGGGTTCGGGCATGCGGTTGCGCAGCGCGGGATAAATTTTATAGGCATATTTCATCACCCGGTTATCCTCAAAGCCATATGGCACTTCAGCTGAGAAAGTATAGCGGGCGCCTAATTTATTCCTGATCTCCTCCTTGCTTTTTTCCAGCTCATAAATAATATTAGCCGAATCGAGCGCAGGCATACTGGCATGTGTAACCGAGTGGCTGGCAAATTCATATCCCCTGGCGGCATCCCGCCTGAAATCATCCCATGTCGAGCCTTTCTCCTGAATTACCTCGTCGCAGGGTTGGTAGCCGGGTTTGAATTTGCCTTCGCGCACGTCGCGATAAAGCGTATCCATTACTTTAAAAGCTTCAGCGTGATTGCCTTCGTCATACATCGCCGCGGCTTTGGTATGGTAAACAATGGTTCCCTTAAACCCGAGATACCCCGCTGCCGAGCATCGTTCAAAAAAGTTTTGTGAATTAGTGGGAATGCTTGCCGATTCAGTAATGATCTCCTTCACAGGCCTGCCTATAAACCTGCCATGATATTGCGAGCCGGGAATGCCTCTTGTGATGATAAAAAACGTGGCCGGTAATTTCAACTGCTCCATTATAGGCAATGCATATCGGAATTGGTTGATCGATCCGTCATCATAAGTGATGGATACCGCGCCGTTTTTATTTTGCGGCCATTTGCAAATTTCGGTGCGGCCAACTATCTCCTGGCTTTTTGCCAACGGGGCACATGCCAAAAATGAAATAAGTAATAAGTAGTTTTTAAAGTAAGGCGTAAAAAGATGCATACCCAAATGTATGCATATAACCTTAAATAGCCGTCTCAATCAGCCAGCGATGGCCAAATGGGTCGGCAATTTCGCCCTGGCGGTAGCCGTAATCGTAATCCTGCGCAGGTGATACCTGGCGTGCGCCTGCTTCCAGTGCGCGGTTCATTACGCTGTCTACATCATCAACCATAAGCCCTATAATGGCGGTAACACCATTGCAGGATACCGGGCTGAATGTCCAGTCGCTCAGGTTCTCTTCGTGAAGGTGGAATTTAATATCATCAATGGTAAGCTCGGCAACGTGCACACTATCGTCGTCATTTATCCAGCGTTTACATTCAACCGCGCCAAAAGCATTTTTATAAAAATCTATATCCATTGTGCCTTTAGGTATGGCAAGCATCGGTATAAATGTAGTTTTTGGCGTTTGTTTCATAAGGCAATGTATCGTTACAGGTATAGCTAACTTATTTAAAATGATTATCCATCAATTAAACATTTAACTTTTACGCACAGAAGGGCATTCCGGTTACATCTATTATTCCATTCAAGAATAAATCAGGTATACTGAACAAAACTTTACGGTACAATTATGGTTTCCTATAGAAATCATCACCATGGAAATCACATCACTCGACCGCAGCCTGCGTTACTGGTGGGTAATCCTTATCAGGGGAATACTCTTTATCCTGCTTGGCATATATATGTTTTGCCAGCCGATAAGCGGTTATGCCGCACTTGGCTTTTTATTTGGTTTATTCATCCTGCTTGCCGGGATTGGCGAACTGTTGCGTGTAGTAGGCGACCATAGCAGCAGCGGCCGTGCGTGGCACCTTTTCCTGGGAGTGGTGGATATCATTTTAGGTATTGTTTTCATAACGCATATTATCGCCGGCGCCGATGTTTTGAGGGTGATAGTAGGTTTCTATTTCCTTTTCCGTGGTATATCGTTACTTAGTTACTCTCATTTCCGCGGAAGATCGTGGCCGTTGATATTGGGAGGCGTTATAACTGCCCTATTTGGCCTTTTTATTATATTCAACGCAGTATTCGGCGCTTTAACAATTATCATTTTTACGGGTATAGCATTTATTATAATGGGCGTGTTTAATGTATGGCTGGGACTGCATATGCGGCCAAGATAGTGCCAATGCATCGTACGCATCCGGACATTTCAGTGCATCATAACGATGCAGCTATTTTACTCGTACTTATGTTAAGTATTTGATTTTTAAATAAATAAAAACATGGCATTTATTTTGAGCTTATGCTAAGCAGACAATTAATTCATCAGATGAAAGGTGGCAAACAACTAATCAGGAAAACGCTTTCGCAGGAGCGCTTCGAGGTATTGATACAAAAACAAAAATCCGGCGAAGCCACCTTCCGCGACCTTACCGAGCTGGATGAAATTGTTAACCGCGTACCCGATATCAGGCTTACCATATTGGAAGAAATGGAGGGTAAAACTACCGACAATACCCCTCCGGAGGAACCTACCATTCCAAATCAAAGCATCCATCTGAACCTTATTGATAAGGTTAAACTCTTTTTTGACCGTCTTCTGCATTTTAATTCAGCTGCTTTGCCAATAGTTTAATTTAGATAGCTTTTCCTCCAAAACATTCTTAAAATGTTTATTCGCTTAATACGAAAATTTGTATTAGCTTAAGCGATTATTTAAACTATTCATTTACCCGAACTAATGCTTTGTCCGTTAAACAGCAATAGTGTGCGGAACACCCTGAAAGCAACGTTCCTGCACGTGGCAGTTTTTGCCCTTATGCTGTTTATTTATTCCTGCGCCGATACCTCAAACCAGGAAGCAGAACAGGGTTACAACAAAGTAATAGACACCGCAAACCGCATGTTTGACGGCGGCGATCCGCCCAAAGCGATCCACTATCTCGATTCGGTTACGTCCCGGTATAAATTTCTTACGCCTCTACAGAAATTCAACAGCTACGAGCTTCATTATAATTATTTCTTTCACAAAAAAAATGATAAGGCTAAAGCTATGCTGTATGCCGATAGTATGCTCTACCCGGTCAGTGCACGAAGCGCACAGCAGAAATTTCCGGCAGAATACGGTAAGGCCTGTTTTTATAAAGGCGACTTGCTTTTTGACGAGGACAAGTATTCTGAAGCATACCAATATTATTACCAGGGCAAAATTGCAAGCAGTAACAGCCTGAACGATTGTATACTTGGCGATTACACCTATCGCATGGGCATGATCATGTATAAGCAGGAGCATTACCGACTTGCGGCTGCATACTTCAGGCAAAGCTCGGCGCAAACCAATACCTGCGAATGGAATTTTCGCTCTTTTTACCGCAGGCAGGAATTATTGAGCAACACAGGTTTAAGCTATAGCAAAATAGACGAGCGCGACAGTGCCATTATGTTCTACAATAAGGCTTTGCGCTACATTGATAGTGCAGGTGTACAGTTTCATCTTACCAATGACCTGCTTGATGTTGCCCGTGCGGTGGTAAGCGGAAACGAGGCCGACATTT
>JABDAU010000067.1 GCA_013289045.1 Bacteroidota bacterium | reverse complement strand
TAAATATTATTCAACTTATTACTTATTACTATGAAAAAGCTCATGATCATTGCGTTTATGTTATTTGCAAAAAGCGTATTCGCCCAAAAAGACACCGTTGGTTTACACGTTCCTTTTATTAATAATACCGTTGTGTATGAAAGGGTGTTTGATGCCCCAAGCAATACTCAAAACTTGCTTTATAGTAATGCAGCACTTTGGTTGGCAGAAACCCATCCGTATGTACTAAATACCCAACTTACACTGCAAGACCCCGCTATATCGCGGGTTGTAGGCAGGGCAAATTCTTATATCGGGGGGACTTATAAAGTTCTTTGGCAAACCGAATATTATACGTACAATTTTAGTTTTACAATACAGATAGATTGTAAAGACAATAAATACAGGATACGTATTTATAACATAGAGGATGTGATAGATAACACCGTCCATACACCGATTGACGATATGATGCAATCGCTTATCAACTCAAAGTCGTTGACCTTAGGTACGGGCGGTGTTATGAAAAAGGCGGACTTTCAAAAATGTCTTAATGCATTAAATAGCGTGGTACAAAGCGTAATAACTGATATCAATAATAATATCACAGCAGACAACAGTTTTTAAAATGGCAGCAGTTTTGCAGTGCTGGTATTATGCAACCATACAAAAATTCAGATCGTGATACCGGTGTTATTGCTTATGAAACAGGCGACAATGGTATTGTGGTTCAATTCCGGGATGGTTCAATTTACCTGTATACGATAAAAAGCGCTGGCTTGCCGGCAATCAAAAAAATGCAAAGCCTGGCTAAAGCGGGGCAGGGACTCACTACTTATATCAACCAGTACGTAAAAGATAAATACGAACAGAAGATTACCGTATAACAAAAAAGGGCAGCTTAATAGCTGCCCTTTGTATGTTGACCGTATTTTACGGTATCAAATTAGTGTGAAGCCGGCGGCGCTGTCGGTGAAGGCGGAGTAGGCGCCGGTGTTGGTGATGGCGGAGTCGGTGTTGGCGACGGACTTGGCGTTGGTGACGGAGTAGGGGTCGGCGACGGTGTTGGCGTCGGTGTTGGACTTGGCGACGGTGTTGGTGTCGGACTTGGACTCGGATTTGGCATAGGAGTAGGGGTTGGTTTTGGTGTCGGCGTTGGATTTGGCGACGGCACGGTATCCCTTACCATAACTACTTTTGCGGTTCTCTCTTTTCCGGCAACACCGGTATTTGCCATTGCAAACCCAAATGCACATGTGGCGATCAGGGTTGCTGCTACTATTCTTATCTTTTTCATAATAGACTATTTTAGGTGTTTAACATAGTGTGCAATGAATAATACAAGAACCATTCCGAAATATTACTTACAGTTAATTTATTTTCATTTATTGTAATATTGTTGCAATAAAAAAGCCGGTAAAGTAACCGGCCTATACATTAATGTGATGGATGACAAAACCTGGATGTTATTTGGGTTTGATCGTATCCAGCTTCTTACCTGTATCGATACTCGGCGAACCGGTCACCGAACCTTTGTGCGTAGTATCGCTATCCGATTTCCCCGGAACCCTTGCCCCGCCGGCTCCGGTACCTGTCGAATCGCCTGATGACGTACCCGGATTTCCTTTACATGCCGCAAATGCCAAAGTACCTAAAAGGCAGGCAGCTATTATTAACTTTTTCATAGTTGTAGTTTTCTAAAAACTACAACGTACACAGTGTATTGTTTGCAGTGGGAGGGTTTAATAAAGGGTGTTATTTCGATGAGCAGAGCGTCGGCAATGAGCGCCAGGGGCGAAGAGAAATCTTATGCGGCTGAAAGATAGCTAATTGCATGGCGCAGAAGATTTCTCACCTGCCCAAGCCGCACAGTCCTGCGCCATTCAGGTTCGAAATGACATATTTAATATTTTTTTCAAAAAACATTTGCGCAAGTAAATACTTGCATTTATATTTGCAAGCATATACTTGCATATCGATGAAAGCACGACGAGACGTATACCAGGCGATAGCCGATCCGAACAGGAGGGCCATCATCAGCATGATAGCTGAACAGCCCCAGAATGTAAATGCCATTGCCGAGAAATTTGATGTAACCCGGCAGGCGATATCCCTGCACCTGAAGATCTTGCTCGATTGCGGCCTGATCACTATGAAGCAAAAGGGGAGGGACAGGATATGCGAAGCTCAATTAGATAAGCTGAGCGAAGTATCAGTATGGGTGGATCAATATCGCCAGCATTGGGAAAACAAATTGGATGCATTGGAAAAATACCTGGAAAAACTTAAACAAGAACGACATGGAAAACAATAAAAGCAACACACACGACCGGGAATTGATCGTTTCAAGAACACTCGATGCCCCGGTAGATTTGGTTTGGGAGGCATGGTCAAACCCCGCTCACATTTGCAATTGGTGGGGGCCCGAAGGTTTCACCTGTACCATTTCAAAAATGGACCTGCAGCCCGGCGGCGACTGGTTACTGGTATTACACGGCCCCGACGGAACAGATTTTGATAACGTGAGTGTTTTCAGGGAAGTGATCCCTTTTAAAAAGATCGTTTACGAGCATACTTCCTATCCGCACATACTGGCCACCATAACTTTTGAAGAACAGGGAGATAAAACATACTTACACTGGCACATGCTGTTCGACTCGAATGAAGAATTTATAAAAGTGGTGAAAACCTACGGCGCTGATAAGGGCCAGAAGGAAAACGTAATAAAGCTGAACAATTACCTGTTGAACCTAAAAAGATAACACTATGGAAAAGCCAAATAAATCCGGCCATGCCCCTATAAACGGGATACAAATGTATTACGAGATCTACGGTGAAGGTGAAACGCCTTTAGTACTGCTCCACGGAGGCGGCTCAACTATCCAAACAAGTTTTGGCGTATTGATCCCGCTGTTAAAGGATTATGGCAAACTCATCGCCGTAGAATTGCAAGCCCACGGCCGAACCAGCGACCGTAACGCCCCCGAAACATTTGAACAGGATGCCGACGACGTGGCTGCGTTGTTAAAGTATCTTGGTATTGAAAAGGCAAATATCTTCGGGTTTAGTAATGGCGGCACAACCACGATGCAGATCGCTATCCGTCACCCGGAGTTGGTGAACAAGATCATTAATCTCGCCGGCGCATCAAAACGCTCAGGCTTTATAGATGGCTTTTTTGAAGGCTTTAAAGGCGCGACTATCACTAATATGCCTGCCCCGTATCACAAAGCCTTTTTAGAGCTTACCCCGGATCAAAACCTGCTGCAAAATATGTTTGAAAAAGATATGCAACGAATGGTTGTTTTTAAGGATATCCCCTATGAAACCATCCGTTCCATAAAATCCGAAGCATTGATCATGGTGAACGACAAAGACGTAATGACCGTCGAGCACACCACAGAACTATCCCGGCTGATACCCAATGCGCATTTAGCGGTATTCCCCGGTTTCCACGGCCAATGCATAGGAGAGGTGTACATAGCAAAGCCCGGGAGCAAAGCACCCGAAGCAACGGCACAGATCATCCTCGAGTTTTTACAAAATTAATCGGTGCAATCACCCCATAAAATCGGTGTAATCATAAATAATAATCGGTGTAATCCCAACTATAAAAAGATCGGCCTATCCAGTTTCATTGCAATGCGATAGGCCGCATTCATCAATCCCACATGGCTATACGCCTGTGGGAAATTGCCCCATTGGCTGCCATCGTTCTCATCCACATCCTCGCTAAAAAGCAGCAGGTGATTACTGAATTGCAGCAGGCTTTCAAACTCCTTTATCGCATCGTCAATCCTGCCCACGGCAGCCAGCGCCTCTACATACCAGAAAGCACAGATGAGGAATGTAGTTTTAGGCTTGCCGAAGTCATCCTTGTATAAATACCTGTAAAATAGTCCATTGGAGCCTTTCAGTTCTTTCTCTACCGCAGCCAGGTGATCTCGTGCCCGTTCCGATGCCGGATCGAGATAGTTCATCATGATCAGCTGCAGCGTGCTGGCATCAAGCGCGTCGCCCTTGGCGGCATTGGTGTAGACTTTGCGTTTAGGGTCGTAACAACTTTCGATATGTTTGGCGGCCTTGTTTTTTAGCGAGACCGCTTTTTTGATCAACGCTTTATCTTCAATGGTGCGGGCCATTTTCTCAGCGGCATTCGCACCAGCCCATTGGAACAGGTTAGTATAACAGTGAATGTTCGCCATATTCCTGAATTCCCATATCCCTGCATCCTTTTCGTCAATCGTCGCCTCGATCTTACCAAGTAATAATGCTATCCATCGGGCAGAATCCTTTCTTTCGGAAAAAATAAAGCGGTGATCGGTATACAAAGGCAGCATCGATATCAGTACTTGCCCGTAAATATCATTCTGGATATGCTCATAAGCCTGGTTACCAATGCGCACAGGCTGGTTACCCATGTAGCCCTCCAAATCGGTGAGTATTTCTTCCGTAAGCATCTTTTTCCCGGTGATACCATAGAGCGGCTGATAGCGTTTGTCCTCGGCAAACGAGATGTCAGTCACATAGTTAAAATATTTCTCCATTTCCTCAAAATGGCCGATGTGGTTAAGCGATGTGATCACATAATAGGTATCGCGCAGCCAGCAATAACGGTAATCCCAGTTACGCCCGCTGCCCGGCGACTCAGGCAAACTGGTAGTGCTCGCCGCTATGATCGCCCCGGTATCCTCGTACTGGTGGATCTTTAAAGCCAGGGCCGAGCGGATCACATATGGCTGATAGAAGCCGGCAATGGACGAATGCTTGATCCAGGTACGCCAATACTGAACGGTTTCGCGCAGGAAACGTTCCGCAGTGCTTTCCAGGGGTGCTTCGAGCGGCTCACCATAAGTTAAAACGAGATATTTGGGCTCATTCAATACAAATGCCTGCTCATCAAAAACATAGCTTACCGGGATATTGGTCGTTAAGCGTATTGCTTCGTCACCACCTAAAAACTGGATGTGGTTACTGCCACGGTTCACGTGCAATTTTACTTTACCGTATTCAGATACCGGCTCACATTTCACCACAACACGCGGCGAACCATCGATGGCTTCTATCTTACGCACCAGCATCAGCGGCTTATAGAACCGTTGATGCACATTGAAACGCGGCGCAAAATCCGTTACGCGGTAACGGGTATTATCCTCAAGGGTGATCTCTGTGATTAAAACATTGGTATTCTCGAGATAATATTGGTGCGAAGTATATTTTTTATCAGGCAGAATAGAAAATTCGCCGCCTTTCTTTTTATCCAGCATGCCGCCGAAAATGAATGTGCTGTCGAATCGCGGCCAGCAAAGCCACTCAACGTTGGTGTTTTGGCAGATATGGGCAATAAATGCGCAATTGCCAATTATGCCGGTATTATAGGTATGTCGCGTCATAAACAAATGGGCCAATAAGGCTTTTTGGAGTATTTAACAACGAATAGCAAATATTGTTGAGGCATAAACGCCTAATATCATCTATGCTGTTCCAATGGAGTTGTACCGATACCTCACATACAGGCTTCACAATGTGTATGACTTGCATATATTATAGCATCACGAAACATGTTGCGATGTTGTATCAATTATTAATTATATCATCTTTTAATAATAATGCCTATTCCGCTATTCGCCTTATTTTTATTCATAAAATCCTCATAATAAATAATTTTATTTGGTTTTAATTATTTTATATATTTGAATAAGAGATATTTCCATATTCCTTTCTGATTATTTTAAACCAATTATATTCAGCCTGGCTTAGCGATCATCTTTTATCAATTATTTAATACCTTATTTATTATTATGAAAACTGGAAAAGTTAAATGGTTTAACACACAAAAGGGCTTCGGTTTTATCATTACTGAAGAGGGCAAAGATCTGTTTGTACATTTTAAAGATGTACAAGGCGGGGTAAATGCGCTTAAGGATAATGATAACGTTACCTATGATGTGGAAGAAGGCAGAAAAGGATTACAAGCGGTAAACGTAAAAAAAGCATAATCTAACATTTTCTGAATTTGAGAAGAGAAAGGCCCCTGCAAACCACAGGGGTTTTTTTTATGGAACAATAATTTTATTACTTTAGCCCTACCAATTATTGATTTATGACTACTGCTACCCATTTGCCAGCTCCTACACGCCACGTTGTATTTTTAGTTTTAGTGGCTTCTCTCGGCTATTTTGTAGATATATACGACCTGCTGGTTTTTTCCATAGTACGCACACCAAGCCTCCTGGCCATTGGCGTTAAGGCTGCCGATGTTAAAGCCGTGGGCATATCCATCATCAACTGGCAAATGTTCGGTTTGCTGCTGGGCGGATTGTTGTGGGGCATTATTGGTGATAAGCTGGGCCGTATAAAAGTACTTTTCGGTTCCATCCTGATGTATTCCATAGCCAATTTTGCTAATGGATATTATGTGCATAGTGTTGATGCCTATATCATTGTTCGTTTTATAGCAGGCATAGGCCTGGCAGGCGAATTAGGCGCTGGCATAACCCTGGTTGCTGAAACCATGAGCCAGACTAAGAGAGGATACGGTACAATGATCGTTTCAGTGATTGGCCTATTCGGTGCGGGAGCCGCAAATTTTGTAGCCAAACATTGGGATTGGCATGCGGCTTACTATGTAGGCGCCGGATTAGGTATTCTATTGCTTGCTTTGCGAATAGGCACTTATGAATCGGGGATGTATAAACGCATCGAAAACCACGATAAAGTTTCGAAAGGAAATTTCTTAATGCTGTTTACCAATTTTACCCGCTTTAAAAAATATCTGTACTGTATTTTGGTCGGCTCAGCCAATTGGTTTGTAATAGGGGTACTGGTAACCTTATCGCCCGAATTTGGCAAAGCGTTGGGGGCAAAGGTGCCGCTGCTGGCGGGCGACGGCGTTTTTTACAGCTACCTCGGTATTTCGGCAGGTGGTTTGGCGGCTGGTTTACTATCGCAATTCACCAGATCAAGGCGGTTAACGGTTTTTGTTTTCCTGATCATATCCGCCGCAAGCGTAGTGGTTTATTTAACCGCCCAGGGCATTACGCCTTCGCAATTTGTGTGGATCAGCTTTTTCCTTGGCTTCGGCGTGGGCTACTGGCCAATATTTGTTACCATACCAGCCGAGCAATTCGGAACCAATATCCGCGCAACGGTTACTACTACGGTGCCCAACTTTGTAAGGGCTTCGCTGATACCTATCAATGCGGCCTTCCTGGCGCTGTCAACCAAATATAGTATGCTTACCGCTGCTTACATTATTATGGCCATATTAACGCTTATTGCCATGTTTGCATTAAGCCAGCTAAAGGAAAGTTTTCATACGGATTTGAATTATTTGGAGGAGTAGGGTTTAGAGATTAGAGATCAGTGATTAGAGATTAGGAAAAATAGCATAAATCGAACAGATAGATGTCCATCTTGAGACATTCGAAGGTGAGCGAAGCTTTAGTTGCATATTTCCAAAATGGAAGACATATACCTTAAATTGATAATACAATGGACATACCTATTATTATACTTGGAGCAGTAATGATCTTTATTGGTATTTTGATAGTTATAACTCAAATAAAATGGTTCAAAAATAAGGGGAAAGATCAATTTGGATATCAAGGCAGTTTATTAATAACAGGTTTTTTCATTGTCTTTATGGGTATATTTATATTAGTAAAAACGCTGTAGTAAAATTTCTCGATACATTCGTTCTGTTCACTTCAATCATTCGTCCTCGTTTGTGGTCAACAGAATAATAGATTCAATAATTATGGCCTAATCACTAATCACCGGTCACTAACCACAAATCATTAATTAATGCTAATTTTGCCCACAGGTTAAACGGATAATGATGATCGAACCGATAGATAAGCCACTCACCAAAGAGCAGGTTGCTGCCGAATACCAGCAGATACAGGACGAAATTTGCGCCGCGCTGGAACAGGCCGACGGAAAGGCAAAGTTTGAGGAAGAGAAATGGGAGCGGGAAGGCGGCGGCGGCGGTCGCACGCGGATCATCCAGAACGGGAATATTATTGAAAAGGGAGGGGTTAACTTCTCTGCCGTTTATGGCGAATTACCGCAATCCATAAAAAAAGCGCTGAATGTGGAGAATGATGATTTTTTCGCGACAGGCGTATCCATCGTTATTCATCCCAATCACCCGATGGTGCCCATTATCCACATGAACATCAGGTATTTTGAGATGCCTTCAACCGCGATAGACGGCAGTCAGCCGATCCGCTGGTTTGGTGGCGGCATTGACCTTACACCGCATTACATTATTGATGATGACGCCCGGTTTTTCCACCAGCAATTAAAAGACGTTTGCGACAAGTTCAATCATGATTTTTATCACCGCTTTAAGCAATGGGCCGATGATTATTTCTACATTAAACACCGCGATGAAACACGAGGGATAGGAGGCATCTTTTACGACCGCCTTACTGCAAACAGCGGTGTTAACTGGGATACCATTTTCGAATTCTCGAAAGCGCTGGGCCGGTCTTTCATCCCAACTTATACAGAGCTGATCAGCCGTAACCGGGATAAACCATTTACCGAAGAACAGCAGCAATGGCAATACCAGCGCCGCAGCCGTTATGTGGAGTTTAACCTGGTATACGATGCCGGTACAAAATTCGGGCTGGAGACAAACGGCCGCATCGAATCCATACTAATGAGCCTGCCGCCAACGGCAAAATGGCTCTATAATTTCCAGCCGCAGCCAGGCAGTGAGGAAGAAAAAACGTTATCTTTACTAAAAAAAGGTATCAACTGGGTATAATAAATATGCGCAAAATAATAGGGCCCGTATTGGGGCTGTCAGTAATAATCTTATCTTCTTTTTACTCAAAACCATCTGATCGGAACTTCAAAAGTTCCCCTCTCAAGAGGGGGCGCGCAGACTATGCGGCTGCAGGGGTGTGTTATCCCACAACTATTTCACAAACACAGGCCTCAAATGATAAATCCCTGGAAGGTACCTGGCAATATGCCGGTGATATCCTGAACGGCAAAAAAGAAGAAGCAACTGATGATATTATACAGCAGAGGAAATATACTGATACGGACTACACTGCTTATTTCAACGAAAAAGACTCGCTTCCGCAAAAATACGAGACCGGCGTTTACAAGCTGATAAACGACACTTGCCTGGAGACTGAAACATGGTCTGGCATCCCCTCAAAACTGCTGAATATAACCATCCATTACCACTACACCATCAGTAACGATACGCTCATCCTGACCGGCATTTTACCCGGCGGCGCAACTACAATTGATTACTGGAAAAAGGTAAAATAATTATTGTCGGGAATAATTAAGTCGCGTTTCAAAGAAAACAATACGCCTCATTTTTTATCAAATCTTAGTGGGTAACAATTTAACTTCCTCACCCTGTAGGGGTGATTGGTGGGTAGCAAATTGGCGTTTAATAAGTTATACACATTTATGTGCTTTTTGCCTGCTAAAAATGTCATTTTAAAGCAGAATGTTGGTAAAAAAATGTGCGAAAACGTTATAATTTCTTAACTTCGCAGGTCGCTTAAAAACGATATTTTTTATACATCTTACTTAGAAGATCTTAGTACATAAACTCTAAAAATGGCTGACGAGACAGGAAACGGAAATCCACATAGCGAAGACAAAATCATCCCCATTAACATTGACGAGCAAATGCGATCAGCTTACATCGATTACTCGATGTCGGTTATCGTATCC
This sequence comes from Bacteroidota bacterium, assembly GCA_013289045.1. GTDB lineage: Bacteria > Bacteroidota > Bacteroidia > Sphingobacteriales > Sphingobacteriaceae > Mucilaginibacter. The sequence continues at coordinate 8,679 of JABDAU010000067.1, read as the reverse complement.
AGGGCATTGCCCGATGTGCGCGACGGCTTAAAACCGGTGCACAGGCGTGTACTTTTTGGTATGCTCGATCTTGGTTTGAACAATAACAAGCCCACAAAAAAATCAGCACGTATAGTAGGTGAGGTGATGGGTAAATATCACCCGCACGGCGACTCATCTGTATATGATACGATGGTGCGTATGGCGCAGGATTTCAGCCTGCGGTACCCGTTGGTGGAAGGCCAGGGTAACTTTGGCACTATCGACGGTGACAACCCTGCGGCAATGCGTTATACCGAAGCAAGACTGCAAAAGTTGGCCGAAGAAATGCTGGCCGATATCAATAAAGACACCATCGACTTCCAGCTGAATTTTGATGATACACTGGAAGAACCGACCGTACTGCCTGCAAAGTTCCCGAACCTGCTGGTAAATGGTGCATCGGGTATCGCGGTAGGTATGGCGACTAATATGGCGCCGCACAACCTTTCTGAGGTAATAGATGCTACGATGGCCTATATCGATAATCGCGATATTGAGGTGAGCGAGCTGATGCAGCATGTTAAAGGCCCGGATTTCCCTACAGGGGGTATTATATATGGCGTGGAAGGCCCGCGCGAAGCGCTGGAAACAGGCCGCGGCAGGGTAGTGCTGCGTGCAAGGGCTGAGATAGAAACTTATAACGGTGATCGCGAGCGGATTATAGTAACTGAAGTGCCTTACCAGGTGAACAAGGCCACTATGATAGAGCGTACCGCCGAATTGGTGAACGAAAAGAAGCTGGAAGGCATTTCGGCTATCCGTGACGAATCCAACCGCGAAGGTATCCGTGTTATTTACGAAATAAAACGTGATGCCAACGCCGCTATCGTATTAAATAACCTGTTCAAATACACGCAGTTACAAACATCATTTAGCGTAAATAATATCGCGTTGGTGCATGGCCGCCCGATGATGCTGAACCTGAGGGATCTGATCCATCATTTTGTTGAGCACAGGCATGAGGTAGTGATCCGCCGTGCAAAATTTGAGCTGGCCGAAGCACAGAAACGTGCGCATATACTGGAAGGTTTACTGATCGCACTCGATCATCTGGACGAGGTAATTAAACTCATCCGCGCTTCCTCAACACCTGAAGAAGCACGCGAAGGTTTGATGGCGCAGTTTAACCTGAGCGATATACAGGCCCGCGCAATACTCGATATGACACTGCGTCGTCTAACTGGATTGGAGCGTGACAAGATCAAGGCTGAATTTGACGAGCTGATGAAGCTGATTGATCATCTGAATACTGTACTGGCCGACGAAGGTTTGCGTATGCAGATCATCAAAGACGAGCTTACCGAAATAAAAGATAAATACGGCGACGAACGCAAAACGGAAATCGTTTACTCATCTGCTGAGATGAATACTGAAGACTTCATTGAAGATGAATCTGTAGTGATCACCATTTCGCATGAGGGTTATATCAAGCGTACGCCGCTTACCGAATACCGCAGGCAGGGCAGAGGAGGCAAAGGCTCCCTCGGCAGCAATAGCCGCGATGCTGACTTTATCGAACACTTATTTGTGGCAACCAACCACAATTATATGTTATTCTTCACAGAAACAGGCCAATGTTTCTGGCTCAGGGTATTCGAAATTCCGGAAGGAACGCGTACTTCAAAAGGTCGCGCCATTCAGAATATCATCAATATCCCGAAAGAGGAAAATATCAAGGCATTTATCAAGCTGCTTAGCCTGAAAGATAAAGAATACCTCGAAAATAACTACATTATTATGTGTACCCGCAAGGGCACCATTAAGAAAACTTCGCTCGAGGCTTATTCACGTCCGCGTTCGAATGGTATTAACGCCATTAATATTAACGAAGGCGATTCATTACTTGAAGCAAACCTGACCAGCGGCACCAGCGAGATCGTTATGGCGCTGAAATCGGGCAGGGCTATCCGCTTCAACGAGGCAACAGTAAGGCCGATGGGCCGTACTGCTACCGGGGTACGCGGTATCTCGCTTGACAATGATACAGATGAGGTTGTGGGTATGATCAGTATCGATAATCCGGAGACTACAGTTTTGGTAGTATCAGAAAAAGGTTACGGTAAACGTACTGATATTGATGATTACCGCGTTACTAACAGAGGCGGCAAAGGTGTTAAAACACTTAACATAACTGAAAAAACCGGAAAACTTGTTGCCATAAAAGGTGTTACAGATGATGAAGACCTGATGATCATTAACAAATCGGGCATTATTATCAGGATCGCGATGAGTGAATTACGGACTATGGGCCGTGCTACACAAGGCGTGAGGCTGATAACACTAAAAGGAAATGACGAAATAGCATCAGTTGCTAAAATTGAGCATGAAGAGGAGGATGAGATCGTTGAGGGAACTGAAAATTCAGCAGAAAACCTCGAAAACGGTGCAGAACCTGCAGCTGACGAACCAACTGAATAATAAATTTTATGCAAAACCGTAAGCTAATACCGGTTTTATTATTGCTCACATTTACCACAAGCTTAGCCTTCTGCCAGTCGGAAGTGTTTAAGCCTGTGGTAAATAACCTGGCACGGTATAAACAAAAAAAGGATCTCAAATTCCTTTCTGCTGCGAAAAAGTCTATCGACAGCCTTATCACCACCAAAGCCGACTCGGCCGATCTTACCAAAAGCGTTTATAAAGTTGTAGTTTATACATCCATTGCCTATGTGGATTCAAACAACACGCTTAAAATGCCGGCGGACTTCGTTCCCAAAACTGCGCAGCTGATCGATAAATTAAACGCTAATAAGAAAAGTATCCGCTATGCCGATCAGTTAGATTATGTAAACCATTGCCTGGCAAATATTTATATGCGCGATGGTTTTAGGTACCTGTCGATTTCCGACTTTACCAATGGCAAACAGGCATTTTTGAAAGCGCAGCGTTATGCCCCAAAGTATAAGCAGATCAACTTTTACCTTGCTTATTGTAATAATAAGCTTGGAAACCTGCAGGATGCCGCTAATTATTACAGCGATGCCATCGGCACAGATACTTCAAGAGCTGAGTATGTGGAGAATACGGCAAACATCTACAAATCGATGGGGGACACAACCAGGGCTTTAGCATTACTGCAAAGGGGCCATAACCATTTCCCTTCTGACAGATTTTTGCTGTTAAACCTGGCAAATATTTATAATAATCAGCAAAATTACATAGCTTTGTCTCCATTACTGTCGCAACTGCTTGAAAATTACCCCAATAACCCCGACATTGCATTTGTGGCAGCTAACTGTTACGACCATTTAAACCAGTACGATAAAGCAGAAAAGTTGTATTTAAAAGCTATCGATCTGAATAGTTCTGCTTATGAGCCGGTACTCAATCTCGGGTTATTGTACCTGAAAATGGGCATGGTGAAATCGGAAAAGGAGAGTGGCGCCCACATAAATAAGGCCGTAACGTACCTTGAAAAGGCTGACGAAATATCCCCTAATGAATTAAAAGGCTTAAAAGCATTACAGCTTGCTTATTCAGTTACAAAAAACAATAGTGGGCTAATGAATGTAAATGATAAATTAAAACAGTTAACCAATCAATAATTAAAATGAAAATTAAATTTCTGATAACAGGTATATTAAGCCTGGTAACTATTGCTGCGTTTGCGCAAAAAAGAGAGCTTGAGAATGCCGATGATAAATTTAAAAGCTACGATATTGCCCGGTTAAATAAATTAACAATGAGCCAGGCTGTAACCGATCTTACTGATGCAAAAACATCTATCGATAAAGCTTCGGCCAATGAAAAAACGGGCAATTTAACACAAACCTACGCACTAAAAGGTGTGATCTATGCTGCTTTGGCGATAGACACAACTCAAAAAACATCGCAACCTGCGAATTTGAAAACTGCTACAGAAGCTTTAGCGAAAGCAAAATCAATGGACTCGGTAAAAAACGAGTACAAGAAAACCATTGACGAAGGCTACAGCTTTTTAGCACAATATTCGTTTGACCAGGGCAGGTTAAACTTTTCTGCCAAAAAATATGTAGATGCTTACAATTCATTCTCTGCATTTAAACAATACCGTGCACCTGGCGATACGCTTGCAGCATACGTTGTTGGCTTATCAGCAGGACAGGCGGGTGTTACCGACCCAAAATATAACCAAATAGCAATTACTAATTATAAGGAATTGGTAGCGGCGCCTGTGTACAATAATAAACCGGAGGCTTACAGTAATCTTACAGCCCTTTATCTTACTGCGAAAGATACTACTGATGCATATAAAACGGTTATGGAAGGCATGCAAAAATTTCCGGCCAATGGTGCGCTTAGGGACAAAGCAATCGTTATCGGCTTACAATCGGGTAAAACTGATGAATTGATCACTACTATACAATCAGCCATCACGGCGGAGCCTAACAGGAAAGAATTACATTATTATTTAGCTATTACTTATTCTGAAATAGCAGATAACCTGTATGCTAGAGAGAAAAAAGGAAAAACCCAGGCTGATAAAGATGCGCTGGAGGCACAGGTGGTTGATAATTGCAATAAAGCTGCTGCCGAATTGCAGAAAGCCATGGCAATTGATCCAAATTACGGTTCAGCGGCGATCACATTATCATATGTATCGATGAAACCGGTAACCGATCTGTTTAATTCAGCAAACCAGTTACCAACCAGTGCACAGAAACAATATGATGCAGCGATGGCCAAAGTGCAAACAATGGCCGATGCAGCTAAACCGGCAGTTTTAAAGGCTGTTGAATTAAATCCGAATTCGCCGGAAGCATTGACCAACCTAAAGAATTTTTATCTGATCAAAAAGGATATGGCTGACGCTAATGCCACCCAAAAGAAGATAGAGGCGTTACCAGGAAAATAAACAATATTTAAAGAGAGGGACTAAGCATCCCTTTCTTTTTCATAATACTACTTAACATAATGTTAATTATCGGATTAAATTATACTTAGTCTAAATAAGGAAAAGATCTGCAACAAAAAAGCCGGTACACAATAATGCATACCGGCTTTTAAGCATTAACACAAAAGATTATGGTTTTTTAACCGTATCTTTTTTAGTAGTATCAACTTTGGCTTTTGAAGTATCAACGCCACCATTTGATGGTGTATCCATTGGCGCTTTCATTTTACCTGAATCGCTGCCGGTGCTGTCAGAACCGCCTGCTTTTTTTGCTGAGCTACAGCCCATAGCCATTGAGCCTACGAAAGCTGCCATTATTGCTAAACTGAAAATTTTCCTTTTCATAAGTGATGAATTTTAGAATTATTAAATGTGTTTTAAGCTGAATTACAGAACATAAACCGCCGATATGGCTGATTGTTTTGCCTTTTGCTCCGAAAACTGCGCAAATTTTAGGTAACAAATTCATGGCAATTCTTAATATGCGTTATTGTGTGTTAATGTATGTTAACAGATTAACTGCAAATGCTTGGCGCTACTAAATTTGACTATTGATCAGTAATCATCATGAAAAGAAAACTTAAAACCTTATTTTTTTTAATAACAATTGCCCTTATAGGTATTGTGGCGTTGCAAGTTTACTGGTCGGTTAATGCATATCGCGTAACTAAGACTAAGTTTGATGCTGATGTCGACATTGCCATGCAAAATGCCATGGATGATTGCAAAAAGGATTACTTTGATTCGGTGCGCGTGGTCTTGGTTAAGCGGTTTTCTGATACCTCCTTGTTCAAATTCAGGATCGATACGCTGCATGAACAAGATACGGTTCATAAACAACTTTCAATTTACATTACCGATGCAGACACTACCAAACAAATAGGTGTTTTCTATCGCCCATCGCCTTTTCACCTCACGTCAAATCAATATGATTATTACCGTGCAATGGTAAAAACAAAAAAACCATCCATGGTTCAGGTGTTGGTTGAGGCGTCATTCTATATGCCTTTTTTACGCCAAACTTTGATGGGGATACTTAGCGTAGATGATCTGAAAGATCATTGGGCCGAAACCCAGGCATTTTTAAAGACACATAGCAATATACCGCATGATACCATATTTGCCAGGCATATGGAAAAACAATACGGTATATATGCGCTGCCGCCAAATTATGAGCAGGCCGACAGCATTAAATTAAGGCATTATTTGTGTGAAGAATTAAACAAACTTCACCTAAATCCTGCCTTTAATTTTCGTTTTTCCCCAAATCACACGACTCCGAATAAATTAACCAGCACATACAGCGAAACCAATGAGTATACTTATAAATATTTCGGTTTTGTTCCCCTGGATATGTCGGGAAGGCCGTTTTTTGCACGCGCAACTTTTGGCAAAGCACAATTTACCGTTCTATACAAAATAATGGCCCCCCTCCTGCTTACGTTGCTGCTTATCCTGTTTACCATATATTGCTTTAATTATATCATTAGACTAGTTATTCATCAGAAAAAGCTGGGTGAGTTAAAAGATGATTTCATTAATAACATGACCCATGAGCTGAAAACCCCTATCGCCACTATAAGCGTTGCTATAGAAGGTCTGCAGAACTTTAATGCGCTTAATGATGCCGAAAAAACGCGGCGCTACCTGCAAACATCAAGAACAGAGCTTTTAAAACTGGATAACCTGGTTACCAAGGTACTCAATATCGCTGCTTTTGAGAATAAGGACGTCGATCTAATAAAGGAAGAGATCAATGTTGATGAGATGATGAGTGAGCTTATTTCAGCAAACAAACTCAAGGTAAATAAAAAAATAGAGATCACTTATCTCAACCGGGACGATATCAAAACCATTTACGCCGACAGACTGCATTTTGGCAACGTATTGAATAACATTATTGATAATGCGATAAAATATAGCAAAGAGCCTGTAAAGGTGGATATATTTGTCTTTAAAGAAGGTGGCAATATCCTCTTCTCTGTTAAAGATAATGGCATCGGTATACCGCAGGATCAAATTAAATTGATATTTGATAAGTTCCACCGTATACCAACCGGCAATGTGCACAATGTAAAAGGAACAGGATTGGGGCTAAGCTATGCGCGCTATATCGCTATTGCGCATGGGGGCACAATTTCGGTAAAAAGTGAAACAAATAATGGAAGCGAGTTTATAGTTTCCATACCTTTAAAAAATGGATAGCATAAAAGTATTACTGGCCGAGGATGAGACCGCGCTGGCGCACATAGTACGCGAAAGCCTTGAGGAACGCAATTTTAAAGTAATACTTTGCGCCAATGGCGAACAGGCCCTTGAAATGTATGCCAAACACAAACCCGATGCAGTTGCGCTTGATGTAATGATGCCCAATATGGATGGCTTCGAAGTTGCCAGGCGCATCCGGGAAAAAGATGCGGAAACGCCTATTATTTTTATTACTGCGCGCTCGCAGGTTAAGGATGTGGTGACCGGTTTTGAGTTGGGCGCGAATGATTATCTCAAAAAACCTTTCAGCGTTGAAGAACTGATCGTGCGGATAAAAGCATTGCTGCGTAATAAAATGCTTTATCAAAATACAAAACCAAAACCCGGTAACGAACCGATGCAGATCGGGAATATTTTGTTCGATCCGGTAAAGAACACCATCAGGCATAATGACAATTTGGTCAATCTTACTTCCCGCGAAAGCGCCGTGCTCAACCAGCTTTGCCAGCCGGGAATGGAATCCGTACCACGAAAAATATTGCTGGAGAAAGTTTGGGGAAGCGATAATATTTTCAATGCACGCAGTCTTGATGTGTTTATTACAAAACTGCGCAGGCACCTGGAAGCAGATCCTAACATCCAGTTAATCAACATCCGGGGTATTGGATATAAGCTGGTTTGGTAATTTGAGATAAATTTTACCATAAATCCAGTAATGGATTACTTCATCTTTCCTGATTTTTTCTGATATTTAGCGCTATGCAGGTCACGGAAAATAGGCTAAAATGGATAATGCGCTTCTATCCGCCCCTATTCTTCCAGCGAATATGGACAGTCGGGTTTGAGAAAGACTTCCGCGGTGTTGAGGTTATGGTGAAGAAAAGCTTCTGGAACCGCAATTACAACAATTCAATTTTCGGGGGTACTATTTTTTCGGCATCGGATGCTTTTTACCCTGTATTGTTTTTTAAGATTTTTAGCCAGAAGGGTTATTCCATCCGGGCATGGTCTAAATCGTCCGAAATAAAATATCTTAAGCCAAGCTACTTCAATCTTTATTTTAAGCTGCATATTGATGAAACGGAGATAAATGAAGCGGAAGAGATATTGAATACCATTGGTAAATACACCAAGTTACACCCTGTAGAAATATTTGATAAGAACGGTTTGAATGTGGCTTCAGTAATGATAGAAGTGTACATGCGGAACCTTAATTTTTTAGAAGATGCGAGTGATAATAAATGATGAGTCGTACCTGAAAAAGGGTTATATGATATCGACAGACAAAAGTTTGCTCGATATGGATCTGATATACAATTACCTGAGCCAGGAATCATATTGGGCTAAAAATATCCCACGTGAAAAAGTGCTGACATCGGTAGAGAACTCGCTATGCTTCGGCATTTATAAGGGCGGGCACCAGGTAGGTTTTGCGCGCGTAGTGACTGACAAAGCTACGTTTGCTTATCTTGCAGATGTACTTATCGTAGGTGGATTCCGCGGGCTTGGCTTATCAAAATGGCTGGTGCAAACTATTCTGGCGCATGAGGATCTGCAGGGTTTGAGGCGTTGGCTGC
>JABDAU010000066.1:383-18427 GCA_013289045.1 Bacteroidota bacterium | reverse complement strand
CATATAAATAGGCACCCAAAGCCATGGGTCGACATCATTGAGATTGAGATAGGCGAAATAGATAAACGCCAGGCAAAAGATAACGTTGAGGATGATGAGTATCATGGTTGGGTTTGATTGGTGGAAGAACTAATGTAGCGGTTTGTTATTTTACGACGTAATAAAATCAAAAATTAAAACCTAAATTTACATATATGAGCCTCAACGTTAATCGCATAAAGATCACTGTTTTACTATCGGCGGCATTTTTCATATGTTGCTCCATGTCTACCAAGTGCAATATACCCGGGCCGGAAACCCGTGTACATGGCGTGGTTACTGACGGTGTAACAGGTAAAGCCATAGGCGACCTGCCAATGGAAGTGGCCGCAGAAGGGGAAGATCCGCACTATTTTAGCACCAATGCCGACGGCAGCTACGATATAAAATTCAAACCGGAAAGGTTTGTTAAGTACCAATTATCTGTTACGTTTTCGGTTGCCGAGAGTTATTTTCTTCCTCAATTTATCAAAATAACACAGGGAACGGATACGGTTATTAATTACGCGTTGTATCCTTTAATAAATGTTTCGGTGCACCTGGTTAACCATACCAGCCACGGGCAGGCCGGTTTTATATTGAATATGCTCGACTCTCTTAAAGACGTATACCCGGGAGATGTCCTCTTACAGCTACCCAGCTTTAAGCCAACAATTGATACAGTCGCAAAATTTCAGATGGCCCATTTTACCACTGTCAGCTGCCTGAGCATCTTTTATGATTCGAAGGGCCAGGATATTGTTGAATACAACCAGCGTATTAAATTGGGTGGAAGGGATACCACGATTGCGATTAATAATCCGTAAGGACGTAAGGTATATTGCAAAATCAGCTCATCCCCAACCGCTCGCGTAACGGGTCGCGATAGGTACTGCCAATGGGAATTTTTTCGCCGTTAATGATGAGCTGGTGCACCTCGATCATGGTGATATGCCTGGTTGACACCACGTATGATTTGTGTACCCGCACAAATCCGGCAGCCGGAACAAGGTCAAAAATATCGCTCATGTTTTCGCGGATCAGGATCTTTTTATCCTTTAAGTGAACAGTAATGTAATTGCCGTCCTTTTCCAGGTACAGGATGTCGGCCACTTTAACCTGGTAGGTTTGCGGGCCGCTTTTGATAAAGACGGTAGTTTCGTCATCTGTCACTATGGTGCTTTTTGATGATAAAACTGACGCAGCTTTATTTAGGGCAACCAGAAAACGGTCGAAAGTAATTGGTTTGAGCAGGTAGTCCAGCGCATTCAGCTCATAACTTTCCACGGCGTAATGACTGTAGGCGGTTGTGAAAATGATCAAAGGCCGGGGCATTAAGGTTTGTACCAGTTGCATGCCGCTGATATCGGGCATATTGATATCAAGAAAAATAAGATCGACTTTTTCGCGCTGCAGAAATTCGATGGCTTTTACCGGTTCGCGGAATGTCGCTTTCAGGTTCACCAGGCTTGTTTTTGCGCAATAGCGTTCTATCACTTCCAGCGCTTTTGGCTCATCGTCTATGGCAATGCAAGTGATCATGCAAGGTTAATTTCAAGGGTCACCCTATATTTTTCGTCGGTTTCCTCAATCTGCAACTGGTATTTACCGGGATATAGCAACTGGAGCCGGCGTTTTACATTCTCAAGGCCGATACCGCTTATTTCCATATCCATTTTTTTAATAGCGCTGTGGTTGGTATTTTCACAGGTAAAGATCAGCATTTGAGCTGACACTATGATGCTGATAGCAATTGTAGTTGTTTGACCGATGGCTACCCCATGTTTAAAAGCATTTTCCACGAACGGGATAAATAACATCGGTGCAATACTGGTGGCGCCGGGCTGTTCGGGATAGTTAAACCTTACCATTACTTCTTCATCAGCATAGCGCAATTTGTTCAGCGTAATGCATTCTTCAAGGTAAGCGATCTCTGTGCTCAGCAGAACACTTTCTGCGTTACTGTCATAAAGCATATAACGCATCATGCCCGAGAGCTTTGAGATACCGTCGGCCAGCTCATCGTTCCCTTTTGCCTGCGCCATGGAGAACAGGTTATTAAGCGTGTTGAACAGGAAATGCGGGTTGATCTGCGATTTAAGGAATTTGAGCTCGGTACTCAGCTGGTTGGCCTGCAGCTGGGTTTGTATAAGCTCACTTTTTGCCCATTCCTTGAGGAAAAAATAAGCGATGGAAATGCCCAGTATCGAAAGAAAAATGATCAGTATGATCACCTGCAGGTGTTCCCAGTCACTGATCATGAAGTTTACAATACCGATTTTTGGAGATTCGCGCGGACCATTGTTGGCATCAGGCCGAATATGCATAATTCTTAAATCCATCTGCCGGATCAGGGGCAGCGGTGGCGGTTCGGGTATGGGGTTGGCATTGTTGAACAAAGGGCCTGCTACAAGGTAATTAGCACCAAATACAATCATGAACCAGGCCGTACACATCGCCAGTCGTACAAGTCCGTTTTTATACCGGATAGCTTTCTTGAACACCAAAAATATATTACCATAAAACAGCACCGCCAAAAAAAACAGTATGATATATACATATGGCGAAATGGAAGTATCATCAAACCGGTCCTGCACCATATGGCGGGTTTTTGCCCATACATGAATATGTGAGCTGTTTAACGACATCAACGTATAAAAAACACCCACCCAAAACGCAATGTGGAGCACTATTTCTATCCAGAGTCTTTTTTTGGCCGAAAGCATGATAACAAAGTTAAAATATCGCGCATCACGTCAAAATACATTGTGACTAACCGGCCTAAATGGTACCCGAACGCAGCGTATTTGAAATCCCCCGGATAACAAATAACTACCCTTTAAGCATACTAAACCTTTGTTCGTACCAAATTTTTCAGGAAGTGATGCCACGGAAATAGTATTGCTTAAAATTATTACAGTTATGAAGAAGCAATTACTGATAGTCGCGATACTGATACTCGCGGTATTCGCGGCCAGGGCGCAAAAACCCGATACGGCCGTGTACATGGTGCATTATAAATTTACCTGGATAAGGGATACCACGGACCGTACACATCCTTACACCGAAAACCTGGTATTATTTGTAGGTAAAAGCGCAAGCGCCTACAGAAGCTACGACGGGATAGTAGCAGATGCCCAATTTAAAAAAGCCTATGCCGAGGCAAGCGCCAACAGCCCGGATGGGCACATTATGATCAACCGGAGGGGTGCAGGTTCACAAACCCAATATTTCCAGTATCCGAATGAACAAAAATTGATCACGAAAGATAACCTGCTGATCAACGATTACCTGATCGAAAGCCCGATGCCTGCTATCGACTGGAAGATCAGCGCTGACACGGCAACTTTTGGCGGCTTGCATTGCCAAAAAGCCACCGGTCATTTTAAAGGCAGGGATTACATTGCATGGTTTTGCCCCGATGTACCGGTGCGCACAGGGCCGTGGAAATTAAACGGCCTGCCCGGCGTAATTGTTGACGCACATGATGCAAAAAACGAAGTGATATTTAAGTTTGACGGTGTGGAGAAAGCCGTCTATACGGAAGTAAAGCCAATAGTCGGCGCCAATGTAGCTGAAAAGGATGTTCCCCCCATATTGCGGGGTTTGGATGATAACCCCAATATCATAGCGCCACCTGCCAAGGGAATAAAAACCACGCAAAAGGAATTTGATAAGCTGAAGGTGACTATGGATAAAGACCCCGAGGCATTTGCGCAAGCGATTATGGCGAATAACAGCGCCCAGGGCGACGCACCCAGGATGGATCATATCAGGGTTATGAAGGGGCCGAGACCTGGTGGTAACAAACTTAACAACCCGATAGAATTACCCGAAAAGTAATGAAACAGATAACCAGGCTTGCAGGGCTGCTGGTTATGGGTATGTTGCTTTCTGTTGCTGTTTTTGGCCAAACCATAAAAGGTACGGTTAAAGACAGTACAGGCAGCGCCGTGCCTTATGCCGGCGTCAATTTAAAAAATAGCGTAAGCAATTCCATTATCGCTTACGCGGTGACTGATAGTAAAGGCGCTTATTTGTTGCAAGTACCGGCCGGTACAGCGATAAACAGCCTGACTGTGGAGGTGCGCAGTCTCGGGTTTAAAAGCCAGGTGAAAGCAATTACCGGTTTTGATGTACCGGTAGATTTTACACTGTCGCGCTCGGTAAACCAGCTGCAAACGGTTAATATTAAAAGCAGCCGGCCGGTTTTGCGTACGCACGGCGATACGCTGAGTTATAAGGTGTCCGATTTCGCTAATCCGCAGGACAGGACGATAGGCGAGGTGATCAAAAAACTGCCGGGGATAACTGTTGCCGCCAACGGGACGATCAGTTATAATAACAAACCGGTTTCGGCGGTGTACATCGGCGGTGATAACCTGCTCGATGATAAATACAGCATTGCCACCAACAGCATTCCGCAGCAGGCCGTAAACCAGGTGCAGGTAATTCAGAATGACCAGCCCGTAAAAGTATTACGAAATAAGGTGATGAGCGATGATGTAGCATTAAACCTGGAAATTAAAAAAGGCGCAAAGCTGCATCTGATGGGGCAGGAGAGCATCGGAGCAGGGGTGCCGGGGAATTACGACGTGAATTTGAACGCCATGATGTTTAAAGATAATTACAAGGCTATCAATTACCTGGCGGGCAACAATACTGGTTACGATGTGCAGCAAGACCTGCTATCGCATAACTTAACCGATTACAACCAGCGGATAGACAATGCGTTGCCCTCGACAGTTCTTTCATTGGGCGCGGTAAACACCCCGCAGCTGGCTGAAGACAGGTATTTATTCGACCGGTCGGGTATCCTTAATGTGAATAATCTTATCAACCTGAAAAACAATGTGCAGCTCAGGATAAATGCTTATTACGTGCACGATACGCAACGGCAGGATTACAGCCAGCAAACCACCGTGTTTTTGCCCAGCGACACGGTAAAATATAACGAGGTACAGCATAATCGTTCTGTCCCTGATATTTTTCATACACAGTTTACGCTGAACATTAACCGGGACAAATATTACCTGAACGATGCCTTGCTGCTGGATGATAAACACATAAACAATTATTCGGGTTTGAAAACTGACAGCTCAGCGGTTGACCAGGTATTTAAGGATAATACATTAGACTTTTCGAACGAGTTCAATCTGATCAAATCGTTAAAGTCGAATGATATTATCCAGGCCTATTCTTATATCAGCCATTCTGCCGAGCCGGAGAACCTGGTGATCGGGCCGGGGTATAATGCTGCGATATTTAATAACAATGTGCCATACGCGCAACTGGTGCAAAATGTGAATGTACCCACCTGGTACACCAACAATTATTTTTCGTTCAAGATACCGTCGAACCTCATAACGCAAAGCTACCGGGCGGGCTTTAGCGTTCAATCGCAAACGCTTACGTCGGGTTTGGATGTTGTGCAGAATAATAACAGCGTGAATTTGGAGTCGGACAGTGCATTGAACCATGTAAACTGGACAAGGAAAAAGGTATATGCCGAAGCCGCGTATGACCTGCCAGGCACCATACTGAAAGCAAACCTTACCCTGCCTGTTACGCTCCAGCAGATCAGCTATTCCGATAGTACCTATTCGCTGAACAAGAGCCTTACGCGGTTGTATTTTAACCCGCAATTCAGGATGAAATACCAGGTGGGTGCCGAGAATTACCTTAACTTTTTTTACAATTACCGCAATGAGATCGGCACGATAGAGAATGTTTACCCGGGCTACATCCTGACCGACTACCGTACGCTGTACGCCAATAATGCCGGCCTCACCGAACAGCAAAACCAGCAGGCGGGCGGTGGTTTTAGCTACCGTAAGGCGCTTACCCTGTTTTTTTGGAACATCAACGCGCTTTATAATCATACCGCGGCCAATAACATTGCGTCCAGCGTGATCACCAATAATATTCAGGAAGGTATTGTGCTGCCTTACCCTAACAGCACCGATTCGTGGATACTCAACGGCTCCATCAGTAAATATGCATTTGCGCTGCGTACCACTTTTAGCGGGGCCATACAGTGGCAAACCAACCACTCGGTGCAGATACAAAATAACGCGTTGTTACCGTTCAACACCACATCCGAAACCTATAATGTGAGCGCCGATACCAAAGTGACCGACGCAGTGAATTTTAACTATAAGGCCACATTAACGCAAACAAGCAGTCATTCTTCGGTAGAGGCATCTGCTTTTAAAATTGATCAACTGGTGCAGCAGTTATCCATTAACTATGACCCGGTTGAGGATATACAATGCAAATTATCAGGCGAACATTATTTCACCCGGCAGCAAGGTAATCCCGACCTGAAATATTTTTTTGCGGACGCTTCGGTAAAATTCAGGGTACAGAAATGGAAAAGCGACTTCGAGCTCAGCGCCGTTAATTTCCTGAATGTAAAAACGTATAACGCGCTTTACCTCTCGGCCAATACTTTTACGGCCAGTTCTTATACCCTTCCGGGAAGGATCATCATGCTTAGGGTGTATTTTAATATTTGACACGTTATTGTTTAGCGAAAGTCATATCTAGGCGGAATAGTCCGCCAGGCAAATTATAAGCCATAATTTTGGACATGAGCTCAAAATCATTAAAAGATATTTCTTTTTCCGTACTTGACCTGGCGACTGTTGTTGAGGGTTATACCATAGCGGATACCTATCATAAAAGCCTGGAAAATGCGCGCCAGGCAGAGCAGTTGGGTTACACCCGCTATTGGTTCGCCGAACACCACAACATGATCAGCGTTGCCAGTTCGGCAACCTCATTGCTTATCGGTTATATTGCCGGCAATACCACCAAGATCCGGGTTGGGTCGGGCGGTATTATGCTGCCTAACCATTCGCCGCTGGTAATTGCCGAGCAGTTCGGTACATTGGAAACACTGTACCCGGGGCGTATCGATTTGGGGTTAGGAAGGGCGCCAGGCTCCGACCAAACTACGGCGGCCGCCATCCGCGGGCAAAACATGAACGCTGCCTTTTATTTCCCGAGAGATGTAGAGGCGCTGCAGCAATATTTTTCGAAAGATAATTTTGACGGAAAGGTAAGGGCGGTACCGGGCGAGGGCCTGGAAATACCCATCTGGATATTAGGTTCGAGTACCGATAGCGCCAGGCTTGCTGCGGCTAAAGGGCTGCCGTATGCTTTTGCCAGTCACTTTGCGCCGGCTTATTTTAAAGAAGCCATTGCTATTTACCGGGATAATTTTAAACCGTCGGAGCAACTGGCAGCGCCTTACGTAATGGCCTGCGTAAACGTGGTGGCGGCCGATACGGATGAACAGGCAGAATACCTGGCCACTTCGGTGAAGCAAATGTTTAAAGGCGTAATCACCGGCAGGAGGCAATTACTACAGCCACCGGTGGATGATATGGCGGATGTTTGGACTGTTTTTGAGGAAGGTGCGGTAATGGAAATGCTGGCCTATTCTTTTATCGGCAGCAAACAAACCATCCATAAAAAGCTGTCGAACTTCGTACGGGAAAATGGCGTTGACGAAATTATGGCGACTTCGCATATTTACGATCATGCGGCGAGGTTGAAATCCTTTAGGTTGTTTTCGGAGGTGGTGAAGTTGGGGTAGGTGGGTGTTTTGGAATACAGCTACACATAAACATCGTGCGCAGAGGACCCTGCGCACGATGCCATGTGAAAAACGAAAAGCTTATCTTTAGCTCATGGCCATTAGAACCAAACATCAAATAACAGAAAATACCTGGTTCATTACATTTACCTGTTACGAATGGATATCACTTTTCGAGATCACCAATTCTTATGATCTCGTTTATAAATGGTTTAACCTGATCGATACAAAATACCAGATCAAAACGCTGGCATTTGTAATCATGCCTAATCACGTCCACGCTATCTTATATATTACAGACGAGAACACAGATTTAAATAAGGTTATAGCGAACGGCAAACGGTTTATAGCTTATGCAATTATTGAAAGGCTTGAAGATCAGCGGAACACTTCCTTGCTTTATAAATTGCAAATGGCATGTTCGGAAAAAGAACGTGCAAAAGGGCAGAAGCATAAAGTTTTTGAAGTTTCATTTGATGCTAAGGAAATTTACAGCATTGATTTCCTCTATCAGAAAATCGACTACATTCATCATAACCCGGTAAGTGGAAAATGGAATTTATGCATTGAATTTACCGACTACGAGCACAGCAGCGCTGCATTTTACGAATTGGAGCGGCCTCATCCATCTATCAAAATTACTGACTACAGGGATTATTGGTTCTGACAAACTATTGCTCCACATAAACATCGTGCGCAGGGTACTCTGCGAGAGACCCTGCGGGGACACAAAAAGGTGGTGAAGTTGGGGTAGGTGGGTTTATTTTGGAATACAGCTACACAGAAACATCGTGCGCAGGGTCCTCTATCGAGAGACCCTGCGGGGACGGGAGAGACCCTGGGGGGACGGGAAGGAAACACAACTTGCAATCATTACCCGGTATTTTTTGCCGTTAGCCTGTATTGCTCGGGCGATGTGCCAATGTATTTCTTGAATGTCCTTGAAAAATAGTATGGATCTTCATATCCAAGGTCTAAAGCTACATCTTTAATTTTGGCGCTGTTACTATATAATAATTGGCAGGCCCTTTGCATTTTTAAGTGTATAAAATAATCTATTGGCGGCATTCCTGTAGCTTTCCGAAATAGGTTTGAAAAATGAGACACAGATAAAGTATGCATAATTGCCATGTCTTCTACTGTGAGCTTCTTATCCAAATTATTACGCATATTAAGTACTGTTTTAGTGATAATATCGCCCGACTCATTTTTCTCGATATTGATATGGCGTTCAGGGAACAAAAAGGTGGCTATCAGGTGGTAAAGGCAAAAGCAGGCGCTGCACAAATTTTCAGTACTGTACCCCATCTCCAGTGTTTGATATATATTTTGCCATATTTCAATAGCTTTTGCATTAAAAGGCACATATACCGGCCCCTTTGATAAACTTACATTAAGCGATTTGTTAAAGGGATCAATTACGCTTCCGGTAAAATGCACCCAATAAATGGTCCATGGATCCAGGTCATCAGACCAATAACGGATATAACGATCCGTTGCAGGTATCATGATAAATTGGTTGGCACGCATCACATAGCGTTTATTGTCTAAAACATAATAACCTATCCCCTGAAGGCAATAAATAAGTATATTATCCTCACAGCCTTTTCTTCGTTCCCGGTAATGATAAGAGGCTTTAGGAAAATAGCCTATTTGGGTTACATATACAGGGAAAAGTATGGGGTCCCTCTCAATAGCATCTTTCCATACTTTTTGCGGTATATTAATAAGCTTTTCTCCCTCAAAGCCATCGCGTCTTTTAAAGCCCTTACTCATTAAGTAATATATTGGTTTATAATATCAATGTTAATATAAATAAAGCTATTTGTAAAATACATTATTTGTCATCCGCAAAAAATTATTGCAGCATTCTTTATTCATGTCCCCGCATCCATTAAAAGCTACGCGCAATTACTGATCAGGGATCAGACCATCATGGAGCGTGGGCAACAAATGTTGCAGCGTATCGCAGATCGTGCAGATCAATGAACCTGATGATCAACGCAGTGCTCGACTACTCCCGGATTGGCCGTTCGGTCGTACTCATACGGCCCATTAATGTGGGGCAGTTGATAAATGATATTATAAAAGACCTGGAACTGGTTTATAATACAACGGATTTGAGAATAACCGTTGGCGAAACGCCGGAATTACAAGGAGACCCGATCATGATGCTGCAGGTGTTCTCAAACCTGCTCGGCAACGCAGTAAAATACTCACAAGGCACCTCGCCTGCAATTATACATATTGAAGGGAAGAAGGCAGCCGAAGTGAAATCAGCAAGCACAAAAACTTGTACGCAGGGCTCTTTGTTGAGGAACCCTGCGGGATTTCACAAGGGCATCGTGCGCAGGGTCCTCTGCGAGAGACCCTGCGGGGACGGGAAGCTATTGGTTAAAATAAAAATCTGCAGTTAATGAAGTTGATTCCCAAGGGATCTGTTCTTCCTTTGACTTCTGCATAACCTCTAATCTTACTTTTTGAAACATTGTATTTACAGGTGCACCTTTCCCAGATATATGATTTAATAATGCTTCAGTATACAATCCATTTTTTCCTTCTCCATCAGATGCTGTAGTTCCAGGTGCCGTTGAATAAGCAATTAAGGACCCCTTCGGCGCATTCATTGTGGCAAGTCCTCGTTGCTTTATTCCCCGTCCCCAACTTCTCTCAAATGGATTGTTACGGCAAGCATCTAGAACCAGAATTTTAATTGTGACTCTTGTATCTTCCATATGGGCTAAAACCCTCGCTGCTTCTACACAATCATATTCAACGATTCTTTCAGAAGTAATATTAGCATCCGTTGGAACTAAATAGTTTAATCCTTTGACCTGAACACCATGACCTGCGAAATAGAATAATCCTACGTCTGCTCCTTTAAGTTTATCGCCAAATTCATCTATGACAATTTTCAGTTCTTTTTGTGTTGGATCTATTTTTTTCAATACACTAAATCCAAGGGATTGCAATTTACTCTCCATGTCATTTGCATCATTTATTGGATTAATCAATGGATTGGAATGAATATAAGCACTGCAGCCAATTACAAGTGCTTGTTTGTTTTCAGGTTTTACAGTAGTAGTAGTGGTAGTAGTTGATGTTGTCACCGGTGTAGCAATTTCGGCAACTAAATCAGAAATTTTTATTGTAGCGGGTTGATAAATTAACTCTCCTGAAATGTCACCTGATGGGATTAACATAAACCCATCTCTTTCCAAATTATTTTGATAAATTTCAAAAAGAGTGGTTAATTCTTTTTCATCGCTCCTTACAGCGGGATGGATAGTCATGCAAAGAAAATCAAGAAACATTTTATCAGGAGCATGTAAAATATTAAACCTTGGGTCAGTAAACACCCATTCTTCAGGCCAATCATCATTAAGAACAGTGTGTTTGTAAATATCTTCAGCAGCTGTTTTATATCTATGATCGTAAGATTCAAAGTTAGATAAGTCAAATAATCTTCCCAAAAAACTAGGTTGATCTATTTTTCCATACCAAGATATTCTTGATATAGAAAATGCATCAATAATATTTCGACGTGTGGCTAATTGAATTTTGTTACTCATGACATGTTTAGGATTTACCAAATATAAATGAAGTTGACATCTTTTGATAGAAAAAGTAGATAAATTAATGCCCGAGGATAAGAATAAACATCGTTCACCAAATTATGATTTTATTGAATGAGATTAGTTGTCATGATAGAGTCTCTCGACAGAGGACCCTGCGCACGATGCCATGTGAAAAACGAAAGGCTTATCTTTAACATAGCCATCCGAACTAAACCTCACCTTCCCACAAAATTTCACTCCTCAAATCATCTTCTCCCCCAAAATCCTTATGTTTATACCAAAATTATTCACCTTAAAGAAATGAAAAAAGTAATTCTGGTTACAGGCGCTTCATCAGGCCTGGGACTTGCTACGGCGAAAGCACTACAAGCCGCCGGTCATACGGTTTACGGCACCAGCCGCAACCTGGATAAAGTGAAGGATGTACCTTTCAACGCGCTGCAAATGGATGTTACCGACGATGCATCTGTAAAAGCTGCTGTTGACAAGGTGGTAAAAGCCGAAGGCAAGATAGATGTACTGGTGAACAACGCTGGCAATGGTATTACCGGTCCGCTGTATGCCATGCCGGTTGACTTGGCTAAGAAACAGTTCGAGGTTAACTTTTTCGGCGTGGTGCGCGTGAGCAGCGCGGTATTGCCGGGCATGATAGATAAAGGACAAGGTTTGGTGATCAACGTTGGCTCGCTGGCCGGCTTGTTTGGCCTGCCTTACCAGGGTTTGTATAGCGCATCGAAATTCGCAGTTGAGGGTTACTCTGAAAGTCTGCGCATGGAGCTGAAAAATACAGGCGTAAAAGTAGTGGTAGTAAACCCGGGCGACTTTAAAACCGATTTCACCGGTAACCGCGAAAAAGCGCCGTTTACGCTGAAAAACGATAAGCTGAAAGCCGAATTTGAAGCCGCTGTAGCCGCCATGGAGAAAGACGAAAGCGTTGGCGCTGATCCGGCAAAGCTGGGTGCGGATATTGTGAAGATAGTTGAGAAATCGAACCCTAAACATAATTACCTGATCGGTGCGCTTGGCCAAACCATCGCGGTAACGTTGAAATCCATCCTGCCGGGCGGCTTGTTCGTAACATTGATGAATGACCATTACGGGATAAAGAAGGGGAAATAGGTGTTAGAGATTAGAGAATGGAGATTAGAGGTTAGTGGGAAAGATTAGGGTTGATCAATAGTCGATAGAATTGACTGTTGATAGCAGGTGTAGCAGCTATGCTACGCACTACACAGAAAAACGCTACGGAAATGCTACAGTTTGCTACACCCGGATAAAATATAATATACTGATAATTAAGTCATTAACAATAATACTACTGTGCTGATGGTGTTTGTTAATAACAGCGTTTTTTAATGAAAAATGATAATAAAACAGGGTATTTTATATGAAAATCTCGCGGCAAAATACTTTAAAAACAACGGCTGTCGCACTAATGATGGCCGTTGTTGTATTTGCAGGGAGTAGTTTTGCGCAAACCTGGCCGAAGAATACGGATACTGTCCACCTGAAATTTACCGCGGAGCCTGCGCCTGAATGGACGAATTTGTTTGTGCGGAATTCGGGCTGGTTTGGTGCGGATGGTATTTATTCCATCCCGCTGAATGGCGATGACCGGCCGGGAAATCATACCAAAACCATGTTCATTTTCAGCGATACGATGATAGGCGATGTGGTGAATGATATTCCGAAACCCGGTTATGTATTGGTGCACAACACCGTAGCTTATGTTGATGGTGTGCCGCCGGATAATCACATCAAATTTGTATGGGCAAAGAATCCGGATGGAAGTCCGGCGACGTTTTTTAATCCAAATACACCGAACGCCGAAGCCAAAGATTTTTACTGGCTGGGCGATGGCTTTGTAAACCCGGCTAACGGCAAAACATACATCCATGCCTTCCGTGTAAAATGGCTCAAGGATAACGACGCCTTTGCGTTTGACGAGCATGGTACGGCGCTTATTGTGCTGCCAAAAGACAGCAAGCCGCCCTTTAAGGATCAAAAACAAATGGATACGCCGTTCTTTATCCCCGGCAAAACGGCGGATGATTATGGCGTGTTAGGTTCGGCGGTTTTTGTGAATACCAAAAGCGCCGGAGCACCAAATCCTGATGGCTATATATATGTGTATGGTACACGTCCCAAGCATTTAAGCCTGCTGGTTGCGCGAGTACTGCCGCAGGATTATGAAGATTTTAGCAAATGGCGTTATTGGGATGGCTCGGCATGGAATACGGATATTAATAAGATTGCGGAGGTAACTAACCGTGTTTCGCATGAGCTAAGCGTAAGCCCATTGCCGGATGGCCGTTATGCGCTGGTTTTCCAAACCGATGGTTTGGGCAATGATGTAGGCATGCGTTTGGGGTTAAGTCCGCAAGGCCCGTTTGGGCCGGTTATTAAACTATATACTACGACAGAAAATTCTGAGAATAAAAACTTTATCCCTTATAACGCTAAAGCCCATACCAACCTTTCAAATCCCGGCGAATTGCTCATCAGCTACAACGTGATTTCGATGGATTTCTTTAACGATATCAAAAAATTCGGGCATCATTACCATCCAAGGTTTATAAGGGTTAAATTGCAGCAATAAATTACCAGCAAAACTATCTGCCAAATGAGCATAAAGACACATTTCAGTAAAACGATCTTTTTTATTGGTATTGCGCTTTGCTTAGCTATTTCTGCATCGGCACAGCAAAAAGAAACTTCAGGTAACCCGATCTTCCCCGGCTGGAACGCCGACCCGGAAGCGAAAATATTTAACCATTTATATTGGGTTTATCCAACATATTCAGCCCCATATGAAGAGCAGGTGCATATGGATTGCTGGTCGTCTCCAGATTTAGTACATTGGACAAAGTACAGCGACATTATCGACACTGCTGCCATCAAATGGGCACATAAGGCCATGTGGGCGCCGGCCGTAACTGAAATGGGCGGCAAATACTATTTCTTTTTCGGTGCAAATGATGTTCATGAGAATGAAATTGGCGGTATAGGCGTTGGCGTTTCTGACAAGCCGCAGGGCCCGTTTAAGGATTATTTAGGTAAGCCATTGATCGGCCAGATACACAACGGTGCGCAGCCTATCGACCAATTTGTTTTTAAAGATAAAGACGGCCAGTATTACATCATCTATGGTGGCTGGCAGCACTGCAATATCGCCAAACTGAATAAGGATTTTACTGGCTTCATCCCATTTGCCAACGGTGAAACCTTTAAGTCCATCACGCCTGAAAATTACGTGGAAGGCCCGGTAATGTTTATTCGGAAAGGGAAGTATTATTTAATGTGGTCGGAAGGCGGTTGGACCGGACCGAACTATCATGTGGCTTATGCCATAGGCGATTCGCCTATAGGGCCATTTAAGCGGATTGGTACCGTTTTGCAGCAGGACCCGAAGATCGCAACTGGCGCGGGTCATCATTCCGTGATCAATTTTCCCGGTACGGACGAATGGTATATTGTCTATCACCGACGCCCATTAACGGAAACAGATGGCAACCACCGTGTAACCTGTATCGACCATATGTATTTCGACGCCAATGGACTGATCAAACCCATAGTAATTACTAATGAGGGCGTAACAGCGAGGCCTTTGAAGTAATTTATTATCTTCGGGCATTACTGCTATGTATTTTATCCTGTCCAAGGTATTGCTGTTTATACTTTCCCCGTTTTTATGGGTTTGCGCGTTATTGCTTTTTGCATTCTTCACAAAAAATAGCAAACGGAAAAAACGATTGTTCATCATATCGCTCGTCGTGCTGTATGTTTTTTCATGCCCGGCATTACTCAATATGATTGCACGCGCATGGGGTGTGAGTAATACCTTACCCAAAGTGACGAAAACGTATAGCTGTGCGATAGTACTCGGCGGTTTTTCATCATACGACGAAAACGAAAATGGCTTTTTTAATGGCGCCGCCGACAGATTTATACAGGGCGTTTTGTTATTAAGCAAAGGCAACGCAAAACATTTGCTGGTGACCGGTGGTAACGGCAACCTGGTACAGGGCCATTTCAGGGAAGGAGCGTGGGTTAAGACGCAATTAAATGACCTCAAAATTGCCGATAGCAGTATCCTGATCGAAAGTAAGTCGCGGAATACCATTGAGAATGCAGTATTCTCAAAACTGATATTGCAAAAAGCGCATTTACAACCACCATATCTGCTGGTTACCTCTGATTTTCATATGCGCCGCGCACTGATGATATTTAAAAAAGCAGGCTATAACGTCGATCCTTACCCGTGTAATTTTGGCGCGGAACTGAGCAGCTTTAACTTTAACGATCTTTTGCCGGATGGCGGCGTGTTTGATGGCTGGACTACTTACTTAAAGGAAATTGTAGGTTATATAGTAGATGACCTGAAAAGGTACTGATCAGCCTATCCAATCGCTTACAATTTTAGCCGAAAACAGGCAAAGCGGAATACCGCCGCCCGGATGTACACTTCCGCCGCAGAAATACAGATTTTTTATTTTGGATGAATGATTGGCGTGGCGCAAAAAAGCCGCATACCGGCTGTTGGAGCTTGTTCCGTAAATTGATCCCTGGTAAGAGGATGTATTGGCCTCTATCCCGCGCGGATCGAGCACATTTTCACAAGTAATGAATTGACTGATGTCTTCAACCAGCAGCCGGTTTAGTTTGGCAATAATGTTTTCACGTGCAATGTTGATCAACGAATCCCAATCCTGGCCTTCATTAGCAGGGGCATTGATCATCACGAACCAATTCTCACAATTCTCCGGCGCATCCTTTGTGTTTAGTTTCGAGCTGATATTGATATAGATGGTCGGGTCAGTATAAATAGTTTTCTGTTGCCATAGGTGTTCAAATTCTGCTTTATAATCTACGCTGAAAAAAATATTGTGCAGATCAAGCTTTGCGAACTGTTTATTCATTCCCCAATAGAATATCAAAGCCGAGCTACTGCGTTCCTGCTGTAACGTTTTTTTAGGATGGATATGCGGGTAATTTTTCAGTAAGTTTTTATAAGTAGGCCATAGGTCGGCATTGGATATGATGATATCCGCTTCGTGTAAGCGGCCTTTTACTTTTATTCCTTTAGCTCTTTTACCATCCAAAACGATCTCATCAACCGGTGACCGATAATGAAATTTCACACCCAATTCTTCTGCAAGTTTTACCAAAGCAGTAACGATACTATACATCCCGCCCTCAGGAAAATATGCGCCAAAATGCTGTTCTAAATGTGGTATTACATTTAACGTGGCAGGGGCCTGGTATGGGTTCGAACCATTATAGGTAGCATACCGGTCGTAAAACTGGATGATGTGCTCATCCTTAAAAAAGCTTTGGTTTGCAGCATGCATGGTACGCATCGCATCTATTTTGGGTAATTGAAATAATGTTTTTATCGCGTCCCAACGGAAAAAATTGCGGAACCGGTTAAGCGATCTTTCTAAAAAAGCACGATGTGTAATGTTGTATATAGCTTGACTATATTTAGTATTGGTAGTAATAGATTTTATCGATATTGTTGTTTTGGACGAAATCTCATCTGCAAATTTATGCTCATCTGTATAAGCAGTTATGCGTGTACCATCCTCATAAAAATAATTGGAATTGATATCCAGTTTTTGATACCGGAAATATTCCGAGGGTTTTTTCCCCGCCAACCTGAAGAGTTCATCAATATACTGCGGCATGGTGAGCAGGCTTGGCCCGGCATCAAACCGGAAGCCCCTATTTTTAATTTCGGAAAGTTTACCGCCGGGATGATCATTCGCCTCAAAAACTTCCACACAATATCCTTTTACAGCCAGCCGGATAGCCGCTGCAATACCTGCAATACCGGAGCCGATGATAATGACTTTCTTTTGTGACATGGCTTACAGCGGCTACTTAAACTTCTTCCGCAGAAACTCAAAAACAAGGTAGCCAATAAATGCAGCGATTACAGCTATCAGGAAATTACTTTTAGTAAATATATCGTTCAGTACCCAAATGAAACTTCTGTGCTGGCCATTGCCTGATTTATCGTATTCACCCATAAGTAAATTGGAATAGAACAAAAAGATAATAAAACCTGCCTCGATCAGCGCCCGCAGGATACCGGGTATTATTTTATTTTTCGGGCTATTCATTACTGACAGATTTAGCTATAAAAATAACGATTTGCCCTTACAGTACCCAATAAAAAAGCAGGACCAAAGTTTTGATCCTGCCCATTTGTCTTTTTTAATCAATAGTGGAAAATCTGCTGGATCTATCTAAATAGATGAACAGGTTCTACGCTATCCTGTGTGAGTCAGACCGATTAAAAAGACATGCTCTTTATATCACTTATTCGGCGTGTACGCCTTCGGCAATTTCTTCAATCATTTTTTTATTAAACGCTTCCAGGTCGGCTGGACTGCGACTGGTTACCAAACCATTGTCAACCACTACTTCCTGGTCCACCCAATGCGCGCCGGCATTTTTCAGATCGGTTTGCAGCGAGGGAAAGGAGGTTAAATTGCGACCGCCGATCATGCCGGTTTCTATCAGCAATTGCGGACCGTGACAAATAGCGGCAACGGGTTTACCTTCATCCAAAAATGCTGATGCAAAAGCAACTGCTTCTTTATTCTGCCTCAGTTTATCAGGGTTTAGTACGCCGCCTGGTAATACCAGCGCATCATAATCATCCGGGCTTACATCACTCAATACTTTATCCACATCAACTTCTATGCCCCAATCGGTTTTATCCCATGCTTTTATGCTGCCGCTTTTTGGCGATATGATATGCACCGTTGCGTCGGCATTTAATAATGCTTCCTTCGGGCTTGTTAATTCCACCTGCTCAAATCCTTCTTCCGTAAGGA
>JABDAU010000066.1:0-373 GCA_013289045.1 Bacteroidota bacterium | reverse complement strand
GGCTACTATTTTATCTGATAGGGTTGCCATAATCATCTATTTTTAATTAATGATTACAAAAATTAAACCAAACATGTTATTCAGGTGCAAAACTTTGTAACTGGTTTAGAATCAGTCCGATTTTTTATCTTTGCCGCATGGCAAAAAAGTTAATGGTGATATATTTGGTGTACACTGTAGTTATATTCCTGTTTTTCACGTACATCATGAAAGAAGATTATTCAAATGCGCTGGTAAAATCGATCATATCAGGCGTGCTGTTTACCGTATTTTGCGCCTATTACCTTGGTAAGAAGGAGAAAGAGAAACAAAATAATCCTGCTAAAAAGTGATCACTTTTTTACCCGCTCGAAATATTCTCCTGTGAATTTGT
>JABDAU010000065.1:1686-18718 GCA_013289045.1 Bacteroidota bacterium | reverse complement strand
GTTTCCGGGAACAACGCAAACTCGCCGTAATCGTTCATCCAGGGCGATGGCTGGTGCGTTTGTTTAAAGCCTACCATCTTATCGGCACTGTACATATATTGCCAGCCGCTGCCCATTTTGCCGGTTTGCGGCGTCCAGAAATTCATACCCCAGGGCACCGCAATGGCAGGGTACGTGTTCCCGTTCGAGAGGATCGGTTTTGAATCCGTGCCCATCAGCGGGTTTACAAATTGGGTGAGATCGGCCTGTGGTTTTACCTGTGCCGATGCCATAAACGGCAAAAATGCAAATGCTGCAAGAAGTACTTTTTTCATCAATATAGTTTAGCGGGGACGCATCCCCTATTTTTTAGAGTTCCCTAAGATAGTGAAAAGCGAAACTCCCGTGCATGCTCTGCTAAACATGCACCGGGAGAAAGCTATTACTAACCAACGTAATATCGTTTTACCATTTTATGTCCACTTTTATTCCGTCAGGGCTGTTGTCAAAACTCATGTACAGCGTTTTGGTCTTTTTATCCCAGGCTGTTTTCACATCGCTCAGCATTTCGCCTTTGCTATTGGTAACTATTGTTTGCTTTGGCTCAGCGGGTAGCAGCACACGCATACTGTTCATTGTGTTTACAGGGCTTTTTGCAACGAAGATATATTCACCATCCAGCACAGACTCGTTATAAATCCTCGATGCCGAAGCCAGTACCTGCGGCTGTTTCTTGTTGTCAATACGGTGCAGATCGAACAAAAGTGATTGTTCGCCTGGTTTTACCAGTTTTTCTGGCAAAACAGGTAATTGCGGATCAAACAGATCAATAACGGGGCCTTTTACTTTATAGGATGCCGTGTCCGGATTTTCATCTACAACCGAAATAATATCATATGGTCCGCGCTCAAGATAGAAGCTGTTCTTCTCTTTTATTTTTCCCGCATGCGCATCTTTTTTGTATGCATTTTTCACCAGGTCGAAGTAATTCTGATCACCGTTTGGCTGCAGCACAAATTCCTTAGGGTCCTGGCGGATGATGTATACCGTGCCTTTACCATACTGGTATTTCTGCTGACCGTCGACAGGGGTAATACCCATCAGCTTAAATAAATGCTGCGATGGCGCGGTAAAGTTGTTTCCTTTGGTATCCCACCACTCCATTACGCTCTGATAAGGATCAACATCGCGACCGCAATAGATCAATACGCCGCCATTGTTCACCCAATCGGCCAAATGCTGGTGCACTTCGGCGCTGTTGGGCTTCATATTGGAGTAGCTCATCACCAGCACTTTGATATTTTTTAAAGTGTTGGGATAAGCAAGGTTTTCCATATGCACCGTTTGCACCGGAACACCGCGTTTTAGCAATGGCAGTGTTTGCCCGTAAAAGTTGGAGAATTGCGGATCATCATAACCATTATGCGTAGGGAAACGCTGGAACATCAGCGAGTTGCCCATTAATACCCCGATATTATTATTGCCCGATACCGTATTTAATGATAATGGCATTTTACCAAGCACATTGATCATCACCTGCATTTGGGTTGAGTAAAATTTAGGGATGAGCGTGCTGGTGTTGCTGTTGGCCACTTTGTAAGGATGGGTATAGATCCGTTCGGGCCATGGCATTACCTCGTAGTTATCTATCTGTGGGTATAAAATTTCTGCGGTGAAGGTAGCTTGGTAGTTGCGTTTGTAATCGGCCCAATCGCGCTCACGGTCTTCAATAGGGTCGGTCAAAAAGTACACTTTTCGTCCGGTCGGTTCCGTCATTGATTTCATCGAGCCATATTCGAGGAATGCGTTCTCAAATACACGCTCTTTGCGCTGTCCGCCAAAATAGGTAGGCTCACGCGAGGTGCCTGTCCACACCTGGGCAATGTAACCATCTATACCCGGCAGCGAAGCTAAACTTGCTTCAGGGCTCACGATCATCCATGATGAATAATTCACCAGCGAATGCGTAGCGATGAACACTTTCACATTTATGCCTTTGCTCTTTGCATATTCCTTTGCGTAGTTAGATACCTGCTTAATCGCATTATAATACAACTGGTATTTCAGCTTACTGGATAGGTAAGTGTTTTCTGCCGATGCATCTTGCGGCCTCCACGGGAAACCGTAAAACTTCTGCCATTCTTCTTTAAAGGGTGCGCTGTAACCCGCGCGTGCCCAAAATTCAGGCTCTTCTAAATAGATGGTAGTTATGTTGGCATCTATTACCCGCTTTACCACCGCCTGTTTCATATAATCGATAAACGATTGTACCGGAACCACGTAGGGCATATTGTGCCCGTGCATTATGGTATCGCCGCGCATGGTTACCTGGCCAACGCCAAGATGGTTTTGTCCATCCCATTTGCCAAAAAAGTAATCGTAATAGTTGCCCCAGGCGATGCCGGTCATAAAAGCGACGTTATAACCGCGCTCGCGCCAGGATTTTACGCGCTGCTCAAAATTGCTGTTGCTGTTGCCTACGCCATAAACGATGGCCATGTCCGAGCGTACATCTATCTGCGGGATCCAGGGGCTGCTGGTTTGGAAAGCCGTTTTTGCCGCCGTATCCACCGGTTGTGGTTGCGCAAAACAGGCGGTGGCCGACAAGACGATCCCGCAGGAGATTATAAATGTTTTCATTAAGGTGTTTTTATTCACAGGTTGATATAGGGTAGATACAAATTAAAAAGAGAGAAGGCTTAGGCCTTCTCTCTGAAAAAGGATCACGGGTATTTAGCTGATTGTGGAGTTGAATAGTTGTATTCGTCCAGCCCGGCGTTTATCCTGGCGCTTACACGAAAATAAACATCCTGCGGTAACACGCCATGAGGGGTGGTTATGGTAAGTGTGCTGGATAACAAACTACTTGTTTGACTGGCCGAATAAGCCGTTAAAACCGAAAACCGTGGATCAAAATTGTTTTCGTCAGCATACTGCGTATTACACACATACAGGTTGACATCCGTAATAGGCAATTGGTAATCGGCGCTGTTGGTACCCCGGCTGATCTTAACCTGCACGGTAACCGAACTGTCCGAATTAAAAACAGGCTTGCTTACCCATGTTATGCGTAAAAATGGCTGTACTTTAAAGTTCTCAACCGCAGTACCTTTTAACACAAAGCTCCTGCTCGAATCGGATAACGTATTTCCACTTGCGTCAGTAACAATAAGGGGTACAAACGCGCCTTGCGGGATAGCCTTGTAAGTGGCATCGAACATCTTCGTATCGCGGTAAGTGCCATCTTCCATCGATTCAAGGTAGATAGGTACCGGGTTGGCGCTGTAGCTTGTTTCAAGCAATTCTATACGCGTACCACGGCTACCAACTTCGGTTTGTACTGTTTGCCCGGTACCCTCATCCGTCACGCTTCCGCTGAGGGTTGATCCCGGCGCCGGATAATTATCCACTTTGCCACATGAGCTCGCGGCGAATATCACCAGGCCCATAGCGATATAATATATTAGCTTTTTCATCTCTCTTTAAATATTAATAACCTGGGTTTTGAACTAAATTAGGGCTCTTTGTTATAGCGCCACCCGGTATTTGCTCGTAATACCATTTCGGGTCGGCGGTGTATACATCGTTTCTCTCATCGGTACGTGCGTCAAAGAAATATTTACCGGCCTGTGCTGCATAAAAAGGCATTAATATACGGTAAATAGTACCATTCTGTTCTTTATCGATGATACGCCACCTGCGCAGATCCCACCATGTTTTATTTTCAAAAGCAAGCTCTTTTCTCCTTTCCTTACGGATGGTGTCGATAGTCATCGAGCCAGCCGATAATGAAGGACTAGCGCCCGCCCTTGAGCGGATCTGGTTAATAATACTGAAAGCGTCTGCTGAGAAAGTGCTGCCCTGGCCGGCATTTGCCAGCTCCATACCTGCCTCTGCGCGGTTAAGTAATACTTCGCCATAACGTATTTCTATCCATGTTTGGGTTTCGTTGTTTTCCAAAACCTGTGCAGTTGCCAGGTTAGGGTCGAGCCATTTACGTACCGAGAAACCGGAGATAGCGCAGGTTTGGTCGGCAGTGAATATCCCGCTTGCACCTGCCGGAAGCAAAGACGTGCCGTCGGGCAATTTATAAGGGTTGTTGGTGTTAGAAGTGATATCCGCGGCTGATACGATAGTGCTTGTAGGATACTGAGACCTTGAGCCGGGAGGTATAAGCGGGCTGATGCCACCGGTTACCCCGCCGGTATAAATACCACGGCGAATTTCTATATTTTGATTTTTAAATACATCGCCAGGGAAAATGACTGTTGCGCGCAAACGTGGTTCAGCGTTGGCAAACAGGTCCATGGTATTGGTGAACAGTTTGTAGTGGCCGGTTGCATCAAGGTTTTGTATGGTACCGTCTGAATTTTTCGGAATACCATCAAACATCTCTACAAAGTTCAATGTAGGGTTTACTTCTGATGAGTAGCCATTCGGGCCGATCAACTGGCGCGGTACGTTATACGCATCATAGCCATGCACCGAATTTGGATAGTTATATTCCCTTACAAAAATACTCTCGGGGCTGCTTGCGTCTGAAAACAGGTTCACAAAGTTCTGATACTGTGCAGTTTTATCGGTCGCAGACCAGGCTTTCAGGTAAAGGCTATATACGCCGTCAAGCATTTTTGCGGCATCGTAAGCCTTTTGGAAATACGCTGTTGCATCTGCTGCCGGAATACCGCAAAGTTGGTTTTTCTGCGCGTCAAATAATGTAATGGTGTTGTATTTAGCAATACTGCCCGCATAAAGCATTGCTCTTGATTCAAATGCCGCCGCAACGTATTTGTTAGCGCGGCTGCCATCGCCAAAATCGGCATTAACAGCAGGCAGGTTGGCTATTGCATAATCAAGGTCGCTTTGTATCTGGTCCCAAACCGCCTTTTCAGATGAACGCGGAATTTTCAGAGGGGTGGGATCTGAACCTATAACATAGTTTAATACATCAGTGGTGATCGGTACGCCGCCAAAACGCTTTACAAGCGCGAAATAAGTCATTGCACGCACAAAGTAGGCTTCCGCTGTCCAGGCTTTAACCTGGTCTGGTGTAAAATTACTTGCATATGTAGGCAGGGTCTTAATAAAGTAATTGCAATCATGTATGGTTGCATAGTTTCCACCCCATACATCCCAATGCCAATCGCCCCAGTTTTCTGCGGTGGCGCCTGTCTGGTCACGGCTCAATGCCTCGCCGGTAACAGCAGGGGTAGGTTTTATTATCCAAAAAAAGTTCAGCCCCATGTCAGGCGAATACCTGAAATCTTCAATAGGCAATTCGCTGTATAAGCGCGACATATACGCCTGTATACCCGAAGGGGTGGTAAACACCGCATCGTTCTGTATAATATTAGGCGGCGCAATATTTATCTTCCTGCAGGAAGAACTGTATACTGCCAGAATAATTAACAATATATATTGATATCTTTTCATGATCTGTAATGATTAAAATTTCACGTTAATACCAAGATTGAATATTTTATCAAGCGGGTACAGGTAACCGTATGTGCCTGACGGGTGTTCAGGGTCAAGGTATTTCAACTTAGTGAAAGTAAGCAGGTTATATCCGTTAGCATATATCCTTACGCCTTTTAAGCCTACGTACTTCAACACATTTTGTGGTAAGGAATAACCCAACTCTATACTTTTTACCCTTATATAGGCGGCGCTTTCAAAATTGGCAAGCGAGCCTGTATTTGCTGTTGTGCCTGTATAGGAGAAGTTTCCCGGAACCCATACCGTATTCGGGTTGTAAGGATCGGCGCTTGGATCAGCCGGGTGCCAGTCATTAGTAAACTGGGTTAAGGCGCTGCCGCCACCCCATAGCGGTATATTCAATTGTTCGATGTATGAAACATCAACCTTTCCTGAGCCTTGCAGTAAAATATTAAAATCAAAGTTTTTATACGAGCCGCCAAGGTTTAATCCATAAGTGATCAATGGCACGCCGGTATAAGCTATCGGGTGATTATCCCCGCCATCAACCTGACCGTCGCCGTTCCAGTCCTGGTAATTATAATCACCTACAACTGTACCGCGGTTTACGTAAACCGGGTCATTTACGATCTGTTGGTAGTTTTGGAACTGGCCTAAATAACCCAACCCCCAGTTTATACCCTGGTTACGGTTGGTTTGCAGGTTTTGCCAGTCAAGGTATGAGTTACCCTGTGGTGTTTCCAGGTGTTGCCTGTTGCTCGCAATTGCATAAGAAAAGTTACCCTTAACAGTGTACCTGAACTGGCCGATATGGTTTTGGTGGGATAATTCAATTTCAAAACCCTGGCTGCGGTCGCCATTTCCATTTACTTGTGGTAAAGTCTGGCCCAGCACATCAGGTACTACGGCGGCATCATTTATGAATAAACCGGTCCTGTCACGCCTGAATACATCGACAGTTAAACCCAGTAAACCCTTCCAGGCATCTATATCAACACCGGCATCGTAAGTTTTTATATGCTGAAACGTAATAAAAGGGTTAGGTAAGTTTGTAAAGCTTATAGCGTTTGTGAAGGTATTTCCAAACACCGATCCGCTTGGTACCTGGTTGTTATTACCCGGAGCGGGGTAATTATAGCCTGACAGGAACTGGTAATTAAGCGCCTGGTCATCACCCAGGTATGCGAATGATGCACGGAATTTAAACTGGTCGATAAACGACAATGCTTTGGTGTTTTTCCAGAAACTTTCTTCGGCAACATTCCACGCAACAGAACCTGATGGGAAAAAAGCAGATTTCTGAGAAGGTGAAAATTTAGATGACTCATCGTTCCTGAAGCTAAATTCTGCCAGGTATTTGCCTTTGTAATCATAATGCAACCTGCCGATAAGTGAATTGGATGCATAATTGTACAAGGCGCTCTGCCCCTGGTCTTGCGTCGCACTCTGATTAAGGGTGTTACCTGCGCCAAGTTGGTCAACCGGAAGCGACTCCTGCCTGTAAGCAGCAAAATTATCTGCAGACTGGCTTATGCCTTCATATACCAGTGTAGCCGTTATATTATGCCCGCTTTTAAAGCTATGGTTATAATCAAGGTATAACTGATCGGTATTTTGCGGATAGTTATAATACTGGCGCTGTACAAAACTTGGTGAGTTTTTTAGGCTTGGCTCATAAGTTTGATTAGCAGAGTTGTAATCATATAAATAATATGTTGCCTGGTATTCTTTGTTATCCTGTATTTGTGCATTATAACTGTACACCGCCTTAATACTTAATCCAGGCACAAAAGGCACTTTATAAGTAAGGCTAAGCAGCCCGCTGAAAAACCTGTTGCTTTGAGAATTATATCCTGAGTAATCGGAATTGGCATAATAAATTGGATTACCGCCATCTACCGAGCCGTTTTGCGGATACTTAGGGTCGTTATTAGCATAAAAGCCTTGCGTTGGCAATTCGCGCCATGCTTCCCTGGTGGTGTACCATACCGATTGGGCCGGCGAGTTTGTCTGATCCAGGATGGCGCCCATATTTAAATTGATTTCGAGATCTTTAGTGATCTTTGAAACAATATTTGCGCGTACATTATAGCGCTTATAGTTCAGGTCGCCGCTTTGCAGCAAACCATCCTGACCAGTGAAACCACCGCTAAGCATGTATGTGGTTACATCGTTACCGCCCGAAGCCGTTAGGTTATGCTGATCCTGGAATGCTGATTTTTTGAAAGTTGCATCGAACCAATCTGTACTTTTAAGGGTACCGTTTGAATATTCAGCGAAATCTGCCGGAGAATATACCAAATGACCGCCGTTAGCATTATGCATGTTCTCCTGGTTAACCAAGGTCATGTACTGCGTAGCGTCAACAGGTTTTGGTAAGCCCGACGGGACCTGATCGCCAAACGTGCCTGAATATTCCAATTGCAGCGCACCCTTTTTACCGTGTTTAGTAGTAATAAGGATTACGCCGTTACTGCCTGATATACCGTATACCGCTGCAGAAGCATCTTTCAATACTGATATACTTTCAATATCATTAGGATCCAACCTGGAAAGTATATTGCTTGAACCTGTGGAGTTATCGCCGGTGCCGCCGGTAACTGAAAAATTTGGCTGCTGGATACCATCAATCACGATCAGCGGGTTATTGCCATAGTTACGAATGTGGATGTTATTGTCAAACTGGCCCGGTTCTGAAGTATTTTGCTGTACTTCCAAACCGGCAATTTTACCGGTAAGCATATTCTCCACGTTTTCGTTTTTGGTAGTTACCACATCCTGGCTTTGGATAGTTGAAACAGCCGTGGTCAGCGTGTTTTTCTTTTGCTGGCCGTAACCTACCACAACTACCTCCTGTAGGTTTGATTGTGCCTGGCTAAGTTTTACATTCAGTTCGTGTTGGTCAGCAACTACTACTTCCTTAACGTTATAGCCAATAAAGCTAAAGGTAAGTGTTGCGCCTTTGTCGGCATTAATGGTGTAGTTACCGTTTACATCGGTAGTACCGCCATAGTTGGTTCCCTTCACCATCACGCTAACGCCTGGTAGCGGCAGGTTAGTCTCATCGGTTACTTTACCCGATATCTTATTGCCCTGGGCAAATACGATGGAGGGGAACATGAGCATACAGATCAGCATTGCGAGTAAATGCGGAGATCTGAGAACTTTTTGCTTTGCCGAACTGACGGTAATCAGCCGGCCATAACAAGTAAAAATTTTCTTCATGGTAAATAAAAGGTTAATTAGTTGGTTTATATATTGTGATCACCTGGCAGACGACCCGAATGCCTTAGACGGCTATTCACATTAATTATGAGGCAATGATAAAGGGTTAAGTGTTAAAAAATGGGTTAATAAACGGGTTAACGCGAATTAAATTGCATTAACCATATAAGTAAAGATTAGCTTAAAGGTTAATTATTAGGAATTAACCCGGTTAATAACCCATATTGAAGTATAGTATTCGCTAAGTGTGAGGATTTGTCCTGGTGGTACGGGGAGTTATTAAGAAAGAAGCTTATCAAGGCTTACCTGGTAATCTACGCCCAGTGATTTTTTGTATTCCTGCACGTAGTGATCATAGATCTTTTTGCAGTGATCGATACCTTTCAAACGCCTGTCGCTTTTTAGTTGATACTTTAAAACAGAATCGTTAAACGGATCAATAAGATGGAGCAAGCGGCTTAGTTCAAGCACTGCTTTGTAGTTTTCTTCGCTATAAAGTTTTTTCAGCTGCGGTATCAGGTGCAGCATTAATTGTTCTTCGTAGTGCTGTTTAAAATCATCCAGCCATGAGTCGCCCATATCGGTAAGCAGCGAACCACGGCCGATCAGCTCAAAATTTTCCAGCACCAGGTCGCGTACCGAATCGTCATTCTTCTTCAGTGCTTCCGAAACAAAGCAGTAATCGCAAAAGAATTGCTCATCGAGGCTGAAAATGTAAATATCATTCACAAAATTTAATTCGATCCCGTCAATATCGCTGATGATATTTCTTAAATGGTTAAACGTAACCCCTTTTATATTTTTGGTTTTGGTCACATCTTTTTCGGGCCATAATATTTGCGATATTTTTTTCGAGCCGATGCCATTTGCCTCGCGACTATTCAAGAATATCAATACAAACAGTTGTTTGATCTTGGGGCTGAAGAGATAAGTAATATCCTTCCCCTTACGGTTATATGCGGCAAATTCGCCTAACAGCTTTATCGAATTGGCTTTCGGTTCGTCAGTTTTTTGTACGGCTACGAGTTGTGATGCTATTTCTGGTTCGTCTACAGGTGAGTCATCGTCCACTGGTGACACTTTCCTTTTTGCACCATAAACCCATATCCCGGCACCGGCAATTAAAAATACAGCAACTAAAATCCCAATAAATACGCCACGCAACGAGGCTTTACTGTACCGCGTTGAACTGAGGTAAGCTATATTGGCAACCGGCGGATAAGCCAGCGAGTACACTTTTACTGTTGATTTGTGGTTATCGGTAAATTCCTGCAAAGTGCAAAGCAGCTGGTTAGTCTTTGGATCGAAAAAAAGGTTAATATCACTTTCAATACGTTCTGATATCACCGGTATTGCGGCGCTGACTACCTGGTATGAACCATCCTCAATCGAGAATTTGTATAATTTTATACTGGTTTTGAATATTTCATGCGGGTAACACATCGCATAAAAGTATTTGCCGTCTTTTGAGAGGACGAGATTATTTGCCGGCACAAAAATCTCTTTAGGGTGAATGTCCCACAGTTTTTTTATCGTGTGCTCCTTAAGGTTGATGCGGTACAGGTCGTAATATTGCTTCCCCCCCACTATCTGGCTGCCCGATTCATTGCCGTACCCCCCAAACAGGTATACATCGTCAGAGCCCTCTGCCTTTCCTACGGCTGAAAAGAAACGCGGCGTAATGGTATCGCCTTTAAATTTTACTTTCAACCATTTGTCCTGCTGCGGATTATAATTGTATATAGCGTTATAATAGGTAAACGAGCCATAACCGCCAAACAGGTAAATACTATCCTGGCTGGCATTGTAAAAAATGTTATGATGATGCCGCTGTTGCGGGAAGGCATTTTTGCCGATACCTTGCCATTGCAGGGTTTTCATATCCAGCGAAGCCATATTTACCGCTCCTTTGGTCTCGTTATAAGCCTCGTAGGCGTAAACTTTATCTTCTTTGGTATTGAAGATGCTTTTGCCCAGCACCATAGGTATGGGCATTGGGTTTTTGTAAGGCATTGCGTTAACGTTGCCATTATCAGGATGGTAAACCACCAGTGAATCGCGGCCATACATCACCAGTTCATCTTCGGCAGGATCAAAATTAAGCCCGGCAACATTCGCGAAAGTGTGGTTGTGAACAGGCTTCCAGAAATATGATTCATTGCTCAGCCATACCGGGTTTTGGATCAACCCTATTTCCTCTCCCGATTGGTCATGTGCAACATTCCCTGCCCATTCATTCAACGGAAATGAATAGCTTTTTGAATTATCGCCAACCACTAAATTTTTTACAGCCATATCCGGCACTTCGGTATAATATGGATTAAGCCCGAAGATGAGTTTCGGCGTCATCGAATCTTCGAAATCTATGTTGCTGGCTTTATATATCTTGTTATCCACACATACACTGGCCGTATTACCCATAAGGTCAAGATCGACCTTTATTTTTATCCACTTGCGTTTACCGAGCTGTGAAGGACTAAGCTGAATTTTGCTAATTTTAGTACTTTTACGGTCGATATTAAAGTTTAAAACTGCCTCGTTTTGGAAGTAGAGATAGCTAAGGCTATAAGAGTCGTTTTGGCCGGTAAGACTGAAAATATAACCCAGGTTCTGGTTGTCCCACAGCGAAAGATCGAAGCTGATGTATAAATGACCATCAAATGTTGGCGTAGTGTAATTAAAAACATTGTAGG
Source organism: Bacteroidota bacterium (assembly GCA_013289045.1). Taxonomy (GTDB): domain Bacteria; phylum Bacteroidota; class Bacteroidia; order Sphingobacteriales; family Sphingobacteriaceae; genus Mucilaginibacter. Next base: position 7,385 of record JABDAU010000065.1, on the reverse strand, counting down.
AAGTGCGCTTATTGAGCAAGGAGTCGTTCGAGTTGAACATGAGGCCCTGTGCCCGCAAATTTGTAGTTAACGAGCAGAGCGACAGGCAGCATACAAAGCCCGGTAACCAAAAATTATAGAATAAATTCTTGTAAAATTTCTGCATTAATGTTCCCCACAAAGATGTAACCTGCCTGCTGGTTTATATTGCTAAATTATAACTTTTAGCCGAGGCCTGTAATATTTTTGTGGCAAAAATGTATGCAAACAATCACATATGCAAGAGTTTCACCGTTTTAAAACAAAGATTAATGCTTTTAGCTACCTATGTTTCGGGTTAAACCCGATGGTATTAATTAGTGTACCCGGTCCGTCAATATTTATTTCTACCACATCGCCTTCGGCCAATGTAAAATCATTTTCAGGCACCAAACAAGTACCTGTCATCAGGAAACACCCTTTAGGGAACTCGCATTCGCGGAACAGGTAACCCACCAAGTCGGTAAAGGAGCGTTTCATACGCGACACCGTTACCGATTCGTTATAGATCACTTCATCACTCCGTTTAATTGACATGGAAATACGTGTATCGCCGCTGATCTCAGTTGTTACATATAAGCAAGGCCCTAATCCTGCGCATTTTTCCCAAACCTTCGCCTGCGGCAGGTACAATGCGTTCTCGCCCTCAATGCTCCGCGAGCTCATATCATTGCCAATGGTATATCCCTGTATTTTGCCAGATGAGCTTACAAACAAAGTAAGTTCCGGTTCCGGCACATTCCAGGTGGAATCTTTACGGATATACAACTCGCCTTCATGGCCCGATACGCGCTGCTTGGTCGCTTTAAAAAACAATTCAGGTCTGTCGGCATTATACACCAGGTCATACAAACTGGCGGCTGTTTCCGATTCTTCCATACGCGCGTCGCGGCTGCGCAGCCAGGTAACGCCTGCCGCCCATACTTCCTGGCTTTCTATCGGCGCCAGTATTTTTGCCTCGTTTGCCCAATCGGCATCTGCTATAGGTAAACCTTCCAGGCTTTCGAGAAGATAGGCTTCGAGATGATCGCGGTTAACCAGTTCATCCCAAGCGCTATCAGCTTTAAAGTGATTGCCGTTGTGTTCGATGATTACACCTGCTGTTGTATTGTAAAGTTTCATAAAATTAAGCTATAGCTGCTGTGGTGAATTGCCCGTTTATCTGCCTTAATATTCCAAATGGATTGCTGTCCTGCAAAGCTTCCGGCAGATCGCTTTGCGGAAAACCCTGGAAACAAACCGGGCGGGTGAACCTATAAATAGCAGTGCTGCCCACCGAGGTCGTCGTGCTGTTGGTAGTTGCCGGGAATGGCCCACCATGCACCATGGAATAGTTCACCTCCACACCTGTAGGCATGGCGTTCAGAATCAGTCGCCCTGCTTTATCTTGTAGTATATCTTTCAACTCGCTGTACTCTTTCAAGTCAGCTTCATTTCCCCAAATTGTGGCGGTTAACTGGCCTTTTAAGCTGCGGGCTATCTCCAGCATCTCGTTTTTATTTTTGGTGGTGTTGTGGATCGAACTCGGCCCAAAAACTTCCTCGCTTAATTCCGGCTGACTTAAAAACGCCTCTGCCGATGCGATATAAGCCTGCGGCGTAGCCAGTTTTTCGTCCTGCTGGCCGCTTTTGGCCAAAAGCTCAACATCTTGTTGTTCCGATAGCTCTTTTGTGCCTTTATTGAAGGAACGATGGATATTTTCGGTCAGCATCACGCCGCCCGTAGCCGCTTCAATAGCCGATTTGTAGTCATTAATAAACGCCGGTGTCAATTCACCCCCCGGTAAAACTACTACGCCAGGGTTGGTGCAAAATTGCCCCACGCCCAACAGATTGGATGCCGCAAGCGATTTCGCCAGTGTTGTGCCCTGTTCTTTTAATATCCCCGGCAGTATAAATACAGGGTTCACGCTGCCCATTTCGGCATAAACCGGGATTGGTATTTCGCGTTTGTTGGCTTCATCAAACAAAGCCTTTCCGCCCTGGAAGGAGCCGGTAAATGCAACAGCTTTTACCAATGGATGCCTTACGATCTGCAAACCGGTTTGGTAATTCTTGCCGTGTAGTAATGAAAAAACGCCATCGGGCATGCCTGTTTCTTTAGCGGCTTTTATTATAGCACTACCTATTAACTCACAGGTTACCGGATGTGCCGGGTGCGCCTTGTGTACAACCGGGCAGCCCGCTGCCAATGCTGAAACGGTATCACCGCCCGCTACTGAAAATGCAAACGGGAAATTACTCGCGCCCCAAACCGCTGCAACACCCAATGGTATTTGCACCTGGCGTATATCTGCTTTTGCCGGGCTTTCGGGTGTTGGTGTATCGATTATAGCCCGCAGCCACGAGCCATCACGTAATATTTTTGCGAAGAAACGGAGTTGGTTGGTTGTCCTATCGCGTTCGCCGAGCAGACGTGCTTCAGGCAGGTTGCTTTCCTGCATGGTTGCATGTATCAGTTCAGGGCCGATTGCCATTATCTCATCAGCAATACGCTCAAGGAACAATGCACGCTGTATGTAAGATAATTTTTTATAAAGTGGAAATGCAGTATTCGCTTTACTGATGGCCTCATCTATTTCTTCGGGCGTGGCTTCAAAGAAGGACCAAGCGTTACCTGCCTCATCCTTTATCACACCTGAAAATTGCTCATTCCCCTTTGCTGAGCGGGAATAGCCGATTAAATTACTGCCGGAAATTGTCATAAATAGCTGTTTATAATGGCTTGTACCAATATACTGTTGATTGGTAAAATAAGCACATTATTCCGGCATAAAAATTCAACTTATTGGCGAATTTTGATATGATATTAGCATAACAAAATCCGCCGGTAAGCAACTTTAAACAGAAACCAGTTTCAGGAGCTATTCTTATATAAAATTATTGATCAGGTTTTCGATATATTCCTGCTTGCCACTGATAGTTTTTGGTTCACCGTTTTCTGCGGCGTAATTGCGCAGGTCTTCCAGCGAAAGTTTACCTTCTTCAAATTCTTTTCCTTTGCCACTATCGAACGAAGCATAACGGTCCGTACGCAGTTTTTTGTATTCTGATTTTTGCAGGATGTTGTCGGCAGTGATCAGCGCCCTTGCAAAAATATCCATACCGCCAATGTGTGCATAGAACAGATCGGCTGGATCGGTTGAGTTACGGCGGATCTTGGCATCGAAATTAATACCGCCGCCGCCAAAGCCACCTGCTTCCAATATAATAAGCATAGCTTCGGTAACTTCGTTAATATCATTCGGAAACTGGTCGGTATCCCAGCCGTTCTGGTAATCGCCGCGGTTCGCGTCTATCGATCCCAATAAACCGGCATCCACAGCTACCTGTAACTCGTGCTGGAAGGTGTGGCCTGCCAATGTTGCGTGGTTTACTTCCAGGTTCAGCTTAAAATCATTTATCAGGTCGTATTTCTGCAAAAAGCCCAATACTGTGGCAGCATCATAATCATACTGGTGCTTGGTAGGCTCGCATGGTTTTGGCTCGATAAAGAATGTGCCTTTAAAACCTTGTTTACGGGCATAGTCTTTAGCAGTATGCAGGAATTTTGCAAAATGCTCCTGCTCGCGCTTCATATTGGTGTTCAGCAAGGTCATATAACCTTCTCGACCACCCCAGAAAACGTAGTTTTCACCATTCAACGCGATGGTAGCGTCAAGGGCTGCTTTTACCTGCGCGCCTGCATGCGTCAGCACATGAAAATCGGGATTGGTTGAAGCGCCGTTCATATACCTGCGATTGCTGAACAGATTGGCAGTACCCCACAGCAGTTTCACGCCGCTGGCTTTTTGCTTTTCCTTAGCATAATCAACTAAGGCTTGCAGGCGTTTTTCATTGTCTTTAACATCATTGGTGTAATCCACCACATCCACATCGTGGAAGCAGTAATAGCCCAGATCAAGCTTGGTCATAAACTCAAAAGCAGCATCCATTTTGTCTTTTGCACGGGCAACAGCATCAGATTTTTCATCCCACGGGAACAGGTGCGTGCCTTCGCCAAATGGATCAGCGCCAGTATTGCAGAACGAATGCCAGTAAGCACAGGCAAAGCGCAGGTGATCGCGCAAGGTTTTACCAGCTACAACTCTATCAGCATCGTACCATTTAAAAGCCAGCGGATTATCCGACTCGCGGCCTTCATATTTTATCTGACCTATGTTTTTAAAAAATTCTTTTTCTCCCGTAATAATGTGTGCCATAAATATTTTATTTGAGTTTATTTTCGAGTAATGATTTCCAGTCCTGGTAAGTTTCTTCGGCAATGCCGGTATCTTTTGGTTCGATCAGTTTTAATGGGCGCATATTTTCAAATGCCTGCGATGCATCAGTGAAAATGCCCGCGCCTATACCTGCGCCCAGCGCAGCGCCTACACTGCCATCGTTCTGGTATAGCTCAACCGGAACATTGGTCATGTTTACAAAGGTTTCGGCAAAAAGATCGCTGAGAAAAAGGTTGTTTTTCCCAGCTTTTATGATGGTTGGCGACATGCCGTTCTCCCGCATAATATCCAACCCGTAACGGAACGAGCAGGCGATGCCTTCCTGTACAGCACGGAAAATATCCTCGCGGTTATGGGCATTAAAGTCGATATTTTCCAGGTGCGCACCTATCAACTGATTACAAAGCATACGCTCGGCGCCATTGCCAAATGGCAGAACGCGCAGGCCTTTGCTCCCCGCAGGAGATTTTGCCGATTCAGCATTCATTTGCTGATAGCTAAGCCCGTTGCCGAAGGCATTTTTTGCCCAGCGATACATGCTGCCTGTGCCGTTAATGCATAGCAGAACGCCTAAGTATTTCTGATTATCTGTATAATTTACATGCGCAAATGTATTTACGCGCGATTGCTTGTCGATAAAAAGGCCATCGGTTACTCCGTAAATAACGCCGGACGTGCCTGCTGTTGCCGCTACTTCGCCGGGTTTTAATACATTTAATGAAAGCGCGTTATTGGGTTGATCGCCCGCTTTGTAGCTAACCGGTATGCCTGCTTTGAGATGTAATTTCTCTGCAACCGATGTCAGTAAATAACCATGCGGCGACATTAGAGGCTTTATTTCGGGGAAGAGTTTCCTGTCGAAACCGAAGTAATCGATTACATCGTCTGACAAGTGTTCTTCAGCAAAATCATAAAAGATCCCTTCCGAAAGCGCAGATACTGATGTGGTGATCTCCCCCGTTAGCTTCATAGCGATATAATCGCCCGGGAGCATGATCTTATCTGCTTTTGCATAAACTTCAGGCTCATTCTTTTTTACCCATGCCAGCTTCGCCGCGGTAAAGTTGCCGGGTGAATTGAGCAGGTGCGACAAACAACGATCCTCCCCTATGTTATGGAAGGCATCTTCACCCATTTCTACAGCACGACTATCGCACCATATAATGCTGTTAAGCAATGGCTTATGATCCTTATCAACCATAACCAAACCGTGCATCTGGTATGAGATACCAATAGCCGCCACATCTTCGGCACGATAAGCTCCGGTTTGGAAACAGCGTGCAATTGCAGCTTTTAATTGCTCCCACCACATTTCGGGCGATTGCTCGGCCCAGCCGGTTTGCAGCGCAATGATCGGCGATTCTTCATCAGGGAAATTTGCTGAGGCGACAGGCTTTTGCGTGGCGGCTATTGGTATCTCATACCAGATGCACGGTTTGGTTATGGTTGATAAGGATCA
>JABDAU010000065.1:0-1676 GCA_013289045.1 Bacteroidota bacterium | reverse complement strand
TAACAGCATTGAGGTTTATAAAAAGTATCAACGCAACGAAAATAAGTGAAATTTTTATTTTTGCAATCGATTGCAAAAAATATTTTTATTACAGTTAATTCCTACATACTGTTACCCATTACTTTTATTTTAATGCCAGCACTACTACAGAAGTGTGCGGCAACATCAGCGACACATCTCCCCCGCTTAACCTGGCGCCGTCAAATTGTTCCGGTTTTATTTTATCGGGATTTTGGAATGAATTGTAATCCTGAACTTTAGCCGATGTCAGTATCCTGCCGCCAACGGTTTTAAATGAGCCGCCATTAAAGTGCAGCGATAACTTATGTGTCTTCTCCGGATCGATGTTTACAATGGAAACGTGCACTATGCCATCCTTATCTTTTGATGCCGATACGGAGATTGCAGGTAGTTTATGCCCGTTATGCTCATAATATTCGGTATCAAACTTAACCGGCAACATGGTAGCATCCTGGTGCACATTGTACATTTCCATTACGTGGTAAGTTGGCGTAAGGATCAGTTTCGGCCCGTTTGTAAGAATAACCGCTTGCAACACATTAACACATTGCGCCAAATTTGCCATACGCACCCTATCGCAATGGTTATTAAATATATTCAGCGTAGCGCCGGCGATCATGGCATCGCGCATAGAATTTTGCTGAAACAGGAAACCGGGATTTGTGCCTTGCTCTACGTCGTACCATCCCCCCCATTCGTCAACAACCAGCGCTATTTTTTTCTTCGGATCGTATTTATCCATTATGGCGCTGTGTTTGGTAACCAGCGTGTCCATCAGCAATGCACGCTGCATACTTTCAAAATACTGGTCTTCCGTAAAATTAGTTGCGGAGCTTTTACGGTTCCAGTCGATCACCGCGTAATGGTGCAGTGCAATACCTTCTATCAGGCTATGCGGTATATTTTTCATTAGCGTCTCCGTCCAGTTATAATCATCAGAGCTGGCGCCGGATGCTACACGAAACATTTTCGGACCGCTGCCCATAAACGTTGAATATTTCCTGAACTCGTTGCTGTAATATTCAGCCGTCATATTTCCGCCGCAACCCCAAGCTTCATTACCAATGCCCCAGAAACCAATATTCCATGGCTTGTCCCTGCCGTTCGCCTTGCGCAAATCAGACATAGGATTTTTATTGTCCGACGTGGTGTATTGCACCCAGTCTGCAAGTTCCTGCACGGTTCCGCTGCCAACGTTACCCGACAAGTATGGATCTGCACCGAGCAACTCGCACATGTTCAGGAATTCGTTTGTACCAAAACTATTATCTTCAGTAACGCCGCCCCACCATTTATTTACAATGGCCGGCCGCTTATCTTTTGGGCCGATGCCGTCTTTCCAATGGTAAGTATCGGCAAAGCACCCACCCGGCCAACGCAGCGCCGGTATCTTCATCTTCCTTAATGCCGCGATAATATCGTTACGCACACCGGCTGTATTCGGTATTTTAGAAGTATCGCCAACATAAAAGCCGCCGTAGATACAATGCCCCAGATGCTCGGCAAAGTGGCTGTAAATGTATTTGCTGATGGTTGGATCTGCAGCAGTATTAGTAAGATCGATATTCACTTCCGTTTGCGCCCGAAGCATGAATGGGCCAAGTACCAGCGCCAGGAGAATCAATAGTTTTGCTTTCATGAACAGCTATAAAAGA
>JABDAU010000064.1 GCA_013289045.1 Bacteroidota bacterium | reverse complement strand
GCGACCTGCTGCGGCTCAGTCGCAGGTAAAAGGATGATGTTTTCTTCTGCCGGTTTTATGGCATTAATTATTGGGACGCTTGTTTTTATCCCGATAAAGGGTACAGCCAGTGAAAAAAGCAGGCTGAACAGCAGGTAATACCTGTTAAATTGATACAGCGTTTTGCCCTTTAGCAATAAGTGGTAAATGCCCAGCAATACGCCTGAACATAAACTGAAACTGATGAGTGCGTAGATCATTTTCTGTTCTTATTTAATTGTTCATCGATAATTTTTTTCAGGTCTTCCAGCTCGGTATCGCTCAGGTCGGATTCCCTTGTAAAGAAGGATGCAAACTGCATGGTAGAGTTGCCAAAGAAATTTTTGATCAACCCCTTTACATGTTTCGAAAAATAGTCTGCCTTTTTTACCAGCGGGAAGTATTGCCTCGAATTCCCCATCAGGCGGTAGCCTACAAACTCCTTGTTCTGCATCCTTTTCAGCAAAGTGGCAAGGGTGGTTGTGGCAGGTTTGGGATCAGGGTAGCTATCGATGATGTCTTTCATAAACACCTCGTTCTTCTCCCAGATAATGTCCATTAATTGTTCTTCGGCTGTAGTTAATTTCATCATGCTCTATGTAAATAGAATATACTCTACAATTGTAGAGTAATTATTTAATAATTCAAAAATTATTTTGAATTATTTTTATCCTATAGATTGATTACCTTGCCTTTAGCCCATTCGTCTACTTAATTCTATAGAAACAATGATCGTTGTAACGCAATTAATATACATTCACAAAGGACAGGAAACTGTTTTTGATGAGTTCGAAGCTGTCGCTATCCCCGCTATCAGCAGGTACAATGGGAGGTTGCTTTTCAGGCTACGACCGGCTGCGGATGCATATATAGAAAGCGATATCGAACCGCCCTATGAAATTCATATGGTTGAGTTTGCACAGGAAGCAGATCTCACCGCTTTTATGCAGGACGAGGAGCGGAAACGGTTTTTAAACCTGAAGGAACAATCCGTTCGCTCCATGATGCTGGTAAAAGGCGAAAATTATAAGTAGCTGACTATAGGAAACCTGAGCTTATTATTGTTGATCTTTCAACTTAAATTATAGCCTCACATCCGGTTTAAAATCCAGCGATACGGAATTCGGCAACCGATGCCTGGTTGGTTATATTTGATGAAATGGTGACAAACTTGCGCCTTTTTTTAACCACAGAGGACACAGAGAAAAAATACGCAGAGATCACAGAGGTAAGACCTTTGTATTCTCTTTGGCAAGAGCCAAAAGATATAGTTAATCCTCTTTCTCTTTCTTCATCAATCCCCTCGCACCCAACAAAGCCAGCAAAGAAATAACCGCAGCCCCGGCCAAATAATAGCCCACATACGGCAAGCCAAATTTAGCTGCAAGCGTAGTGGCCAAATAAGGTGTGAATGACGCACCCAAAATACCGGCCAGTGTAAAGGCTAAAGATGCACCGGTGTAGCGTACTGATGCCGGGAAGATCTCTGACAACGCAGTACCTATCGGCCCGTAAGTAAGGCCCATCAGGAACATACCTATCGACAAAAACAGGCCGGTAATCAGCAAATTGCCGGTAGTAAACAAAGGGGCAAAAACGAGTCCGAATATAATAATGCAGACGGTAGCGATAACGAGCATCCTGTTGCGGCCGCTTCTGTCTGCTATTACTGCCGAGAGTGGTATGCCGACAGCGAAAAAAAGCATCGAGATCATTTGCAGGATAAGGAAATTGGTTTTTGTGTAATGCAGGTTGGTGGTACCATAGCTTAACGTAAATACCGTCATCAGGTAAAACAGCAGGAAGGTGGTGATGGTTAACAGCGTGCCCAATGTTATGGCTTTTGTGTTCTTGGTGAACACGTCGGCAAAAGGTACCTTTGAGCGGGCGTTGCTGTTAATTATCTTCATAAATTCCGGCGTTTCGGTAATACGCAGGCGCACAAACAGACCTACCCAAACCAATATTGCGCTGGCAATAAATGGAATGCGCCATCCGTAATTCAGGAAATCCGCCTCGCTCATGGTTTTGCTGAGGATAAGAAATATACCGCTGGAGATCAGAAAACCTATCGGCGCACCCAATTGCGGGAACATGCCATACCATGCTTTTTTATGTGGCGGCGCATTTTCGGTAGCCAGTAATACTGCACCGCCCCATTCGCCGCCAAGGCCTAAACCCTGACCGAACCTGAACAGTGCCAGCAAGATCGGCGCGGCGATACCGATCGTATTATAACCAGGCAAAAGCCCGATGGCTACGGTTGACGGCCCCATGGTCATTAATGCCGCTACTAAAGTGGCTTTACGACCATGCCTGTCGCCGAAATGGCCAAATATCGCTGCACCCAATGGCCGGGCAATAAATGCCAAAGCAAAAGTGGCAAGGGATTGCAATGTGGCCGAAGCGGGATTAGCAGTGGGGAAAAATAGCTTTGGGAACACCAGCACCGCCGCAGTGGCATATATGTAAAAATCAAAAAATTCGATAGTAGTGCCGATGAGGCTGGCCGTGAGGATGCGGCCAACAGAATTAGGGGACGGTTGCTGGTTCATAAACCAAACTTATACTTTTTGCCGGAATGTACAAAGGGTACTAAACGCTAATGGCTTTTTACCGCTATCTGACTATTAATAACCAACTGCCGCTTAGCTTTGCTAATACACATCTTAAAAAACTATGGACTTACAACTCACCAATAAGAAAGCATTAATAAGCGGCTCGACCGCAGGTATAGGACTGGCTATTGCCAAAAGACTGGCCGCAGAAGGCGCGGAAGTGATCGTAAACGGTCGTACTGCCGAGCGCGTGGACAAAGCCGTTGCCGAAATAAAATCCGAAACCGGCAGCCAGAAAGTAAGCGGCATCATAGCCGATTTTAGCAAGGTTGACGAGATCGACGCGCTCATTAAACAATTGCCCGCTGTAGATATCCTGGTAAACAACGTGGCGGTATTTGAGCCGAAGGAATTTGGTGCGATAACCGATGCCGACTGGATGAAGTTTTTCGAGGTGAACGTATTGAGCGGCGTACGTTTATCACGTGCTTACTTCCCAAAAATGCTGGAGCAGAACTGGGGACGCATTATTTTTATTTCGAGTGAATCGGCCCTGCAGATCCCTGCTGAAATGATCCATTATGGCACTACCAAAACCGCACAGCTGGGCGTATCACGCGGTCTTGCCGAGTTGACAAAAGGGAGCAACGTTACTGTTAACACGGTACTGCCCGGCCCGACGCTATCCGAAGGCGTAGGCGGTTTTATACAGGCGTTAGCCAAAAACGGCAACGTGACCGAAGAACAAGTAAAAGAAAAATTCTTTGCAGAAATACGTCCTACGTCCATCATTCAGCGCTTTACCGAACCGGAAGAAATAGCCAGCCTGGTGGCTTATTTGGCCAGTCCGTTGTCATCCGCAACTAATGGCGCTGCTTTACGGGCAGATGGCGGTGTGCTGAAGACGGCGGTGTGAGGTTGCAGTGGGTTTTAGTTCCCCTCTTGAGAGGGGGTGTGATGGGCACGGCGTAAAGGCAGGGGTGTGTTTAATAAACGATATTACGTGGCGCATAACACACCCCTGCCACTACACTTTCTTGCGCGCCCCCTCTCGAGAGGGGATCTGATATTCGTCTCACTTCACCCACCCAACTTCCTTCAAAAAACCAACCAATTGCGGGTCATCTGCCGATAGTACCGGCATCCACAACCCAAGTCGTTTTCGTGTCCACCATAATCCTTGCGGGTTGCCGGATGGTGCGAGGTTATATTGGTAAATAGTTGCGCGGATATAGCGCGGTGGTTTACCGGGGAACGGGTTTTGGGCGAACAGGCTTATAGCGCCGGGATCATTGTGCAGCAGTTTCCAAACCAGGTTGTACGTCCATGGGTATTGATCTGCCGACGACATGGCGGCGAACCACATCTGCCAGTCGAGGCGTAATTGGTAGGGTGCTATTTGCGGAGGGCGTTTATCCAGGAGCACAGGAAGGCCGCGGTAGATGTAGGGTTTCCAATTGGCTTTGTTGCCTATTGTGTCGTCCATCGTACCTTCAAATATCACATTGTAACGCACATCGCCAACGCTGCCGAAGGCGCCATAGGTATTCACCAGGTCGAGTGGATCAAACGACGTATTCATGATCTGCCGCGGCGAAAGCATGTTGATCACCGGCTGTATGCTCAGCAAGGCGATGACGAGTGTGATCGCCCATGCGGTAATGGTCATGGGTTTGGATGCTACGGCATTTTCGGCAGCGTGCTGCGCTTTGCGGACGAGAAATTTTGGTAAGATCTTCGCCCAAAAGCCATCATCAAAACAAGCCAGCGCCGGGACAATGGTGAGCCAGTTTAAAAATGACAGGTTACCGCCCAATATGATGAAGAACTGGAAGGCAATGATCACCACGCCCGCAATATGCCGGGCTATCCTGGGCCAAAAAACAAACAGCGGCGCAAACAACTCCGCCAGCCAGTTAAACCATACGCCAACCCGTAACCAGAAATGCGGCAGGAAATTGAACCATCGCGTAAGCGGCCCGGGAATGGGTTGCGTCTCGAAGAAATGATAGAGCGCCGTTCCATTCCGCCACGAGGCATCGCCACGCAGTTTAATCAGCCCGGCGCCAAACATTACGCGGAATGTCAGCCAGCGGAACAATACGATAACAGGCAACGGCGCTTCCCTGCGCGGGAATGGCCGCATGTCCAGCATCGGGCATAGGAACATGGCGAGGAAACCTGTTTCGGTCAGCTGGATCTCCCAGCCGTAGCCATACCAATCCTGCCCGGCGTGGATGATGGACATGTACAGGAACCACAATACGCCCATGAGCGGCGCATTGGCAAAACCCGCAGTTACCACTAACGAAAAAATAAAGCCTGCCCATGCAACTACCAGCAGCGCCGTATCCGAATGCCAGACCCAAAATACCGATGGCAGCTTCATAAAACCGGCACCCGCGGAGCCGTAAGCTTGTACAACTTTATCAAAATAATCGCCAACCGGCAGCAAGCCGTTAGAACCGATCAGCGGAACCAACTGGTTAATAGCTACCAGGAAAGCAATGGCATATACCAACCCCAGCAGGCGTAGGATCATAAAGCGCGTGAGCCAGTATGATCTTTGCGGCTGCCAGGCAACTGTATGGCTGTCGGTTTCGTATTTCATTTACGGTTGGGCAACTTATGCGCTGTTTGTTGAACAAATAAGAATAGCGGTATGATTTGTTTTCCTGGAAATTAATGTAAATTTAAATCGCCAATACTAAATTAACTTATTCAACATAATTCAATTTATTCAAACCAAACTGATCATGAAAAAGCTTTTATTTTCTGTAGTATTATTTTTATCAATGGGCATGACCTATGCCTTCGCCGGTGTCGATACGCATTTATCAGGTTATATTGATGATTCTAATTGTGCCGGCATGGGCAAACCAATGCATGGCGGCGACCGTGTATCCTGCGCGCAAAAGTGTATGAAAATGGGCGCTAAGGCCGTTTTTGTATCTGGCGGGAAGGTCTACAAGATCACTAACCAAAAAGAGGTGGTAAAATTTGCCGGCAAAAACGTAGTTATCGATGGTAAGCTGGATGGCGATACCATTGAAGTTACCAAAGTAACTGAAGTAAAAGGTTAAGAAGTTTCTGTGTGATGATATATTGGCCCGCAGCTGCTTTATAGTGGCTGCGGGTTTTTTTGTTGGGGGAAGTTGGGATATCGGCTAACAAAGTTTGCTAAACCCCTCCCTGCCTATGCTCATCCAGACGCACCCCTCCCGAGGGAGGGAATTAGAAAAGCGGCAGTATATACGCCTTAAAACGCCTCGTTCAAATTCAGGAAGAAGCCTTTGTTATTAAACTTGCCGAAGGCATAATCAAGCGCCAGGTTGGTGCGTGTAACCTTGTTGAACAATATGCGCAAGCCCGCGCCGTAGCCCGGCTGAAATACCTGGAACAGCTTTGTGCCCTGCTCGTCGTTTGCGGTTTGCAGGTTGCCGAATACTACGCCGCTTACAAACTTATTGGCCAGCAGCGGGAAACGGAATTCAGCTTCGGTGTCGTTATATTTTGTACCCTTAAAATAGGTGGCGGTATAACCCCTTGCACTGCGAAAGGACACATCCCTTGCCGAGCCTGGCAGATCGAGATATGGCAATGTACCGCTGCCGAGGTATGATCCCCAGTTCCATAAGGCGATCACGGTTTCCGGGTCGACTGCCGACAAGCTGATGTATTTCCTTATGTCGGTAGTGAACTGCACAGCATTTTTGGAGCTGCCTATCCAGGTTTGGTTCACACGTACACCGGCATCAAAATAAACGCCTGTGTAAGCGCGGTTTGGGTTATCGCGCGTGGTATATTCCACATTAAAGAGAAACCCGTTTGAAGAAGAGCTTGTCTTCGGCAGGCCGTGTTCCGTATTGTATACGCCCGATGGGGTTGAATGACCTGTTGAATCTTTGTTACTGATGTTCTTCCTTACGTCAAACGACAAACCCGCACCCAGGAACAGGTTTTTAGCCACTTTCTTATAGGCCTTTTCCCTCAGGTTAAAAAAAATAGAATGTATACCATATACTTTATGCGTTGGGTCGGCGAGCGTTTGTTCGTCTTTGTCGTTGCTAAAGTGGCCATTGCCTATGCCCAGGCCTTCGTCGGGCACCGCGGTTTTGGATATGGTGAAGTTACCCTGGAAGTTCCACCTGTTACCGGGGGTGAATATGTTGTGGTTGAGATAGAAAAAGATAATGCCCTTGGTGGTAATTGTTGCAGATGAAGCGCCGGTAGAAAGCAACGTACTTGGGTCGTCGCCCAACTTGGTACCGGCCACGGCTTTAATACCGCCCTGGAAACCAATGGTAGGGTTTGCCGAAATGTTAGGTACAATGGTAACGGCGGAGCGTTTTTTTAAAGTATCCGGTTTCCGGTGCGGGTGGAACAAGTTGCGTGTCAGATCGGAAAAATCATATTGCTTGTTCACGTTGTACGAACGCGGATGCATCTCTTTAATCTCAGCCTTACTTTTTTTCAGCGAATCGGTTTTTAACGAATCAACCGGACGGCCAGCCTGGCCATAAGCGATACTTCCGATGCCAATCAGCAGCAATACTAACAGGGAACTTATAAAATGATATTTATGACTTTGGTAGGGTTGTTGCACGGGCGGATGTAACTTATTGATGTACAATTAACTTCATTTGTAAACCTTAGAAACCCAAAGATGGGTTGAATGTTTTTATAATAAGTCATCAAAAAGTTACAAATTGATCTATTGACTTTTTTTGTCAATAAATTAACCGCTAAAACCCGCTGATTTTTAATATTTTAAGCAGAAAAGGCATGGATTAAATTTTATACTGCATCAGTCAAAATATTCCAATTCAGCGTATTTTTTAATTCTAAATAAATTTTTATTTTTCAAGAAAAAAGGACCGCTATGTTCTATCTGTTAATAATTATAGCCGCTATATTTTTTATTGCCCATGTGGTGCTGTTGCTGGCATCGTTTTCGGGTTCTAAGCTGTTATCTAACCGTTACTTTTACTCACATCTCACTTTATGGATAACAGGTATTGTAGTATTTACGATGGCTATGCTGTATAGCGGCAGCAATCAATCCGGTTTTCTTGATTATTTCGATACGCCTTTCAAAAAAGGGATGATCCTGGTGGCAACGTTTGCGTTGTCGCTTGTGGCGCATTGTACTGTTCGCTTCCTGGTGTTGCCTATGATGAATAGATCAAACGGGTAAAAAATATTTGTCTACAGGGTATCCTGCTCTTCAAACTCAGGCTCGGGTTCTGGCTCTGATCTGGTTGCTTTTACAGCTTTGCTATCATTTAAGCCATAGGGGTCGACCAGTTTGGTAACATGTCTGTTCAGCGCGCCTACCGTATTCAGTTTGTCATATACGTCGTCCGGGATAGCTATTTTGAATTCTTTTTCGATACTTACTATCAGTTCGGTAAAATCCAATGAATCAACTTCCAGGTCGTCCTTAAAAGTAGCATCTTCGGTTATTTGCGATTCATCATTACCTAATTTATCCTTGATAAGCCGGCGGATCTTTATTTCTATTTCACTATTCATAATTTCAATACAAAGGTACAACGACACACTTGCCAATTGTGTGCCGCTTTAACCGGAAATTGTAACAATTTGCTTTCTGAACGACATTTTTACGAAGCGTACAAGATGCCGGTTACCGGGACGCGGCCTGTTTTTAACTTTTAGATTAAGAATCAAAGAATAAATAAATTAACGGCTGCGTATAAACTATATTTAACCATAGCAAATTTACAGTTTCAATATAAAGCGACTGTTAAGCGGAGAAGCACTATGCACCTTTAATTTCAGATATGACCAAGCCGCGGCAATATAAATTCAAAGCGACGATATACAAAAACGGTATCAATTTTTGTGTTGATGTGCCTGCGGCGATCACGTCAGCGTTTACTGCTGTTAAGGGTTATATCCGGATAAAAGGAACCATTAACGGCTTCCCTTTTACCAAGTTCCTGGTGCCGGTAAAAGGCGGCCCTTACCGCTTGTTTGTAAATATGGGAACCCTTAAAGGCGCCAAAACAACAACCGGCGAAACGGCAGAATTTGTGATAGAGCAGGATGAAGAAGTCCTTGAAAAAGACTTCCCGATGCCTGAGCAATTGGCGATGCTGCTAAAAGAAAAAAAACTTACCGAAGCATTTAACGCGCTAACCTATCACCAGCGGAAAGATGTGCTCCGCTACCTCAACAACATTAAAACTACTGAAACGCTGGAAAAGAACATACAAAAAGTAATAGCGCAGCTGGAAAATAAACCTGTTGATGGCCCTGTGCCCATCTCCATTAAATTATAAGCTGCATTTCCTTAAGCTGTTTTATAGGGCCATAAGCGGCTCATCCAGCTTTTCTCGAATTCCGCCATTTGAGGTTTTTTGCTGATGACAACGAGATAATATTGCTTTCGCCGCGCAAGAAATTTATTGTACAGATCTTCAGCATGAGCGTTGTTTACTGCATTTATAGTTTCGCTGCCGATGTGGCCGTCAACCGTTACGCCGGCCACTTCCTGCAGAAATTTTGCAGCGGTGCCGGTGCCGCAATTTACGGCAGTATCAAAAACCTGGTTGGCTATCTGATGGTCGCTAATGAGGCCGGTTTGGTTCACGTCCCAATAATTGATTTGATAAAAAGTCATGATCTCCTGCAGTAGTTCTGCGTTGGCATTCAGGGCCGCGTCGAGATCATGCGGGTGTGTGCTTTTTATTTGGTCGATGATGGCCCAGCCTTTCCAGCGGGGATTAAAATTGCGGGCTACGCCTTTAAAGGTTTCGCCTCCCGGGTCGTTGCGGTCATTGGAATAACCGCCTTCTACATGCATAGTTAGCGCGTAAGCATTTGAAAAATTTGCCATATTATGATAAGGTTAGAAATTTATTTAATGAAGATGAATGCCGGAACACGGTCGAATTATTTTTGCTGCGATTTTTTAGGGGATAGCGACCCCTTCAACAACATTACTTTATTTAACAGGTCGAACCAGAAGGGTGCGCCCATGGAGATGGCCAGCGCCGTTAAAAACCAGCCGATGATGTTCTGAAATGTGATACTTTTAAGGTTCTTGCTAAAGCTGCCTTCCCATCCAATCGCCAGTACGTTGTTCACTTTAATATTGGTGCCTACTACTTCCGTTGCCTGTTTAAAAAGCTGGTTATTCAGTTCGCGGGCCTGTTTATCGGCAGCAAGTTTAGTGGCGAGGCTATCGGAGTTTTTACGCAGTTTGGTGAGGCTGTCTATCTTTAACTGCGTTATGTCAATCTCTTCATCAAGCCTGGGGTGTGTTTTTTCAAAATCGCCGGCCTGCTGTACCACCTGCGCCCGCAGTTTTGGATTATTCTCTAATAGCTGCACGATTTTTATCGTGTCGACATTAAAGCCGACCGATATGAGCAAACCCACGCCTAACAGCAATATTTGCGTGTACTTTTTATACCACCCGGTTGTCCTGTCCATGGTTTCGTTAAACCATTGCTCCAGATTAAGCTTAAATACGTCGGGGTTACATTTGGCATCCGACCAAACCGAATTCAGGTAAGTATCCGTTTGATCGCAGATCACCGTCTTATCATCCCAGGCTAATTTTTTTGTACTAAGGCTGTTTTGTATCGATGCGGCATCATTGGCGCCGCAGTTAGAATTTTGCCCCCGAAGCAGATCGATCATTACCTTCGAAAATGTATCAGGTTTAATGTACGCCGGCTTATTCTTTAACGGCCAGGGCCATGGGCTATCGGCAAGATATTTTATTAAAGGATGGTTATAAAATGCATCGCTTAGCGCGGTGTTATTTTTACTGTCATCAAGCATACGCCTGATCGCTTTTTGCAGCATAAAGCTCCGCAGCCCGATATTGGTTGCCAGGATCTCCTCCAGCAATGTACCCAACAGGCTGTACAGCAGATAAATGAATATCAATCCGATAACTACGTCGAGTGCTACGTTGTTAAACATTTTTTGAAGGTATAGGAGAACTTATGTTGGCGATGTTGTTTAACTAAGATACGAAGAAATGGTTAGATCTGCAAGGGCTAGTGTGTAAATATATCATCCGCTTAAGCACGCGACCCGGTGGACTCACCCCGACGAGGCTCCGCCCGTCGACCCTCTCTCTTGCTTCGCGAAAGAGGGTAAAGCCATAATACTTTCACAAAATATTTCCGTGTAATGCTGTAGCTACCCTCTTTCCGCGAAGCGGAGAGAGGGTGGTCAAGCGATAGCGATGACCGGGTGAGTCCACCGGGTCGCGTGCAATATCCGCTGTACGGATTAGCGATTTGTCATTGCTCTTCTCCACAGGACTCCGTCGAACAGAGCCTGTGGTTATAAATTCGGCATGACGGTTTTTTTATATCACAAACGAATTTTCCCCCGCCTTCAAAGGATAGACCTTCGCTTTCCAAACCAAGATCCCCGAGGTATTTTTAGGCAGTGTGATCGCAATTTTCCACCTGCTGTTTTCCAGCTTGTATTGTACGGATACCTTTCCGTTCGGGTGCGGGATCTCGCCGCTTACGTTGGTGATGTTACCTAAATGCGGTTCGACCTTTACCTTGCTGAAGCCCGGCGCGTAGCTGTCGATCCCCAGCACGGTTCGGAAGAATTCGATATTCGGACTGCTTCCCCAGGCATGGGCATCAGAGCGGGTGGTGGCCACGTCGGAGTACTCGGCCCAGGTGGTCAATCCCCATTTGATGTTCTCGCGCCATTTGTCCAGCCAGCTGATATAATCATTGCCCAAACCGCCTTTTATGAGCGCCTGGTGCAGGTAATATTTAAAATAAATGCTGCATTGCGTAAGCGTACTATCGGTAAGCATTTTATGGCAGATGCCCGCAACCTGCGCCGGGGCAGCAGTGCCTGTAAGGATAGCCAGTGAATTGGCGTGCTGCGAGTAGTCTTTCTTTAAGATATTATCGGCATATAATCCTTTTGCCGCATCCCAGTATTTGCGGTTGATGGTGGCTTTTAGCTGTGCGGCTTTTTCGCTGTATAGCTTGGCTAAATCCGGCAGACCGACCTTGGCTTCCATTTCTGCTGCCCATTGGTAGGCCCAGAGTAATTGCAGGTCGTATATGGCTGCGCAGCCGTCGGGGCCGTCTATCCCACCCGCAAAATTGCCCGACCAATCCACAAATGCCCAATACGGCGTATTTTTTACCGAACCGTCGGGCAATTGGTATTTACTGAAGAAATCGAGCACAGCGCGTTCGCCAACCAGCTTGTCTTTGATGAAATCGTTGTCGCCGCGGTACATCCAGTAATCGTGCAGCATGCAGATGTACCATAACGAAAACGTGGAGATGATCTGCGTGCCATTGGATGGGTAACAGCTGCGGGTAACGCCCTCGGCAAGGCGCGAGTGGTCCATCATGGTGAGCGCGCTGCGTGCAAGGCGGTCGTCGCTGGTGTTGTAATAGGAGATAAGGGCCTGGATGCGGGTATCGCCGATGTATTGCAATTGCTCGTAATACGGGCAATCGGTATAGGTTTCCCAGGCATTGAGCCGTGCCGTGCGCCAGCCAATGTCCAGGATCTGTTTGATGGTGGTATCGCTGCTGTTAAATACGGCAGTGCGCTTGAAAGGATAGGCGGTGAACGTGCCGTAAATGTCGTCGATCACCAACGGCTGATCTTTTGTATGCACGATAACCCGCAGGTAACGATAAGTGCGGAAGTTAAGCGTAGTAAATGATTGGCTGGTTTGCCCGTTGGAGATAAGGCTATCGATCCGGCCTATAAACTCTTTGCCTTCCACATCATTACGGTTGCCCTTGCGCCTGCCGTTGCTGCCTTTTTCAAACATCGATTCGGCATAACCTAAGGAGATGCCGGCATCCTTGCCACCGCTGAAATTAAGGGTTACATAGGCGTTGGTTTCAACCGTTTGGTCGAGCAGTAAAACGGCCGTGGTATTGGCAGGGATAGTTACCGCCGTTTTTGTTGCCGGGAACCCTGCAGGTGCATTCACGCCCGCTGCCATACGCAAAGCGGGGATACGCTGGTAAACCATTTCACGCGGTAAGAGCGGCGAAGGCACCAGGTTCCAGTCGCTGCCCCACGACATGCCTTTCAGTTTGCCGTCACCCACTTTGTTGGCGGAGGGCCAGGCGCTGTCGTCGAAATTTGCTGCTGTCCAGTCGGCGGTAACGGCCTGGTTCATGTCTACCATTTCGCCCCTGCTGGCAGCGAAAAAATAGCCGGGGATGAGCTGATGGCCGTTATCGCGGAAGCATTTCCACGAGCGGTTGGTATTCAGCAGATCCTCAGCAGGCGTGTTGCCCTGGATGATGAACGCGGTACGGATGGTCACCTGTGCGGCAGGGCGGTATTGCGCCTCGTTCCATACCAATGCGGCTATAGTGTTTTTGCCTTTGGTGAGATATGGCGCAAGATCGACGGTTTCATATTCCCAGTAATAGCTGTCGCTGCGTGCAGGGCCTAAGGAGATGAGCGCGCCATTTACGTACAGCTTGTAACGGTTATCTGCCGAAACATGGATGATGAACGATGCGGGCTTATCGGCAAGATCGATACTTTTGCGGAAATAGTAAATGCCGTATTCGGTACCGGGATCATTAGGGGCGGCTATCCAGCCGGCATTCCACGGACGGCTGTTGAGGGACTGCGTAGTGTTTTGGGCGTATGTACCGGCTATAGGGAGCAAGCTCAGCAGTACGAACAGGTATCTCACAATAGGTTTCATGAAAAAGAAATCAGGGTTTATAATGGACTGCAAATTATGTTACTGAATCGATTTAACCATCCTCAACTGTCTTGAAATTTGAGGGTTTGGATTATGGTTAAAGATGGTAAATTTGGTGGAGGGGGTTAGCGTGAGTGGCGAGAGCGGTGGCCAGCGATGGGGCAATTGATAAACAGATACCGTCTACCTAACTATACAAAGTAGAAATATGAATAAAGTTGAATTAAGATTTCAGGATAAGAGTATTAGTAGAGGAAATGATTTGGTATATCCCAAATCAACCGCAATTGAATTTATTAAAGAATGTCAAAAAGAAAACATTCAGATACTTGGCGTTGATGCGTTTATAATCAAAGAAAATTTTCATCAACCCAGCCTGGACAATAGTATCGATTTTACATTATCACCGTATAAAAATGCTTCAAAGATGAATACTTGGGAAATTGCCATTGGTTTTTTAAACGAAAGAAACAATGAATTTTTTTTTGAAATTGTTTGTGATAATCCCTAATTCTGGCGTGAATATGACCTCTATCTCAACACTGGCGCGAGTTTGAAGACAAGGTTTTGTGTAAATGCGACTCGTGACTAACTTGCTCTATGAAACCTATTTGATTGATAAGGCACGAGTACTCAGCGCTTTTGGCCATCGCTGCATACTCACGCCAGCGCAGGAGGAGGTATTTCAAAATAAACAAAAGATACAATGACTTATCGAAAAAGTAAAGAATTATTGAAAATTGGAATTTGCTTGATCTTTTTTTGTATCGGGTGTGGAAATCCTGAAACTAAGGATTCTGATTTTAGCTCCTTCGCAAACACCGTCCCGAATGATTATTTGCAACTACTGCACATTAACAAATGTTGTGACAATCATGAAAAAAACATTGTTTTTCATAAGACTACCATGAATAAATATCGTAAACCAATCAGTTGTTTTTTCTTCGCAAAAGATTACTATTTGCAGGTTTACATGGTAGATTCTCTATTTACAGGGTCATTAAAAAATGTAATAAAAGAATCATATTCAGATACTAACATGTATTTTTATACTACGTATTTAACAGACAATATTACCGACATGTCTTTTAACTATAAACACACTAAACCGGAAGTTCCAAAAAGGATTTTCATAAACATTAATGGTATCGATACAAAAACTGAACAAAAAGATGATACCACTGCCTGTTATTACTCGCGCTGTACCAACTTTTGGATTAAATATAATCCAAAAGAGGTAAGTGATGTCTTTGGTAATTTGAAAAACAGCACCCAGTCTCCTATTTCCTTAGAAATACTGTTTTTAAAGAGAAAAAATAAGCTTTTTTTACTGATGCTTTCCGGTGTAAATAGTTCCATTTCGCTTAACAAAGGCGTTTTGCAAAGTATTGTTGAATAGTCAGGTAGCTAGGCGCTTCGCTCTACGTAGTTTGCTGTGCGAATGTCCCCGGCTAAAATGTTGCTTTGCAGCCTATCGCGCTCCGTTTACCCACCCCGACTTCGCTAAGCCGCTTGTCGGCCCTCCCTTTGCTTCGCACAAGGAGGGCAAGCACATTTTTTCGCCCTGGTTTGCTGTGCGAATGTCTCTGACTTCGGACGATTATAACCACCAGCCCGCGTTAGGGATGGCAGTGGATACCGGCACTTCGGGGCCTCAGTGTGACAAGCCGTGGCTAATGCCTGCGCAGTATGAACGGACAGCCCGGGCCGCTATGGGGCCTGGGTGCGGCCTGCGGCAACGCCCTCAACACTATTTTAAACCCATGCCGACACTATTTTGCCAGTCTCGCCGGCCACCAATGGCGTAGCAGGTGTAGCAATATACCTGCGAAATGCTACACAACACACAGAAGAATGCTACGAAATGCTACACTTTGCTACAGCAGGCATTTTATTAATTGCCTGATATTCAGATGCTAATAAAACCTTAGAATTGAAAATTGGCACAAATTAAATACTACACTTTTTGGTAGAAAAGCGGCACTCCAATGGTAGTCCGGGATGTGAAACTTCCGGAGTATAGTATTAGTGTATTTATAAGCCACGATTCTACCGATCCTTACATAGCATATCCGTCCCTATGGCCCACAATCTTAAATTTAAGATACCTTTGTGCCTTATTACCATAGCTATGAAATATAAATTAGGCGATTTTGTGCGGTTTGTTGATGAAAAAATGGAAGGCTTTGTAACCCGTATTATCGATGAGCAGATGATAGGCGTTACCGGCGACGACGATTTTGAGATCCCGGTACTGGCAAGTAAGGTTACATCCGTACATGGTTATGAACCAGCCGGAATGAAGAATAACATAAATAAAGATAGTGTAAACGTTGCACAGATACCCGCTGCTGAGTTTGAAACCAAAGGGATCTATCTTGGCGTGGTTAGTGATCCTAAAGCAAACGCTGTTGTACATTTTTATTTGCTCAACAATACTTCGTACCAACTTTTAACCGCCTTAACTACCGAAAAACAACAAGTGTATAAAGGTGAATTTGCAGGCTTAACAGGTCCGAAATCGAGCGTTAAAATTTATTCGGCCCAGTTAGCCGATCTGCAGTTATGGCCTGCATTTATTTTCAATATCACATATTACACCACACAGAATATTAAACCGGCAGCCCCTGTCGTTTTTAACAATAAGTTTAAAGCTAAAGACTTTTCGGGCGCTAAAAAGAAACTCCCTTTATTGAATGAAATGGGTTGGTTAATACAGCTGGATGAACCCGAACTGATCATTGACGCACAAAAATTAAAGGAAAGCTTTTTTAAACCCGCTGAAGAAAAAAACGAGATCGAAAAACCAGCCGCCGAAGTTGACCTGCACATTGAAAAGCTGCGCGATGATTACCAGCTTTTAAAAAACAGCGAGATAATGGATATTCAACTATCGAGGTTTCACAAGGCGCTGGATGCTGCCATTGTACATCAATTACCAGATATGGTGTTTATACACGGTGCAGGCAACGGCATACTAAAACACGAGCTGCACAAAGCACTAAGCAAACACCCCAAGGTTAAAACTTTTATGGATGCCCATAAAGAAAAGTTCGGCTATGGCGCTACCAAGGTGATATTTAAGTAATACAACCCCTCCCTCCGGGGCGTGTATGCAGGGTAGTTTGCGGGAAAGGCTACCGGGCAGGATCTGGTTTGGAAAAAGATCCAATAACGTATAGACTGCGAAGCGGAATTATTATTTCTATTGCGCTGTTTTCGCGTATAATCCTATTAACTCACCCTGGGCCAATACGTGTCCCTGCATGGCTTTCTCCAGGCCGGCTTTGTCTGTATTGCTATCGAGGGTTAATTTGCTGTCAAGCGCGTACACCATGAAATGGTAATGATGCGATCCTGTAGGTGGGCACATGCCTTTGTAGCCAGGTTTGTTGCCGCTGTTTAAGCCCTGTGTTGCCCCTTTAAAATCTTCGGGGATATTGCCATCCGGCGGAAGGTTGAATACGATCCAATGTGTTACGCCGCCGGGTCTTGCCGCATCTGGATCATGCACAATAACAGCCAGCGACTGCGTGCCCGACGGCATACCGCTAATCTGCAATGGCGGGCTTACCTCAGCACCCTGGCAAGTGTATTTTGCAGGTATCATGCCGTCCGCCTTAAAGGCCGGGCTTGTTACGGTTAAGGTAGCCGGAACAGTAAGGGCCATAAAGGCAATCACAATTAGCGGCAATGCAAAAATTACCGTTCTTTTAAATAGCTTATTCATATCGGGTTGATTTTATTCTTCCGTGTCTTTAAATGTTTTTAGCTCTTCGCCTTTATGCAGGTGGCGGTTGTGATGCCGCACCTCCGTATTTTCAGTGCCGATGTTTTCTTCGGCATTGGTTTCATCTATTGCTTCATCCAATGTTTCATTTTCGCGGCCATTGCCGGCCGGTTTTCCCTTGCGGTGTATCGTTGATACATTTTCATTCTTTGCCATAATGGATCGTTTTATAGTATAAAGCTTATCCGCCTGAAATGTTTTTATTATTGCTCGCGAGCTATTTGCAGATCATGATTTTATTGAAGATATCTGTTATCTTTAACGTATCAAACCAACCTGATTTCATGAAGATCACGATCATTTTTTCGCTTTTGGCGTTACTATATACCGGGGCGAATGCACAGCAAGTTACCCATTTAAAAAAGGCCGCTGTCCCGGCAGCGATGAAATATCATGGCCCTTTTACCGATGCCATACGCTACCAGGATAAGGAGGGCACACATGTGGTGATCATTACCCAGGATGTGACCGCCCAACCTGCTGATGATGATGAAAGTGTTTACACAGGTATATTACATGCGTGGAGCTATTTGCAATCGGGCAATAGCGTACAGCTTTCGTGGCAGCTGAACGATAATGCAGGCCCCTGTGGTGGGGATGTCGACGTTAAATTCCGCCCGGGAAGCTTATCGGTAACCGACCTTGACCATAACGGCCTGGCAGAAGTTTGGCTGGTGTACCGGGTGTCCTGTCATGGTTTCCAAACACCAAGCCCGATGAAGGTGATCATGCATGAAGGCGCGCAGAAATACGCCATGCGCGGAACGACCAAGCTAAAACTAAAAGTTACGCCGGTGCAATATAAAGGCGGCGATTATGTATTCGACGAGGTGTTTAATGCCGCACCTCAAACATTCCGCGATTATGCTAAAGGACTTTGGGTGAAGAATTGGGATGAGGTGGCATTGTATTGAGGGATTGGGGTATCGCAGAAAAAATTATATAATCGGAACCAATTGTATTTCAGATGGCGCATCCATATTAATTTTCCTATATTCATATCCACCTTTAACCAGGTATTTACTTAAACTATCCTTGTGGATCAAAAAATTGCCGATCAATTACATGCTGACGGACTGATCAGCGATGAATCTTATGCCAGGCTTAACGCGCAACGGCTCAAGCCCCTGCTATCTGTTCACTGGGATGTAAGGACACTGCTCTACCTTGGTATTTTACTTTTAACTTCCGGGCTGGGCATCCTGGTTTATAAAAATATCGATAGCATAGGGCATGTTGCCGTACTGGCATTTATCGCGCTTGTTTCCATGGCATGTTTTGGTTATTGCTTTAAAAATAAAGCGCCATTCAGTACTATAAAAGTACAAGCGCCAACCAGCTTTTTCGACTACATTTTATTGCTCGGTACACTCTGCCTGCTCATTTTTATCGGCTACCTGCAATACCAGTATAAAGTATTTGGCGTGCATTACGGCATGGCTACATTTATACCTATGTTGCTGCTGTTTTACATAGCGTATGATTTTGATCATATCGGGATACTCAACATGGCTATTATTAACCTTGGGCTTTGGATGGGCGTAACCGTAACGCCTAAACAATTACTTGCTGAAGGCACGTTCAATAATGAAACCATTATATATACCTACCTGGGGTTTGGTCTGCTGCTTATAGCTATTGCATGGCT